>CAMNPM010000033.1 GCA_946548065.1 uncultured Prevotella sp. | reverse complement strand
GAAAGCGAATAGCAAGGACGAGGCGAAAAAGCTGACTGCGGCTCAGGCCGGACTCTTCTGTGAGGCACTGTTGAATAAGCATGAAATTCAATACAGTAATAAGAAATTGACCATTCCTCCCATAGCCAGCAAGTTGTTCGGATACGCCCAAGGAACCATGGAACGGTATGGATCTTCATACACAAAGGTAGACAGGGACGCCGTTGCTGACATTTTCAAAGACGTCGACCCAGTGTTCAGTGAATTTATCAGAAACTTCGGGAATAGACAGGCCAATCCTGACTGTAAAAGGGAAACTGCCTAAGTCTAAAAGGGACAACAGCCTAAGCCTAAAGGGACAACTGCGGGGCTTTCGGGTGACAATTACCATTTTCTCAGGGGACTTTTTTGCAAGCAGGCAGAAGAGTCCTTTTTTCTTTTATTCTGCTGTCCCATTTGGGATTTTTGTGAAAATCGTATTTCCTTATTTCGTAATTTTGCACCATCTTCTCAGGACGAAGCCGCGTGCCGATTACGAAGGGGTGGTTAGAAAGTAGGGTGATGCTGCCGGCAAGGTAAACCCGAGACCACATTGTTTCCTAAAAATAAAAAGGATTATGGAAACAAGTGAATTGTTGAAAAGAGTCTACGATGCCACTGGCAACGGACTCGACATCATCCGCGACCTGCTCACGGTAGTGGATGATGCAGTGATTAACCGCAAGAAGGCATTTCGCCTGCGCAGCGAGGAGCGCACACCGTCGGCTCACCTCTATGGCCCCGACGAGAAGCATCCCTACTGGCATGTGAAGGACTACGGCATGGGCGAAGGTGGAGGATTCTTCTCGCCTGTCGACCTTTACATGTGGACGCGTGGCTATGGTCAGGACAAGTTCCGCATGGCTGTCGAGCAACTGGCTGAGCACTACGGTGTGCAGGAGGTGCTCTCGTCGAGCACCAACAAGCCCGAGATGGAATGCCGCGATGCCCGTCCCGACGAGTTGGGAAAGATGCCACGTGTCACCCTTTTTGATGGTGTGGGCGGACTTGACCTGAGCTGCTGGGGCTCCAACGTCAAGGCCGAACACCTGGATGCCTACGGGTGGAAAGGTGTCAGCCAAGTGGAGATTACTAGCGGAAATAAGGTGTACGTGCGCCGCCCTACACCCACGTACCCTATCTTTGCCGAGCAGTGCGACTATACCGACCAGCAGGGACTGCCGCAGACGTTCTATAAGGTCTACGAGCCTTGCAACCCCGACAAGAGCCATCGATTCCTGATTGTAGGAAAGAAGCCGCAGGGCTACATCTACGGTCTTCAACTGGTGCGCCGCCTGTTTGCCGAGCGTGGCGAGGAGAAGCTCGACGTGCTGCTGATTGTCAGCGGCGGCTCTGATGCCGTCACGGCACTCAGCTACGGCTATCCCTCCGTATGGCTCGACAGCGAGACGAAGGGTCTCTCTGATGCTGACTACTGGCTGCTGATGAAGTACACCCACAAGTTGGTGAACGTCCCCGACATCGATGCCACCGGTCGCAAGGCCGGACAGCTGATGGCACTGCGCCATCTGGGCATCTATACGGCCTGGCTCGCCGACAGCGATATGGGCGGGCTGCACGACAACCGTGGCCGCAAGTGCAAGGACCTGCGCGACTACTGCCGTCTGAACCCGTCGAAGAAAGCTTCCGACCTGCTCATCAGCCGCGCCATCTCTGCCTGTTTCTGGACAGAGATAACCGACAAGCAGGGACAAAAGCAGTATCTGCTCAGTCGCACCTCGCTCGACTATTTCCTTGAGCTGAATGGTTTCTTCACGCAGAAGGACGAGTCGCGCACGGAGCCTGTCTACATCCGCATTGAGGGCAACATCGTAGAGCGTGTCACCGCCAAGGCCATCGTCCTGTTCCTCAAGAAGTGGCTCGCCCAGCAGGGACTTCCAAAGGCTCTGCAGGACAAGGTGCTGCGCAGTCGCGACCTGCCAACTACCGCATCGAGTACGCTGCGCGAGCGTGACGACCTCGACTTCAGTCGTGCCACGGCTACCAGCCAGTATTTCTATTTCCGCAACCTCTGGGTGGAAGTGACTGCCGAGAAGATTACCACGCACCCTTACACTGATCCGTCAGACCGCTACGTGTGGCGCGATGCCATCATCCAGCACGACTACCGTCCGATGACCGACATGTTCAGTGTCACCACGGATGAATACGGGCAGTATCGCGTCAACCTTGCCGAGGGTGCCGAACAGTGCAACCTGCTGCGTTTCATGATGAACTCAGCTCGTATCTATTGGCGTAAGCATGACGAGGCAGGAATGCCGCTGACCGCCGAGGAAGAGAGCGAGGAGCACCTGCTGAAGGCCAGCCGCCTTTCTAACATGGGCTATATGCTCCATGCTTACAAGTCGGAGTCCGAGGCTTGGGCCACAGTCTGTCTCGACAGTGCCATGGCCGAGAACGTCGACGAGTGCAACGGCCGCTCGGGAAAGTCGTTCTACATCGGTGCGGCAGCCAAGATGACTCGCACGTTCCCTATCAATGCAGGCACCACCTCATTCCGCGACCCGCGTTTCATCTTTGATGGTGTGACACCCGACACCGGACTGGTGTTCATCGACGAGTGTCCGCGCAAGTTCGACTACAACTTTGTCTATGGACTAGTGTCCAACGACATGCGCGTGGAGGAAAAGAACCGCCACTCATTTGTAATCCCCTTCACTCAGAGTCCTAAGTTCGCGCTGGCCACCAACTTCACCCTCTCACGCCACGACCCTTCGACCGAAGGACGTTTCTGGCCACAGCCCTTCTCCGACTATTATCACGTCAAGACAGCGCAGAACGACTACCGCGAGACGCGCACCATCCTTGACGACTTCGGCCAGAACCTGATGGGAACTGAATACAGCGAGCAGGACTGGCAGCGCGACCTGGCACTGATGATTCAGTGTGTGCGCTTCTATCTCTCGCTCAAACCTGGTCTGCGTCGCATCATGCCGCCCCTCAACCGTATTGAGCGTCGCGAGCAGATGGCCGCCGTGGGCAAGGACTTCATGCAGTGGGCTACCGACTATTTTGCACCCGACAGTGGTCATCTCGACTGTGAACTGAAGGCCGAGCAAGTGCTTGCCGATTTCAATCAGGAGACCAAATTCGGATGGTCGCCCAAGAAAATGACGCAGCACTTGGCCGACTACTGCCTCTTTGCCGACCATATCCACTGCCTGAACCCAGTGTCCGTTACCCATAAGGAGAAAGACGGCGAACGCTGGATCCAGCGTGACGAGAACAAGCAGCAGAAGGCCTACTATTATGTCCAGTCGGCCAATGCCGCTGCCGAGGCCACTCATGACGACCCCATGCAAACTGAGCTGCCGTTCTAAGGAATGCTCTCCTCTCGTTGAGACCCGCCCTGAAGCCCCTCTCTTGGAGCAACAGGAGCGGGTCTTCTCGTTGTCGTTACAGATACACATGTTACACTTTGTTCCCTTTCCTCTTTGTCAACTCTCATTTTCCATTCTTCACCCCCCACTTTCTGCAAACAAAGTGTAAATGTGTAACAGCGGAATGAGAATAGAGCCTAAGCCATTGAATCATAGTCAGTTTATGTCAGATTCTTTTCGTTACACAACGTGTTACACTCCCGTTACACTTCCCTTTATGTTATCTATCTGTCACACATCACTTCGCCTTGATGCCCCCGCTCCCTTTTTGCTACGACGCGTTCCAACAATTCCTACGAAGCCACGCAGTTTTTCCTACCACGCGTCGTAGGAAAAACGCGTAGCCAAGGATGAAATTTCTGGGCCTTTTTTTCGCTATTTTCATTAAAAAAAGTGGCTAAAATATTTGCGTATTTCAGAATTTTTTCGTACCTTTGTAAGTGGAAAGTAAGCAGTATAAATGCTGAAATCTACTGAGTTAATCAACCTTATTTCTTAACCTTTAAAAACTTTTACATCATGGCTTTAAAAGTAAAAGCATTTGAGAAGTTGCTCAAGTTCACCAAGGACGGTGAAGGGGAGTATCGTTACGTGATGCAGCCCGAGCTTTACAGCTCGCTGGCTCAAGAGAAAGTGGTAAAGGAGGCAGCCTTGCGCAGTGGCGTGAGCCAGGGCGTGATGCAGGCCTGCTGGGAAGCCGCTGGCCAGGTAATCCGCGCCTGGGCCACCGAGGGTCACTCGGTGCCTATGCCGGGTCTGGGCACCATGCGCTTCGGTCTGTCTGCCAAGGCCGTGGCCGACGTGAACCTGGTGAAGACGTCGCTCATCACCACGCGCCGCATCATCTTCACCCCGTCGGTCGACGTGAAGGACGAGCTGAAGAACACGGCTATCGTCATCACCTGCATCGACCGCAACGGCAAGGAGGTGAAGCGCGTGACCTCTGACGACGACGGCATCATCGACGACGGCACGGGCGAAGGCTCGACCACCGAGACGCCGGGCGGCAGCACTGAGACGCCGGGTTCCGACACGCCAACGCCTACTCCTGGCGGCAGCGACGGTGGTGAGGGGTAGCCGCCAGCCTCTACCCCACCAGCCTCTACCCCACCCGCCCTGGGCGGCGATGGGGGTAACATTGGAAAAGCTTGGAACCTACGGGGCTCCAAGCTTTTTTTGATGGACGTAGATGCCTTTCTGCGCGGGCTTGCCCGAGAGGCGGCGACCGTCCAGCGTGTACCAAGCGGGTTACTCGTCGGGGAGGAACAGCGGGTCTTCGGGCATTACCATGACGGGCTGCTGCTCGTAGTCCTTGAGCAACTTCGCAGAGACGTACTTCTTGTCGACAACCAGTCGGAACATGTATTCGCGGAACCACCGTGCGGTCATGATGAGACATCCCTTCTGGCCCCAGTCGGCTCCCCAGGAGTTCTCTACCTTCCACTTCAGGGGCTGCCCCTGCGAGTCCAGGTCGACGGCGGTGAGCGTCATGGCATGCGTGGAGCCGCTGTCGAAGGTCGAGATGCGGTCGGCCTTGTTCATGGTGAACGTGGTGCCGAAGAGCGAGCCGTAGTCGAAGTTGTCGAGGTCGGCATAGCCGCGCTTGCGGTCGAGCTGCTTGCCTACGTCGTAGCTGCTGTAGAGCTTGCGTCCGTCCTTGAGCGAGGCGATGGCGAGGGTCTCGATGTCCTCCATGGGCAGGTTGAGGTATTTCCAGTTGTGGCCGTCGTAGGTGTGGCGGTCCAGCTCTACCTCGTAGGTCTTGTAGTAGGGGCGGCGCGGGTCGTTCATCACCATGATGAAGGAGCCGTTGAGCGGCTGGCCTACTATCTCCTGATAGAACTCGCGGGGGGTGTACGTCTTAGGTGTGCCTACGGCCTTGCCCTGCTTGTTGCGGAAGACGTAGGTAAACTCCCTGACGGGTTCGCCCAGGGTGATGACGAGCATGTGGTAGATCTGTCCCAGCATCTGGGTCTTGCGCTCCTGGATGGCACTGGCCTTCTTGCCCTCGGCCACCATGCGGCGCAGCTCTAAGCCCTGCTCGCGCAGCTTCGACTTGATGATGCTGGCCATCTTCGACGTGTTGTCGGCCGAGTAGGTCTCTGGCTGCACGGAGGCCGGCACGAGTCCGTACTTCTCAGCCAAGTCGGCGACACCGCAGAAGGTGCCTCCGTCGCTGATGGGATGTTGGAAGAAGAACTGTACGCGCTGTGCGTCGATGGGCTCATGAGCGGTGTCGATGACGCCCTGCAGCATGAGGTTGGCCTTCTCCAGCTGGTCCCAGAAGAAAAGGTAGTCGTGCGAGAGGCTGACGGTAAGCGAGTCGGTGCGCTGTGCAAAGTTGGCGCGCAGCACGTTGAGTCCGCTGAACATCCAGCAGCGCCCGCTGGCCTTCTGGTCTGTAATGCTAAGTCGGCGGGTCTCTACGCTGAAGTAGGTGTCGATGTCGCCGGCATGCTGGCGGTTCTTGGCCAGCAGGTCGATGGCGTTGGCAGCCAGGGCGTTGCGCAGGGCGCGGTCGGAGGCCGTGGGAGCCTGCTGCTGCTCAATCTGCTGCAGCATCTGGGGTGTGATGCCGCCTTGTTTGGTCTGGGCCGACGTGCTGAGCGCAGCCATCAGGCCAAGGGTGAACAGTATCTGATGCTTCATTACTTCTTTTTCTTGCTTGAGATGTGAATAGTCTTGGTGGTCTTGGGCACCTTGGGGCTCTTGCCGGTAGTGGTAGTGCCGCCCTGACTGTTATAGTAGCGCAGTGCCTCGGGCATCCAGGCCTGTATCTGACGGATGCGGGTAGCGTCGGAGGGGTGCGTGCTGAGCCATGAGGTAGAGCCACCGCCGGTGGCCTGCGACATGCGCTGCCAGAAGGTGACGGCCACCTGAGGGTCGTAGCCTGCCATGGCGGCGAAGATGATGCCCAGGTGGTCGGCCTCGCTCTCATGGTCGCGCGAATACTTGGCACTGGCACCCTTGGCTCCGATGCCATACACCTGTCCGGCAATGTTCTGCAGACTGCTGCTGGCTCCCACGCCGGAGAGCACCATGCCCACGGCCTGTGCGCCATACTGCTGCTTGATGAGTGTCGACATCTGCTCGGCGGAGTGCTTGGCTACGGCATGTGCTATCTCGTGTCCCAGCACGATGGCCAGGGAGGCCTCGTCGCGCGTCACGGGCAGGAGGCCCTCATAGACCACAATCTTACCGCCGGGCATGCACCAGGCATTTACCTGCTGGTCTTGCACCAGGTTGAACTCCCACTTATACTGTGACACCTCGTTGCCCAGACCGTTCTGGTTGAGGTAGGTCACCACGGCGTTGGCCAGCTTCTGCCCCACCCGCTTCACCATGGCCGTGTTGGCGGCATTGGTCGAGGGTTTGGCGGTCTTCATAAACTCTCCATACTGCTGATTGCTCAGACTGAGCACCTGCTCGTCGCTGACCATCAGCGTACGCTGCCGACCAGTGATAGGCACGGTAGAGGTGGTGCCGCAGCTGGCCAATACCGCTGCCACCACCAACAACAATAGTATCCTTGTCTTTTTCATCGTCATATTGTTTTTGTGAACGAATAATTTATTTTTCACCGATGCGGGTGTAGACGAAGCCCAGCTCTTCGAGTTCCTGGCGGTCGTAGATGTTGCGTCCGTCGACGACAACATTGCCGGTCATCACCTTTTGGATGACATTCCACGACGGCATGCGGAACAGGCGCCACTCGGTGAGCAGGGCCAGCACGTCGGCACCGTCGGCAGCATCGTACATATTCTTGCAGTACACCACGCTGTCGCCTATGCGGCGGCGGCACTCGTCCATGGCCACGGGGTCGAACACGCGCACCGTAGCACCGTCTGAGAGCAGGCGCTGGATGACCACCAGGGCAGGAGCCTCGCGCATGTCGTCGGTCTCGGGCTTGAAGGCCAGGCCCAGGACGGCAACGGTCTTGCCCTTGACACTGCCCACGGCCTGGACAATCTTGTCGTAGACGATGCTCTTCTGGCGCTCGTTGACGCGCTCCACGGCCTCTATCACCTCCATGTGATAGCCATTCTCCAGTCCGGTGTGCACCAGTGCCTTGACATCCTTGGGGAAGCAACTGCCGCCATAGCCGCAGCCGGCATAGAGGAACTTCGAGCCGATGCGCTGGTCGGTGCCTATGCCCTTGCGCACACTGTCGACATTGGCTCCCACGCGCTCGCAGAGGTTGGCAATGTCGTTCATGAACGAGATGCGTGTGGCGAGCATGGCGTTGGCGGCATACTTGGTCATCTCGGCTGAGGGGATGTCCATGAAGATGACGCGGAAGTTGTTGATGAGGAAGGGCTTGTAGAGGCGCGTCATCACCTCGCGGGCGCGCTCAGACTCGGTACCCACCACCACGCGGTCGGGCGACATGAAGTCCTTGATGGCGGCACCCTCCTTCAGGAATTCGGGGTTGCTGGCCACGTCGAACGGTATGTCGACACCGCGACGGTCGAGTTCCTCCTGAATGGCAGCCTTTACCTTACGGGCGGTGCCGACAGGGACGGTAGACTTGGTGACCAGGATGGTGTACTTGTTGATGTGCTGTCCGAACTGACGGGCCACTGCCAGCACGTACTTCAGGTCGGCACTGCCGTCCTCATCGGGAGGCGTACCTACGGCCGAGAACACCACCTCGACATCGTCGAGCACCTCGGTGAGGTCGGTGGTGAAGTGCAGGCGGTCGTACTCCACATTGCGCCGCACAAGCTCCTCAAGCCCGGGCTCATAGATGGGCATGATGCCATTCTTCAGCTTCTCAATCTTGGCGGTGTCCACGTCGACACAGGTGACGTGGGAACCCATCTCGGCAAAACACGTGCCGCTGACCAGTCCTACATAACCGGTTCCTACGATTGCTATTTTCATACGTCGTAAATGATGATAATGTTTTTATCCCAGTCCCAGCAGGGGTTTCAGCTGGTTCTCCTTGTGCAGGATATACACCGTAGCCCCCAGGAAGGCCAGGAAGGTGAAGATGAGACACATCTTGGCGCGCGAGGGACCCGACTTCTGCACCGGCACGGTGGCACTCTGCAGCGTGGTGAAGGCGGGTGTCTCCTCCTGCACCTTGGCCTCGGCGGCAGTCAGCTGTTGGGCTATCGTGTTGTAGGCATTATACTGCAGCTGCATCTCGTTCTCCAGGTCGATGAGTTTGGTGCGGGCGCTCTGCAGCACCATGTCCTGGTTGGCATCGGCGTACTCGGCATAGAGGCGGCGGGCTTTATCGTAGCGGGCCTTGGCCTCGTTGTAGAGCTTGCGGTTGTAGTCCAGGTCGACACGTGCCTTCTTGGTGCGATAGTCGGTGATGAAGTCCTGCAGACGGTGCTTCACCGTGTCGGCCATGCAGGCGGCGATGTAGGGGTCCTGATCGGTGACGTTGATGGTGATAAGCATGGTCTTCTTGTCGACGTCGCACACCACGCGCTTGTCGATGGACTTCGCGATGGCGGTCTGCTCCTTGGTCAGGCGGAAGGGGTCGACGGTCTTCGGCGCGTCGGCCTTCTTCGAGGCAAAGAGGCTAAAGAAGCCTTTGATAGCAGCCGACCACCAGGGCGACTTCTGCTCGTCCCTGATGTAGTCGTAATAGGACATGGTGCGCGAGGGTTCACGCTTTTCCTTGTCGCCCTCGATGGTCACCTTGACGGGGAAGAGGCTGGTCTTGAAGTCGACCGAGTTCATCAGGTCGGGATAGAGCGTGGGGAACAGGGCCTCAGTACCCGTATTGCCGCGCCCCAGGTTGACTCCGAAGTTGCTGGCCAGCGACAGCAGCGAACTGCTGCTGCGCGAGCTGCTGAGCTCAGGACTCAGCTTCACCTCGCACATATAATAATTAGGTAGTGACAGTGCGTAAATAGCAGCCAGCACGAAGGCGGCAGGCAGCACTTTCAGATAAAGGCGCTTGTGGCGCAGCAGGGCCTGCCAGATGGCACCGAAGTCGATTGACGACTCCTCGGTCTCTATGCGTTGGATATCTTGTTCGTTCATCATTGCTTATTTTCGTGTGAGATAAGTGATCATTGCTGCTGTGCTGGCCAGTGACGAGATGATAGAGCCTAAGCCCATGAACTCGGACATCTTCCAGCTCTTGCGCTTCTTGGTGGGCACCACAATCTCGCTGCCGGGCTCCACCCGGGTGCCGCTGCTCAGCTTGGCCATCATGCCGTTGGGATAGACGATGAAGGCTTTGCGCTTCTTGGCGGTCTCGCTGAAGCCACCGGCGCGGTCGATGTACCACTTGTAGCCCTTGCCCTTGACGAAGGTGACAGTGTTGGGGAACTGAACATCACCGGAGATGCGCACGGTACCATTGTACTCCGGCACATCGATGCGGTCGTTCTCGCGCAGCACCACATCGTAGTCGCCGCCCGGCTCAGCCAATGCCTTGTCGAGCTCGATGCCGATGACGTAGGTGGAGTCCATCTGAATCTTGCTCCACACGATGGAGTCCTTGCCCGTTACTGAGTTCTGCAGGGCATCGAGCACGGCCTGCTTCCTGATGCGCTCCTCCTGGTTCATCACGCGCACCAGACGGGCTCCGTGAACGTAGGCATCGGGAGTGACACCGCCGGCCATCCGGATGGCATCGCTCAGGCGCAGGTTCTTCTTCTCGAGCGTGAAGCTGCCCTCGAAGTTCACCTCACCACTCACCGTGATGTTCTTGGGCATCACATAGCCCGGACTGCGGCGCACATGCACCACGTCGTAGGGCTTGAGCAGGAACGAGCGGTTCTCCTGGTTGAGCACCAGACCGTCCTTGATGTCGAAGGTGAAGGTCTCGGCTATCTGACGGCCTTTCTCCTTAGAGTAGGGATTGTCTATGCGACGGCTCACATCCACACGGGCCAGAGAGGCACCGTCGGTCAGACCGCCTGCCTGGACGATGAGGTCCTGGATGGTGGTGTTGTCGGCATACTCGTAGTCGCCCGGCGTCATCACCTCGCCGGTGATGGTCAGGATGCGCTCCTTGCGCAGCTCCTCCTGCGTAGGCACGAACAGCACGTCCTCGTTCTGCAGAGGCACGTCGGGCACCAGCCCGCTCATGATGCCCTGCACGTCGACCGGCACAATCTCGAGCGAGCGGTCGGCCTTCAGGCGATGGATGATGGCATGCTGGGCAAAGGCATCCTCAGTCAGTCCGGAGGCTGCCTCAATCAGCGAGCGCACGGAGTTCACCTGACCATTCAGATTGAACTGGCCAGGACGGAAGACGGCACCCTTCACCTCTACCATGTTCTCGTAGCGGTTGAGCATGCCCTCGACGGTGATGGCATCGCCGTCGTCGACCTTGAAGGTGCTCATGCTGAACTCATCGACATTATGTACGGTATAGAAATCGCCGGCCTTGCGGGTCAGGCGCACTGACTTCTTATAAGCCTCGCCCGTGAAACCACCGGCATACCTGATGAGGGTGCCTACACTCTCGTCGCGGCGCATCTCGTAGAACATGGGGCGCTTGACATTGCCCGTAATGCCCACCAGACACTCATAGGGTCCCACCTGGATGACATCGTCATCCTGAAGACGAACATTACCGGCCAGGCGACCGTTGAGGATATACTCGTAGATATCGATGACGGTGACCAGACGGCCGCGACGGAATACCTTGATGTTGCGCAGCGTACCCAGCTCGCCGATGCCACCCGCAGCATACAAGGCATGGAAAGCGGTGGCAAAGGGCGACAGATGATAGGTGCCGGGGGTGTTCACCTCGCCCATCACGTTGACCATGATGCTGCGTGTGCTGCCCACCGTGAGGCGCAGGCTGCTGCCCGAATAGTGGCGGCCCACCTGGCTGCGCAGCTTCTGCTGTGCGGCGGCTACCGTCATGCCACTCACCGACACAGGACCTACACCGTCGATGGTGACGGTACCTTCAGCCGAGACGGTATGGACGATGGTCTTCTGCGAGTCGCCGTAGATGTCAATCACAATCTGGTCGCCAGCCCCCAGCACATAGTCGGTAGGCGTAGGCACATTCAGGTTGGGCGAGAAGCTGAGCGCGCGCTGGTTGAAGATGTCACGACCGAACACCTTCTTGCCCGATGCCTCGCCAGGTACGTCCTGCGTGGCCTGCACATCGCGCTCGGCGGTGGCATGCTGCTCGGCAGCATCGGAGTAGGTAGTACCCGTCGTACCGCGACGGCCGGAGGTGACCTCCTGACCTACCGTGCCGTCGCCGTTGCCCTGCATGCGGTCGGCAACTTCGGTGACAGCACCATCGGCGGCCTTGGACATGCCGCGACTCTTGATCTGAGAGTCATACTGGTTACGCAAACGACGAATCTGGTCGATCTTCACTCCTCGCTGGATGAGTCGCGTTACAATCTGCGACTGACTGGTTCCTGCCTTGGCCTCGGAGGCAATGAAATCCATTACCTGTTGGTCGGACATCTGGGCAAATGTGCTCAGCACCGAGGAAAGGCATACCACTGCTGTTAACAATATTCGCTTCATTCTATTATAATTATTTTCTTATATCTAGCTATAGGATGAGACTGATGCCATAAGGCACTAATCGGTTGCAAAGGTACTACTAATTACCGATATTTCCAAATTTTTAGTATTCTTTTACAGAAAAAGCCACCGTCAATCACTTGACAGTGGCTTCAGCTATAAAATACGATGTATAACCATTTACTTCAAACCGCGATTGATTAGCGTAATGTTCAGAAGCATTACATACCTGCGGTACTGGTCGTGGCTCAGAATGTAGTTCATGTAAGCCAGATCCTTGCCAATGGCCTTGTCGACCATCTTCTGACGCTCCTCGCCTGAAGCCTGAGCAGCAAACATCATCTCAGCGCTGAAAGTCTTATGAATCTCCGCAAAGCTCTCAACCTGGTCCTTCGACAGGTTCAGTGCCTGTCCGAGCTTTTTCATATTGACTGTCATGTTGTAAGCCTCAGCGTTGTTGAGGTTGGCTGCATTCTCATTTTCTGCAAACGTCATTGTCATGCTCAGCATGGCTACGACAACCATAAACAATCTTTTCATTTTAATACCCTTTCTTTCTTTAATTAATAAAATGTTATCCTTTGTGTCTACAGCGCTCTCGCTGTTTGACGATGCAAAGGTAGGGCTTTTTTGGCGACCAGCAAACTTTTTGGGGAATTGTTTGCGGACACAAGGGGTTTTCTTGACCGAGGTCAACAAATCGAGACAATGGTTGACATTTGTCAATATAACCCCTTTTTTACCTATAAATTTGGCGGTTCACCTATTTATTCGTACCTTTGTACGCAAAACAAAACTTAACACCAGATTATGGAGAAACAAAATCAATACATGGAGGTTGCCTATCAGCTGTTTGTTGAGGGCGACAATGGTTTGGAAATGATGGAAGAGGCCCCACAGCAGCGCCCCTTCCAGTTTATCACAGGCTTCGGCATAGCCCTGGATGCCTTCGAGGCCCAGCTGGCAGGACTGGAGAAGGGGGCTGAGTTCGACATCACCATCCCCAAAGACCAGGCATACGGCGAGTACCACGACGAGTGGGTGCTCGACCTGCCCATCGACACGTTCACGATTGATGGCAAGCTCGACAGCAAGAACGTGTATGTAGACGCTATCGTACCGCTGCAAAACGACGAAGGACAACGCTTTTTCGGTCGCGTGGCTGAGATTGGCAAAGAGCAGGTGAAGATAGACCTGAACCATCCGCTGGCTGGCGACGACCTGCACTTCAAAGGTACCATCGTGGAGAGCCGCCCCGCCACACCTGAGGAGATCAGCCAGCAGGTGGCCCGCATGACCGGCGGCTGCAAAGGCGGATGCGGTGGCTGCGGTGGTGGCGACTGCGGCAGTTGCGGCAATGGTTGTGGAGGGTGCTCATAAATAAGGAAAGCCATGAATACCTTCGGACAGATATTCAGAGTGACCACCTTTGGCGAAAGCCACGGCGAGGCTATCGGTGGCGTGGTCGACGGCATGCCTGCCGGCATCACCATCGACACGGACTTCATCCAGCAAGAGCTGAACAGGCGGCGCCCCGGACAAAGCAGCATCACCACCAGCAGGAAGGAGCCTGACCAGGTGGAACTGCTGAGCGGTGTGTTTGAGGGCAAGTCGACGGGATGTCCCATCGGCTTCATCGTCAGAAACACCAACCAGCACTCGGCGGACTACAGCAACATAAAGGACCTGTTCAGACCGTCGCATGCCGACTTCACATACTATTATAAATATGGTACGCGCGACTATCGCGGTGGTGGACGCTCGTCGGCTCGCATCACCATCAGCCGCTGCGTAGCTGGAGCACTGGCCAAGATGGCTCTCGGACAAATGGGCATCAGCGTAAAAGCATATACCTCGCAGATAGGACCTATTGCACTGGAGAACGACTACCGTGCCTACGACCTCTCGCTCGCGGAGAGCAACATCGTGAGATGCCCCGACCCGCAGAAGGCCGAGGAAATGATACGCCTCGTGGAGACGGTGAAGGCCGAGGGCGACACCATCGGCGGCATTGTAACGGGAGTGATTACCGGCTGTCCGCCAGGACTGGGCGAACCGGAGTTCGGCAAGCTGCACGCCACACTGGGTGCTGCCATGCTGAGCATCAACGCTGCCAAGGGCTTCGACTATGGAGCAGGATTCAACGGAGTGTGCATGCGCGGCTCCGAACAGAATGATGTCTTCAGAAACAGCAACGGACGGGTGACCACCAGAACCAACCGCAGCGGTGGCATACAAGGAGGCATCTCCAACGGACAGGACATCTACTTCCGCGTGGCTTTCAAACCCGTGGCTACCCTACTGCGCGAACAAGAGACGGTGGACACCAGCGGTCAGGAAACGACCTTCAAGGCACAAGGACGCCACGACCCTTGTGTACTGCCAAGAGCTGTTCCAGTGGTCGAATCGATGGCAGCATGTGTCGTATTAGATGCCATTTTGTTGAATAAAACTACGAAAATCTAACTTTTTCGGATGAAAATGCAAAAAAAATGGGAAAAAGTATGGTAGTTTAAAAGTTTTATACTATCTTTGCATCATCTTATCCGTTGGGTTTGTGAAAATCCGGGATAAGTTTAGTTAAGTCTAGTTTAGTTTTTGTGTTGGTTGAGAGCGGCCCATTGAGCCGCTCTCATTTTTTTCATTCCAAACACCCACCAAACTAAAATAACTTGGGACTATTTTTTTATCATCACTCGAGACACCCTACAATGTCACTGACACACTGGATGCCGTGATGGTCGAGCCAGTCGTTGATGCCGTCACGCACCTTGATGGTGACGGCTGGATCCAGGAAGTTAGCAGTGCCGATCTCTATAGCCGATGCACCAGCCATCAGAAACTCGATGGCATCGCGCGCAGTACTTATACCGCCCAAACCAACGACAGGTATCTTGACAGCCCGCGCCACCTGCCACACCATGCGCAAGGCAACAGGCTTGACGGCAGGACCACTCAGACCACCGGTCTTGATGCTGAGCACAGGCTTGCGACGCTCTATATCGATGGCCATGCCCATCAGTGTATTGATGAGCGACACCGCGTCGGCACCTTCGGCCTCCACAGCGCGAGCTATCTCGGTAATATCGGTCACATTAGGCGACAACTTGACTATCAGTGTCTTGTGATAACGCTCACGCACAGCCTTAACCACACTCGAAGCTCCAGAGCAGGTGACGCCAAAGGCCATGCCACCATCCCTGACATTCGGACAGGAGATGTTCAGCTCAATGGCTGGAATGGCTGCCAACTCGTCGATGCGGGCGGCACACTCGGCATAGTCCTCGGGCGAAGAACCACTCACATTGACAATCATGTGTGTGTCGATGTCCTTAATCTGAGGATAGATATGCTCGCAGAAATAGTCTACTCCCTTGTTCTGCAACCCCACACAGTTCAGCATACCCTGTGCCGTTTCGGCCATGCGGGGATAGTCGTTACCCTCGCGGGCCTTCAGAGTGGTGCCTTTCACAATGATACCACCCAGCCCGTCGAGTGGGATGAAGTCCTGAAACTCAAGGCCGTAGCCAAACGTACCGCTGGCAGTCATCACGGGATTCTTCAGCAACAGGCTGCCTATGTTTACTCTTAAATCTGCCATAACAATTTCTTCATGTTAAACACCGGACCATCCTTGCATACACACAGATTGCCCTCAGTAGTCTTCTCTACACAGCACAGACAAGCACCCAGCCCGCAGGCCATCATGTTCTCCAACGACACTTCGCACTCGATGTTCTGATCCTTGGCATAGTGGGCCACAGCCTTCATCATCGGTGTAGGACCGCAGGTGGCTATTCGGTCGAAATGCTCGCTAAGGACCGAATGGTTGGTCACAAAGCCTTTTTCGCCTTCAGAACCGTCTTCTGTCGTGATGCACACACGACCGTACTTCCTGAATAACTCCTGCTCCAGGATGTCCTTCTGCGTACGGCCACCCAAAAGGAACGTAGGCGCAAAGCCCCGCTCAGACAACCAGGCACCCAGGAAAAGCATAGGAGCCATTCCAACGCCACCGCCTACGAGCAGCACCTTCTCAGACAATGACTCTGGAATGGTAAACGCATTGCCCAACGGGAGTACGCAGTTCAGCGTCTGCCCAATCTCCAGACTGCCTAAGCGGCGTGTGCCATCGCCTACCATAGCGACCAAGAGCCACAACTCATTCTGGACTCTGTCGACGAAGTTGATGGAAATGGGACGACGAAGGAAGGTGGTAGGTGAATTGTCTACACGCACCTCGACAAACTGACCGGGCAACATCTCGGGCAACGGGGCATCAGACGTCAACTTCAACAGGACATGCCTATCGCTAGGCCTGTCTATGGCCTTCACGTTCAAATCAAGAATATATTTCTTCATCCTATATAGATTTCAAGTATTTATTACTATATCAGCTCAGAATGCTAGATATATCTGCTTCGGCTCGAAGGAACATCGGCTCAGAGAGACAGGTATTTGATGGTATGTGACAGACGCTGCATCCGACTATTCTCCCGGAAAAGCTCCGCCATCAGATAGCGTCCTTCTGCCTCCAAAGGCTTCCACAGCAAAAACTCAGGCTCCAGGGCCAGCGACTCACGCAACAGCCATGCCAGACCACGGGCAAACCTGCGAAGACCGACAGAACCGAGCAAGAAACCGGCAAGGCCGCCATCTTTCAACGTCTCATGCCGTCCGGCAGCACTGCGCAGTACATAACAGTAATCCATCAGAAGCCGCATATCAAGCAAGCCCTGTTTGTAAAACCGATACATCTGGACAACGTCAGGCACCTGGGCAAGCAGTTCATCGGCTACCCCTGGCTGGCGCAACTCGCGCAGCTGCTCAGGATAGTACTGGACAATACGAAGCTGCTTCGATGCCTGCTGGTTCTGTTCACGAATCGTCTCCGCCTCAGACATCCAGTCGATACTCACGTCCTGCGGAGCGCGCAGACCATATTCAAATAAGCGCTCAACACCTCGATAGGTAATACCTACAACTTGCTGCTGCTTGGACCATTCATACAGCGTCTGCCACTCTTCGGGTGAAGGACCGCGCTCAACACACTCCAACTTACCCGTGGCAACTTGTAGCAATTCAAAAAACAGTTTCTTCATAAACCATCCACATTAATATAAATAGCTCTTCATATTTTGCAAAGGTACGAATAAAATTGCTACATTCCAAATTTTCGGTCTTAAATCATCAACCAGACAAAGTTTCGACCTGATAATACCTACATGAAATCATCAACCATCCATAATCCCGGTCTGAGATTATCAACCACCAAACAAAGCGACTACTTCTTCGCAGGTACGAACGACTCGTAAGTCTGGTCATCGTAATAGACACGAATCTCAGTAACCTTCCGAGGTGCTTTGTCAACTATTTTTATCTCCTCACGAACGAATTCTGATGGTGTGGTTTTTACACCATGCTGTGAGAAGCTTGACAATGATGTCGAAGAACTGGAAGGCTGAGTTTCGAGAACTGGGGGATCAAAATTCAAAGTCTGTTCTGTGGGTGCAGAAACGACCTCAGGAGAGGGTGGATTTTCTGTAGCAGGGTGGGTAATATACATCTCACCAGTACCATAGAGAAGCCACTCAATGCTAATGTTAGGTATTTTTACTTTGATGGCATCAATCACATTCAACGTTGGACGGGTGCGACCATTGAAGATGCTACTCAGGGTGGCAGGGGCCTGCTGAATGAAATCTGCAAACACCTGCTGGGTCATGTGCAGATCCTCCATTATCATACGAATTCTATCTTTTGTTTCCATTTGAGTAGAAAATAGGGGCAAAATGCCTGTTTTTGTTTGATTTTACAAAGGTAAAACTTTTATTTGAACTGCGCAAGAATTCTAAAGGAAAATTTAATCTTCAAAATTCGGATTTTGAATTTAAAATTCCGAATTCCTAATTAAGAAAGCCGGAAAAGGAGCCTTTGGTTTTGTAAATCTGAATTTTAATAGTCAAACACACTCGTAGAAAAGTAGAAAGTAAAATGCATAAAATACTGATAATGCTATCGTTATGTATGTCGAAGTGCCAACTATAAGTCAGGCTATACATCAACGAACGAAATATAGAGACAAAATTGTCTTCTTTTTATTTAATCAAACTAAAGATTCTGCTGATAAACAATCGTTTGAGTTATTAAAATCCGTATTGTATGTTTATCACTACGGAAAAATAAATTCGGAAAATCGGATTTATAAATCAAAACGTCTTTCCGATATTCGACTTTGTAGATATGAATATTTCCTTCATTCATTTAAATTGATGAGACAGTTATATTGAAGTTTGGCTTTGTAAATTCAATAATTTGAATGTTAAACTTGGTTAAGTGCAAATCGCAGAGCCTTCGATTTACGAAAAATGAGCATTTTGGAAGAATTACGCACGACGGGAGGAAAATCTGAAAATACGCAAAATATGAGGGCCTATTTTGGGGCAAAAAGTCAATAGCCATCGTACTTTGAAGGCAATTTTTGTTGTCTGGTAAAAATGGAAATCTAGAAAAAAAAGAGCCCCAAATAGCTCTTTTTTTAGTGAAGTATAAAGAAAATTAGCTCTTTCATCAGCTCTCCTGGAGGGGTATTCGGGTTGTCTAAGCCCTTACTTTTGGCATCCATTTCCCTTATCTTACCTAATATCTGCATCACCTTCATTGCTGAGTAATTCTGGACACCTTTCATATAGTCGCTGGCAAACCAAGAATTGGGAAGATCGAGCCATTTGGCCATTGCTTCCCTATTCCCTTTTTGTGGACAATAATGGGCAATCATCAGGTTCTGGAAGTAATTAAAGACAATCGGGAGAAGAGCATACAAACTACCAGCCTTTGGATTTTCGTCAAAATATTTGATGATGAGATTTGCCTTATACACATTTCGATTGACCAAAGCATCGCGCAGTTCGAAACCATTGAAGTCTTTGCTCACCCCTATCTGGTCTTCTACCACCTGGGGAGTCACTCTCCTATCCTGTTCAGGCAGAGACAAGAGCACCTTGTCCAACTCGCTGGTAAGACGGCTCAGGTCCGAACCGATGCTGTCGGCAATGAGTTGAGTCGACTTGGGGTCTATTGTAGCTCCCTTGGCTTGCAGATAGCGCTCAATGAATCGCGGAAGCTCCTTCTCCTTGAGCTTGGAGCTCTCAAAGAGGACTCCTACGCTTTTGATAGCCTTTACATAGCCTTGCTTGCGCCCATCAATCTTACCGTTCTTATGGCACATGACAAGGATGGTAGTAGGCATAGGATTCTTCAGATACTTCTCCAGAGGCTCCACATTCTTGATGTTCTGGGCCTCTTTGACGATGACGACCTGGTATTCAGCCATCATGGGATAACGACGTGCGGCATCAGCAATCTGAGAGGCTGTGACGTCAGAACCAAACATGACGGTCTGGTTGAAATCGCGCTCCTCAGGCTGAAGCACATGCTCGGCTATCCAGTCGCTGATCTTATCGATATAATAAGGTTCATCGCCCATCAAATAATAGAGGGGCTTGAACTGACGCGCCTGAAGGTCGTTCATTACACTTTCGTATGTCACTGCTGCTTGAGCCATAATCGACTGCAAAATTACAGAATTTTTTGGAATTTGCCAAGAATTTCGTAATTTTGTACGCGATATGAACGAACTAAACCTCCCCTCCTACGCTGTCAAGGTGCGTGGAACGCGCGAGAAGCCCGAGATTTTCGACTTCCTGCGCAAGCGGTATGTAGCACTGACCCCCGAGGAATGGGTGCGCCAGCACTTCACCCATTGGCTGGTAGAGCACAAGAGCTACCCACAGGGTCTGCTGGGCAACGAAATAGCGCTGAAATGCGGTGAGAAGACCGTCCGCTGCGACTCTATATTGTACGACAAGGAAGTCAGACCGCAGATGATTATTGAATACAAGGCTCCCAGTGTGCCACTGACGCAAAAGGTTTTCGACCAGATTACAGCTTATAACCTACTGCTGCATGTCGACTACCTGACAGTGAGCAACGGCGTAGAGCATATCTGTTGCAAGATGGACTACAAACACCGCCGGTATGTGTTCTTGCAAGACATACCTGACTACGCAGACCTGACAAGAAAAGAGCAAGACTGATAAGAAAAGAGCAAGAGCAGTACTGACAAAAGTAAAAAAAGTCGCAAGCAAAGATTGCCTGCGACTTTTTCTAATTTGTATTTTCCCCTATTATGCCTCAGCCTCTGGAACATCAGAAGCCTCGCCCTCACCTTTCTTGGCAGTCTTACGGATAGCGCGCTTACGGGTTTTCTTAACCTCAGGAGTACCAGTAGGCGCAATCTTCACGCCAGCCAGTTCTGGATCGATGAGGATGCGTCCGCAATACTCACATACTATCACCTTCTTGTGCATCTTAATGTCGAGCTGACGCTGGGGCGGAATCTTATTGAAGCATCCACCACAAGCATCACGCTGCACATAGACAATACCCAGTCCATTGCGGGCATTCTTACGGATGCGCTTGAACGACGTAAGCAACCGCGGCTCAATCTTAGCCTCCAGGTCTTTCACCTTGATCTTCAGCTTGTCTTCCTCAGCCCGGGTCTCCTCCATAATCTCGTCCAGCTCATTTTTCTTGGCTTCCAAAGCCTGCTGGCGGTCTTCAATCACGGCCTGGCTCTGAACCAGCTCTGCCTTTTTCTCATCAATACGGGCATTGGCCTCTTTGATTTTCTTGTTACAGAGCTCTATTTCCAGCGTCTGGAACTCGATTTCCTTCGACAGCGTGTCGTATTCACGATTGTTCTTCACATCGTTCAGCTGTGCCTTGTAACGCTCCACGCTGGCTCTTGCCGTTTCAATCTCGCCTTTCTTCATAGAGATGGCCTGTTCAAATTCGGCTATCTCACGCTGGATTTTCTCTACACGAGTGTTCAGACCCTCGATTTCGTCCTCAAGGTCCTGTACTTCCAAGGGCAGCTCGCCTCTCAATGCACGCTTCTCGTCGATTCCTGAGAGCGTGGTCTGCAGCTGATAAAGCGTCTTCAGGCGCTCCTCAACCGGCATTTCCATAGGATCTTTCTTTGCCATAATTCGTTTTCTTTGGGTTATTTCGTTATTTTGTTATTTCGAGGTTTCGAGGCTTCGAGGCTTCGATATTTCGAGACTTTGATGTTTCGACGCTTCGATGCTTCGATACTTCGAATGTTACCAATATACTATCGGGTTTGTATTCGTCTCTGCTATCTCCGTGCGCACATCAGGACACGCCTCTTTGATGATGTCACGAAATATCTCTGCGGTGTACTGCTCGCTTTGGTAATGCCCTATGACGCAGATTTGAATCTGCTGCTCGTGATCGAAAAAGACGTGATAGTGCATCTCGCCCGTAATAAAGGCATCGGCACCTTGCGCCACCGCATCGTCGAGCAGGAAATCACCCGCTCCCCCACAGACAGCTACACTACGGATAGGCCGGTTCAGAAGCGCATTGCTCTGCACACACTGTACATGAAAGTGTTGCTTCAACAGGAGAATAAAACTTTGTGCATCCATGGGCTGTGACAACATACCCACAATCCCGCTGCCTGCCTCAATGCCATCCACCTGCTTGGGGGCGAAGAACCGTGTGTCCTGCAAACATAGCTTCTCAGCAATCTTCCAGTTGACCCCGTTCTTTGCATTGTCCATATTGGTGTGCATGGAGACTACGACGATATCGTTTTTGATGGCCTTGATAACGCATCGCTGCACTTCGCTGCCCCCGCTGATTTGCTTCAGTCCGCGAAACAACAGCGGATGGTGGCTCACAATCAGATTGCAGCCTTTACGGATGGCCTCGTCGACAATATCCTCAGTGACATCCAGACACAATAATGCCCCTGAAACCTCCGCCTCTGTCAGTCCTACTTGCAAGCCAGCATTATCCCAACTTTCCTGCAAGGGCAGGGGCGCGAATTCTTCAAGGGCGACCAGCACTTGTCGTATTTTCACGCTTCTATGATTTTAATTTCAAATTGCAAAGATACGCATTTTAATTAAGAATGAAGAACGAAGAACGAAAAAAGTGTGATTTTCACCACACTTTTTCTTAATTCTTGACTCTTTCCTACTCTCTCTTGGTTAATCGTTGTCGTGCTCGTGGCAATAGGATGTACCGTCGAAGCAGTGTGTACACACTCGCTCCTTGGGCAGTCCGATGCTCTCTATCAGGTCTTCCAAAGTGGCAAACTTCACGCTGGTCAGCCCCAGGCGGCGAGCAATCTCGTTCACCATACGCTGATATTCCGGCGTACCCGTCTTGGCATACTTCTCCAGGTTTTTCTTGTCATCGCCTTCAAAGTCCTTGATAATGCGGCGCGAAATCAGCTCCATGTCCGTCTTTGACGAGGTAAAGCCGATAAACGGACAACCATAGACCAGCGGAGGACACGAGATGCGCACATGCACCTCCTTGGCACCATTTTCAAAGAACGTACGCACATTGTCGCGCAGCTGGGTTCCTCGCACGATAGAGTCGTCGCAGAACACGATACGCTGGTCTTTCAATATGGCAGGATTGGGTATCAGTTTCATCTTCGCCACCAAGTCCCTACGAACCTGATTGCCAGGCGTGAACGAGCGGGGCCAGGTAGGCGTGTATTTCAGCACGGCGCGCTTGTAGGGCAAATTCTTTCCGTGCGAAAAGCCCAGGGCCATTCCCACGCCCGAGTCAGGGATGCCACACACCAAGTCGGCCTCCAGGTCGCTGTCTTTCTCGCCCATCAACCGTCCGTTCTTCTCGCGGACATATTCTGTGTTGATGCCCTCGTAGTCGCTGGCAGGGAAACCATAGTAGACCCATAGGAACGAGCATATCTGACAGCGCGAGAACGGCTTCTGCATCACCTCCAGCCCGTCAGCTCTCAGGCGCACTATCTCGCCGGGACCCAGGTCGCGCACCACCTGATAGTCAAGATTAGGGAAGCTCGTTGTCTCGCTCGACACCGCGTAGGCGCCCTCCTTCTGGCCTATCACGATGGGTGTACGTCCCAGGAAGTCGCGGGCAGCAATGATGCCATCCTCCGTCAGTATCAGCATCGAGCACGAACCCTCTATCTTCTTGTATACCTTATTAATACCCTCAACAAACGTGTCGCCCATATTGATGAGCAGGGCCACCAGTTCCGTCTGGTTGATGTTATTGGCCGACATTTCACTGAAGTGCATCCGTTCAGCCAGCAGCTCCTCGGCTATCTCGCGCAGGTTGTTAATCTTTGCCACCGTCACCACCGCATAGCGCCCCAAGTGTGAGTTGACAATAATGGGCTGCGGGTCGGTATCACTGATGACGCCCATGCCCTGATGTCCTTTGAATTCGCCCAGCTCGTCTTCGAAGCGAGAGCGGAAATACTGGCGTTCCAGCGAGTGGATGGAGCGGTGGAAACCACTTTCCTCATCGAATGTCACCAGTCCGGCGCGTTTTGTACCTAAGTGCGAGTTGTAGTCGGTCCCGTAAAACAAGTCGTTTACGCAGTCCTTTTTTGAGATAGTGCCAAAGAAGCCACCCATAGTTTTTTACTGTGTTATTATCCTTTTGCTTTTTTGCGAGTGCAAAATTACAAAAAAAACAGAAAAACCACGCAACCTTCCCTGTTTTTTTTATCAGCCTCTGGCGTTTCTTGTTTTTCGTCAACCTTCCACACGAACAAATCCCCAGCTTTCACATATATTACAGTAAAATTTTGGAGTCAACATTTTCAGTGCTGCTGAGAAAACTGGATTCTGTATTTCTGAAAACAACGGCGAGGCGAAGCCCCACAGACTACCAGTCGGCGAGCGAGGAATGCGACTCTATGCGGCTCTCCGTCTTGTCATCAAGGGCATAGAAGAAGTCGAGCCCCGTCAGTCGTTCTATCTCGTCGACCGTGCAGACTGCCTCGCGCATGGGTTGCGACTGTCCCTTGTTGTCGTAGACGAAGCCGATGGCGGTAGGATTCTTGCCCAGACGGAGCACCACCTTGTAGAAAGCCTCTGGCACGGTGATACGGCGCTGGCGGGGACCTATCTGCTTGTGGTTGGAACCTCTGAGCACCGGGCCGCAGACGATGTATATCTTGCCATATTTGCGCGCCCACTGCCGACAGAGCTGCTCCAGGTCGTTCCAGTCGTTCTTGTTCAGGTTGTGGTTCTGCGGACAGATATTGGTCAGATAGAAAGTCTGTTCCAGTGCCTGCTGGCTCCACTTGTTGTCGCCTGCCGGACACATGTGTCCGCGGTCGTAGCCCGACTGCATATAGTCGTAGGTGGTGACAGCGTTTCTGATGTCTGGATCGGGCTGGAAGGTCTGTTGCTTGCGCTGGTTACGTCCGTAAGTATGCTCCTTGGTCAGGTACCAGGATACCGCCAGGGGAATGCGATACGACTCAGAATACCACGCCTTGTAGGCATAACGCTGCAGAGCGGTCGCCTTCTGGGTGGTGCGCACCTCCACATAGTCGGTATTCTGTGCACAGGCCGTCAGTGCTGTCAGTACGACCAGCACCCCCACTACCACCCAGAAGCGCCATTGTCGCATCAGTGGCATGAAGGCTCTCGTCAGTGCTCTCGCCAGAAAGGGCTTTCGGGCTTCGCGCTCAGTGGCACCGTTGACCACCAGATATTCCCACAATGACTGATACTGCTCGCGGTCGCGGACATAGGTGTTGCGGCCTCGCTTCCAGGCCAGATAGCCTTTCCACGACAGCAGCCCCAACAACAATATAAGAAATACGATACTCATAGTCTCACTTGATTGTCTGTTATTCTTGGATTAACCACCAGCACGGCTGCTCCACGCTGGGCGGCCTGCCGCAACATCTGGTCGACGGCTTGCTGGGCCTCAGCACTGAGCGGCTGCGACGGCTCGTCCACGATCAGCAGCGGTTTTCCTGACTCAATGGCCTTGCCCAACAGCGACAGGTAGTCGGCACTGACCTTGTCATACCACTCTGGCACCAGCAGATGCTGTGGCACATAGGCCATCTGCCTGCGGAAATAGGGTGCCGACTTGGGTGTCAGCAGTTCACCGTCAATGCAGATATGTCCGCTGTCAACGGCTATCAGTCCCACGACAGCCCTCAGCAGCGTCGTCTTGCCCGACCCTTGCGGGCCGACAATGCTGGCCAGCTGACCGCTGTTGACAGTCAGTGAAAGCGAGCGTATCTGCTGGCCAATCGTTACATTATGCAGTTCTAACATCATAATCCGTGTGCAAAGATACACATTTTTTCTTAATTCTTAAGTCTTAATTCTTAATTTATTTGTACCTTTGCAGCATGAATGAGAAAAAAAGGCGCATGCCTGCCGAATGGGAACCTCAGCGCTGTGTGCAGCTGACGTGGCCTAATGCAGCCACTGACTGGGCTCCGATGCTTGACGAGATTACCGCTGTCTATGACGAGATGAAGCGCGAAATAGAGAAGCGCGAGCCTGTCTTGGTGGTAGGGGACGACATTCCCCACAACGACACGTGGGCGCGCGACCACGGTTTTATCACCGTTGAGGAGACATCAGCCCTCAGACATGAGCCCTCTGACATCCTGCTGCTCGATTTCCGGTTCAACGGCTGGGGAGAGAAGTTTCCTGCCGAGCTGGACAACCAGATCAACCGACGGCTCTACGACAGGGGACTGCTGCAAGGCACCTACGAGCCACACCTGGACTTTGTGCTGGAAGGTGGTTCGATAGAGAGCGACGGACGAGGCACCATCTTCACCACCGAGTGCTGCCTGATGGCTCCCCACCGCAACCAGCCCCTCAGCAAGCAACAGATAGAAGCGAGGCTGAAAGAGTGGCTGGGTGCCGAGCGCGTGGTATGGCTGCAGCACGGCAGTCTGCTGGGCGACGACACCGACGGACACATCGACACCCTGGTGCGCATCTGTCCCGACGACACCTTATTATATATAGGAGCTGATGCCGACCATCCCGACCTTATTGAAATGGAGAGCGAGTTGCAAGCCTTGCACACCATCGGGGGCAAGCCCTACCGGCTGCTGAGACTGCCGCTACCCCGCCCCATCTACGACGAAGGAGAGCGCCTGCCAGCCACCTATGCCAACTACCTGGTGGTCAACGGTGCCGTACTCGTTCCCACCTATGCCCAGCCCGATCTGGACCGCGAGGCGATGGACATTATCCAGCAAGCCTACCCAGACAGGGAGATAGTAGGCATCGACTGCCGACCCGTCATCCGACAGCACGGCTCGCTTCACTGCTGCACCATGCAGTATTATTGAGTTGAGAGTTGAAAGTTAAAAAAGCTATGAAGATAGGAATCATACAACAGCACAATACGGCCGACCGGACCGACAACTGCCAGCGACTGGCCGAGAAGATTCGACAGCTGGCCACAAAGGGAGCACAGCTCATTGTATTACAGGAACTGCACAACGGGCTGTACTTCTGTCAGGAAGAAGATGTCAGCATCTTCGACCAGGCAGAGCCCATTCCTGGTCCCTCAACAGCGTTCTACGGCCAACTGGCCAAAGAGCTGCAGGTGGTCATCGTCACTTCGCTGTTCGAGCGTCGTGCTCCCGGACTCTATCACAACACGGCAGTAGTCTTGGACAAGGACGGCTCCATAGCAGGCCGCTATCGCAAGATGCACATCCCCGACGACCCAGGCTACTACGAGAAGTTCTACTTCACGCCCGGCGACCTGGGGTTCCATCCTATCCAGACCTCACTGGGCAAGCTGGGCGTTCTCGTCTGCTGGGACCAGTGGTATCCCGAGGCCGCCCGGTTGATGGCCCTGCAGGGAGCAGAGCTGCTGATCTATCCTACGGCCATCGGCTTCGACCCCAACGATACGCCCGACGAGCAGCAGCGACAGCGCACGGCCTGGCAGACCGTCCAGCGCGGTCATGCTGTAGCCAACGGACTGCCCGTCGTCACCGTCAACCGTGTGGGCTATGAAGACGGAGTGCCTTTCTGGGGAACATCGTTCGTGGCCGGTCCGCAGGGCGAACTGCTCTACGAAGCGCCTGTTGACCAGGAGACGGAAGCCGTTGTCGAGGTAGACATGCTGCGGTCGGAGCAAGTACGCCGCTGGTGGCCTTTCCTGCGCGACAGACGCATCGAGAATTACAGCGAGATTACCAAACGATACATTGACTAGATTAAAACAACAGGCAAACTTATGGCAAACAACTTAAGATTTCAGGTAGTAGAAGAAGCTTTCAAGAAGCGTCCCGTCGAGGTGAAAGTACCCTCGGAGCGTCCGTCGGAATACTTTGGCAAGTATGTGTTCACCCGCCAGAAGATGTATAAATACCTGCCCAAGGACATCTACGACACCATGATCGACGTGATGGACAACGGAGCCCGGCTGGACCGCTCGATAGCTGACGCCGTGGCTGCCGGCATGAAGCAGTGGGCACAGGAGATGGGCGTCACTCACTATACCCACTGGTTCCAGCCCCTCACCGAGGGTACTGCCGAGAAGCACGATGCCTTCGTAGAGCACGACGGCAAGGGAGGCATGATCGAGAAGTTCTCGGGCAAGCTGCTCGTACAGCAGGAACCCGATGCCTCGTCGTTCCCCAACGGTGGCATCCGCAACACCTTCGAGGCTCGCGGCTATTCAGCCTGGGATCCCACCTCGCCCGTCTTCATCATCGACGACACCCTGTGCATTCCCACCATCTTCATCGCCTATACCGGCGAGGCCCTCGACTACAAGGCCCCGCTGCTGCGCGCCCTGCATGCCGTAGGCAATGCCGCCAAGGATGTCTGCCAGTATTTCTATGACGACGTGCAGAAAGTACAGGTCAACCTCGGCTGGGAGCAGGAGTATTTCCTCGTTGACGAAGGTCTCTACTCTGCCCGCCCCGACCTGCTGATGACAGGCCGCACACTGATGGGCCACGAGAGCGCCAAGAACCAGCAGATGGACGACCACTACTTCGGCACCATCCCCGACCGCGTGC
>CAMNPM010000032.1 GCA_946548065.1 uncultured Prevotella sp. | reverse complement strand
AGCGACTGCGGCCCGAAGATGTCGAGGTCGAGCGTGAACGCATGGCGGGGATTCACGTATTGCTCTCCCGACGCAAAGCCGGAGAAGTCGCCGTCGAGATAGTTCAGTTCCTTCTGATAGACGCTGCGCAAGCTCTCCTTCTCTTCCGCCATCCGGCTGTTCCTGCTGTCTCGCCAGCGTATGGCCACGTAGGCAGCGATGAACAATACGGCCACTACCAGCGCCGCCACGTTGCTCCACATCGTGTAAGCCACCACACAGCCAATGGCCAGACCGATGGCCGACAACTCCAGCACCACCACCAGCCGGTTATGCTTGTTCAGCTGCCGTATCTCCTCCGTCAGCGCCGCAATGCGCCCGGTATAAAGTTCCTTTGGAGTCATATTATTATTTTTAGGTTGCAAATTTACAAAACATTTTCCAAACAGCGCTCTTCCGATATGAATTTCTATGGAAAGACACAAAAAAGGCCCGCAACAGGGCAGACGCCTCACGTGATATAAGGTGAATGCAGAAGAGATATTCCCATTCAAGAAAAGAAGCGAAACGAGGGGTAGGATGTATTCTATGTCGAGAAAAATAAACTTCCACGGTCTGAGATACATTCTCGTTCATGAACGGGAATATATCGACCCCCTCTGATCGGCGAGGCGCCTAAAGACATCGCCTTTATTTTAGAAGTTCCAGGGGGCTTTCAAAATGTGGCTGGTGCCAATCTCCAGCCGTCTCGCCTGCCATTCTTTCAGATTTGTCACTCGCGTCCTTCCGTCGTTCATCAGCAACGGGTCGGGCAATTCCAGCTGTGGTGTCGTGAGCTGGCCGCTGGCCGTCACGACACAGCCCAGTGCGATAGTCGATAGTGTTAGTCTCATCATATTTGGTCTCATTTTATATATAGCGCCACAAAAATACAAAGATATTCCCACCCTGCCAAGACTTTTGCATAGGAAATCAGGAACCGACATTCTCCGGCTCCCACAGATGCCGCTGCATGTCCACACGACCATTGGCACGAAACGTCACGCCCTCCGCCTCCAACAGCAAGCGCTGGCCACTCCAGCCGGGAGCCGTGCGGCCCTCCTTGTTAACCACCCGATGGCAGGGCAACAGCTCGGCACCGGGCGTATAGCGCAATGTGCGCCCCACCATTCGCGAATGGCTGGGCCAACCCGCCCAAGCGGCGATGGTGCCGTAGGTCGTCACCCTGCCTGGCGGTATCTGACCGACGATGTTCAGCACGTCGTCGCGGAACATTCGAGCCTGCTCGGACGACATCTTGTCTGGATAGTCTTTGTCTAAACGATGTCTCATCTCTCTACTCTGTCATAATTGCTGTCAACTGGAATTACGAGTGCAAATTTACAACTTTTTAGCGAGAATTGTTCACATCACTTATTTTAATACAACATGCTGCTGATGTCGGTAATGAAAGATGCAAGTTTTGCCATATAGACTTAGCAAAGCAGCCCTGTCACACCTTTAATATTATTTAAATTATCCCTCTCCGTTTGTCGATTGAGAATATTTTTGTATCTTTGCAAACAAATTGTAATAAGCAAACGATAAAAATTGTAAATGTTATGGCATTTTTAACTAACGACAAACTGACCATCGTCGGCGCAGCCGGTATGATTGGTTCAAACATGGCACAGACAGCCCTGATGATGGGTCTGACAAGTGAAATCTGTCTTTACGACGTATTCTCGCCCGAGGGTGTGGCCGAGGAGATGCGCCAGAGCGGCTTCGACAATGTAAAAATCGTGGCCACTACCAATGCCGAGGAGGCCTTCAAGAACGCCAAGTACATCATCTCCAGCGGCGGTGCTCCCCGCAAGGCCGGTATGACGCGCGAGGACCTGCTGGCCGGCAACTGCAAGATTGCCGAGGAGCTGGGCCAGAACATCAAGAAGTACTGCCCCGACGTGAAGCACGTGGTGATCATCTTCAACCCCGCCGACCTGACGGGACTGGTGACACTTCTGTACAGCGGCCTCAAGCCCGGACAGGTGACCACGCTGGCTGGTCTGGACACTACCCGCCTGCAGTCGGCTTTGGCCAAGAAGTTCGGTGTGATGCAATGCGAGATTACAGGTTGCGCTACCTATGGCGGCCACGGTGAGCAGATGGCCGTCTTCGGCAGCCACGTGGAAATCAAGGGCCGCAAGCTGACCGACATCATCGGTACTGCAGAGTTCCCCACTGATGAGTGGGAGCAGATGAAGGTCGACGTGACCAAGGGCGGTGCCAAAATCATCGAGCTCCGCGGACGCAGCTCGTTCCAGAGTCCCTCATACCTCAGCGTAGAGATGATTCGCGCCGCTATGGGCGGTGAGCCGTTCCGCTTCCCCGTAGGCACCTATGTAAAGACCGACAAGTACGACCACATCATGATGGCCATGAAGACCACCATGACCCAGGAGGGTGCCAAGTTCGAGGTTCCCGAGGGTACACCCGAGGAGAATGCCAAGCTCGACCAGAGCTACGAGCACCTGTGCAAGATGCGCGACGAGCTGGTGACGCTGAACATCGTACCTCCCATCTCAGAATGGAACAAGATCAACCCCAACTTGTAAAGAGTTGAGAGTTGAGAATTAGGATTCGTAATAAGAATCGGGGCGTTCGCTGAAAGTTTTTGCGAGCGCCCTGTTTTTATTGTACCTTTGCACCAGAAAAATGAGAAAGAAATGTTTCATAAGCTTTTAGATTCATACGGTTTTTAGTTAGTAACAGATTTATAGGTTTGTAGTTTTTTCATGGTATTGGATTGTCCGCCGCTCCTACATGCGAATGCAGGGGCGGCGGTTGTTTTGTCGGCATGCGTTCACCATACGATGTCCTTGCGGCGATGCTGCGGGCTGACGCTGACGTTGACCACCTTTCCGCCACGCAGTTCGGCCTCGACAACGGTGCTGCCGCCAACATGCAGCCGGAAGCTCACGTCCCAATGGCGCGGCCAGGCGGGGAAGAGGTATATCTTGTCACCAGCCTCCTGCAGCAGCATCTCCTGAACGGCTATCATCCCCGAACCGCCCCAGTTGTGATCGGGAGTCCAGTCGTAGCCCGGTCCCCAGAAGGCGGGGAAGCGATGCGGGCCGCTGCCCATTTTCTGCACGATGAGCCGCTCAGCCTCGTCGGTCAGGCCTAGGCAGGCTGCCCAGATGGCATCCTGCTTCCATCCCACATGCGAGCGGAACTTGATAGCCAGCGTGTCGCGCTGATAGGTGTTGCGGGCAATGTCGATATCGGGTCGGCCCACACCATACATGCGCCAGGGGAATACGGGGTAGAGCTGCGTAGTCTCCACGTTCTGCACCCGTTCATAGTGCAGGGCGGGAGCTATCATGCCGTCGCGGATGGTGATGTCGGGTATCCTGGAGGCAAGCGATGAGAGGTAGGAGGTTAGCGCCGTGTCGTTCTGCTCCTCGGCATAATGCCGCAACGCCTCGTTGACGGTGCGCAGGGCGGCAATGGTAGAGGTGGAGTTGTAGGCTCCCTTATAGGTTTCGCCTCCCGAACCGGGATAGAGCACCAGCCGTCCCTGCTGGTCGAGGCTCTTGGCACCACGCTGCTGGGCCAGATACTGATAGTGCTGGTCGAAGAAGGTGAGGCACGACCGTATCATAGGCACATAAGCCGTGATGTCCATTGCGCAGTAGCGGTGAGCCTCGAGGACCATCATGCAGAACTCCAGACAGGTGTCCCACTCATATTCCAGCCAGGCATTGCGCTCCATACCCGGGTCGAAGCCTGCGGGACGCTTGGTGCCGTACTCCGGATAGCAGGGCAGCCCGTAGTTCTCCACCTGCTCGGTAAGACAGGCACCATCGTGACCCCAATAGAGGCGGGAGCGTTCCTCCGCGTTCTTATAGATATTCAGGTAGAAGTCGAGCTGCGGCTTCAGCAGGTCGTAGTCGCCATTCTTGAGCATGGGCCAGTAGACCAGTCGCTGGTTCTGAGCGGTATGTACTCCCCCACCCCAGTTGCGGAAGTCTGGCGAGAGATGATACTCGGCGGCGGGATTCACGTATTCCGGATCGAAGGTGAACAGGCCTCCGTTGAACTTCGTGGGCCACGGTCCCCGGCTGTTGCATCCCAGCATATATCGGAACAGCTGGTAGTTGCGCACCACCATCGCCCCCGTCTCGCTGCGCTCGCCTCGCTGTCCGTCAGTCGTGACGAAGCTGCGCTGCCAGAACTGTCGCCACCATTGCCTGGAGGCCTCGCAGTCGGCATCGCGACGGACGAGCTGCTCGGTATGCTGCAGCTCAGCCTCCCAGTCTTCTGCCGTTCCCTGCACCGTAGCCAGCACCACCTGCAGATGGTAGGTACGCTTGGCAAAGCGCGACACATACATCCAGCCCTCGTAGTCGCTGCTGGCATAATGGCCGCTTACCTTATCCATAAGCACAAGGTCTTTCTCCTGCATCCGGCCTCCGAACACCAGGTTCTTCAGCGGATTAGTGAGCCGCTCCTTCACCGGCTCCATTCGCTGCTGCCTGACGGTAGCATCGAAGATGGTCTCGCTGCCGTTCTCATGACGGAAGCTGACGCTACGCTCCTGGGCCACGATGCTGTCGGCGCGGGTCTGCAGTCCCTTGGGAGCCGCAAACTTGTAACTGGTCTGGAAGCGTTCGCGGCGCGAGAGCACGATATCCTTGGTACGCCAGCTCTCATAGGTGGCGGCCATCACCTGCTTCACGCGCGGACTCGACACGTCGACATGCACCACCGGCTTGTTGACATCGGCCCACAGCTGCACCGACAGCTGACCGTCGCTAATCTCGACATACCCTTCGTCCAGGTGGAGCGTCTGCCGGAAGTGCTGCATGTCGAGGCCTGGCGACAGACTGATGCGGAAGCGGCCTTGCTTGAGCAGGGTGTTGTTCTCGTCGAAGCAGCCCGAGCGGCTGACATAAAACAGGATGTCGCCTTGCTCCACCCATACATTCATACCGATGTCGCCACCACCGCAGGGCATCGACTCAGAGGCATTCTTGCTGGGCGAGTCCCACACATAGTCGGCAGGCTGCGCCCAGAGCGACAGCTGCGAAAGAATAAAAAAACAAAAAAATAAGACCTTCTTCATATCTATAAGACGAAAAAAGCATACCTTTGCACCCAAAAAGTTACAAATCAAGGATAATAGCAAATCACACCAAGCAATGATCTGGATGTTCATCTTCTCCGTACTGCCCTTTATGGCTATGGCCTATATCGGCTGGCACCTGTGGTGCCTGCTGCCGCTGGCGTGGGGCTGGAAGCTCGCCGCCGTCATCATCATGGTATCGTCGTTCCTGCTTATGTTTGCCGGCATCCGCCGCACCACCGACCAGCTACCGCTGGAGTGGGGAACGGCCATGTACGAGGTAGGCACGTCGAGTGTCTTCATACTGCTCTATCTGTTCATTCTGTTTCTGGTGCTCGACCTGGGTCGACTGGTACACCTCGTGCCGCGAAGCCTGCTCTACGGCAACGGATGGACGGCCTGCACGATAGGCGTCGTCATGGTGGGCGTATTCGTCTACGGCAACCTGCACTACAAGCACAAATACCGCCAGGAGCTGACCATCGAGTCTGCTAAGGTCAGCCGTCCGCTCAAGGTCGTGATGGTGAGCGACCTGCACCTGGGCTATCATAACCGCCGCGACGAGTTCCACCGCTGGATAGACCTCATCAACAAGGAGCGGCCCGACCTGGTGCTCATTGCAGGCGACATCATCGACGGTTCCATACGTCCGCTGATAGAAGAGCGCATGCACGAGGAGTTTCTGCGACTGAAGGCCCCCGTCTATGCCTGTCTGGGCAACCACGAATACTACAGCGGCGAACCCGAGGCGCAACGCTTCTACCTACAGTCGGGCATCCGCCTGCTGCAAGACTCAGTTGCCGTTGCGGGCGACCTGTGCATCATTGGCCGCGACGACCGCACCAACCCGCACCGGCTCTCGCTGGGGAAAATCATGAAGAGCGACTCGACGGCTGTGCCTGAAAGTCCCTATGCCCACCGGTTCACCATCCTGCTCGACCACCAGCCCTACCATCTGGAGCAGGCCGAGCGCCAGCACATTGACTTCCAGTTCAGCGGACATACCCACCACGGGCAGGTGTGGCCGATCTCCTGGATTACGGATGCCATCTATGAGTGCGCGTTCGGCTCACACCAGCGCGGCACGACGCGCTACTATGTCACCAGCGGACTGGGCATCTGGGGCGGCAAGTTCCGCATCGGCACCCGCTCTGAGTATGTTGTCGTCAACCTGCAGCCAAGTCCGGCGGAATAGCCACTATATACACTATTTAAAGGTTATCTCCTGCAAGACGATTCCCGGTTCAAGGAGATAGACTCTCAGGGTCGAAGCATCAAAACTGCTGCTGTTCGCCGTAATGCGGCAGAACACGTTATCCTCCGGCTCCTTGGAAAAATTCCTGATGGGGGTCAGTGCTTCCATCCAGAGGGGTATTTCGCCATCGGTGTCGCTCTCTATGGTGATGCCGCCAGGCGACAAAGCATCAGCTACAGACAAGAAGCGGGGCTTAGGTCCGCTTTGAGCCTGGGCATAGAACTCCGGTTACGAGCAAAAACACTCAAAGCGAACCGTAATCTCACATAAAGCGAGCCGTAATCTCGTCGCGGGCGAGATTACGGCTTGCTATTAATGAGATATTTTTAATCTTAAAACTCTGCCGACTTGGGTGTACGGGGGAAGGGAATGACATCTCGGATGTTCTGCATACCCGTAACGAAGAGGATGAGTCGCTCGAAACCCAGTCCGAAACCGGCATGCGGGCAGGAGCCCCAGCGGCGGGTGTCGATATACCACCAGAGGTGGGTCATGTCCATATCGCGACGCTTGATCTCTGCCATCAGCTTGTCGTAGCTCTCCTCACGCACGGAGCCACCGATAATCTCGCCAATCTGCGGGAACAGCACATCAGTGCCCTGCATCGTAGGCCCAGGAGCCACGGCTCCCTTGTAGCCCACCGAACCACCATCGGCGGTATCCTGGTTCTGCTTCATATAGAACGACTTAAAGGCACGAGGATAGTCAGTCATGATGACAGGCTTCTTGAAGTGCTCCTCCACAAGGTAGCGCTCATGCTCGCTGGCCAGGTCGTCGCCCCAGTTGCAGGGGAACTCAAACTTCTTGCCGTTCTTGATGGCCTCCTGCAGGATATTGATACCCTCGGTGTAGGGCAGGCGGACGAAGGTTTCCTTAAGCACACCCTCAAGGCGGGCGATAAGGGTCTTGTCAATCATTTGGTTCAGGAACTGCAGGTCGTCCTTGCAGTTGTCCAAAGCCCAGCGTACGCAGAACTTGATAAAGTCTTCCTCCAGATCCATCAGCTCGTCCTGGTCGAGGAAAGCCACCTCAGGTTCTACCATCCAGAACTCGGCCAAGTGGCGCGGCGTGTTGGAGTTCTCAGCGCGGAACGTAGGTCCAAAGGTATAGATAGCCCCCAGAGCCGTAGCGCCAAGCTCGCCTTCGAGCTGACCAGAGACGGTCAGCGAGGTCTGTTCGCCGAAGAAGTCGTCGTCGTAGATAATCTTGCCCTGCTCGTCTTTCTTAAGGTCATAGAGGTTCTTGGTGGTCACCTGGAACATATTGCCCGCACCCTCGCAGTCGCTGGCGGTAATCAGCGGCGTGTGGAAGTAGTAGAACCCATGCTCGTGGAAGTAGGTGTGGATGGCCATCGCCATATTGTGGCGGATGCGCATCACGGCTCCGAAGGTATTGGTGCGCAGACGCATGTGTGCATTCTTGCGCATCACCTCGAACGACTGACCTTTCTTCTGCATCGGATAGGTATTGTCGCAGCCACCATAGAGCTCCAATGCCGTAGCCTGCACCTCAGAGGTCTGTCCTGCACCCTGGCTCTCAACCAACGTACCCACCGCACAGATGCAAGCTCCGGTGGTAATCTGCTTGAGCAGTTCCTCGTCAAACTTAGTGGGGTCGACCACAATCTGCACATTCTTGATGGTAGAGCCATCGTTGAGTGCGATGAAGTCAACAGCCTTGCTTGAGCGATGGGTACGCACCCATCCCTTCAAACATACTTCTTTTCCAAACTCCGTACTCTGCAGTACGTCAACTATCTTTGTTCGTTTCATTGCTTTTTTTCTATATTTTCTAGTTGAACTAGGAAGACTAGGAATACTAGTTAGACTAGGACTACTAGTATTACCAGCCATCCTAGACCCAATTACTCATATGCCCCCATGCGCAGGCGGTCTACCTCCTCCTCGGTGAGGTAACGCCAGTCGCCGCGACGCACGTTTTTCTTGGTCAGGCCTGCAAACTGAACGCGGTCGAGCTTGGTTACTTTATAGCCCAGGCTCTCGAAGATGCGGCGCACGATACGGTTCTTGCCAGAGTGAATCTCGATGCCGATAGACTTCTTGTCCTTCTCATCGGCATACTCAATGGCATCGGCCTTAATCTCGCCATCCTCCAGCATGATACCGTTGGCTATCTGCTCCATATCGTGGGCTGTCACGTTCTTGTCGGTATGCACATGATAGATTTTTTTCTTCAGGAACTTAGGATGCGTAAGCTTTGATGCCAAGTCACCATCGTTGGTGAGCAGCAGTACGCCCGTGGTGTTGCGGTCGAGTCGGCCTACAGGATAGATGCGTTCCTCGCAAGCACCCTTCACCAGGTCCATCACCGTCTTGCGCTGCTGGGGGTCATCGCTGGTAGTGACATAGTCCTTAGGCTTGTTGAGCAGCACGTAGACCTTTTTCTCCAGCGTAACGGGGGCATCATGGAACTTCACCTCATCGGTGCGCAGCACCTTGGTACCCAGCTCGGTAACCACCTCGCCGTTGACCGTCACCACACCAGCCTGGATGAACTCATCGGCCTCGCGACGGCTGCATACGCCGGCATTGGCCAGGAACTTGTTCAGGCGGATGGGCTCGTTGGGATCATAGTTCTCCTCCTTATACTCAATGCGCTTCTTCAGCGAATACTTGGCATTGGGATCATACGGCCCATGCTGTTTCTTCTTCTTATAAGGAGCCTGATAGCCGGAAGTCCCGTAAGACTTGCCACCATAGTTGGGGTTGTAGCCTCCCTGGCGGGGCTGATAGCCGCCGCGAGGCTGGTAGCCGCCGCGAGGCTGATAGCCACCCTCCTGCTGACCGTACTGCTGGCGGGCACGCGGCTGGTAGCCGCCCTCCTGCTGGCCGTACTGCTGGCGGGAGCGGGGCTGGTAGCCGCCTTCCTGCTGACCGTACTGCTGGCGGGGACGGTAGCCACCTTCCTGCTGACCATACTGCTGGCGAGGACGCTGCTGATAGCCGCCACGAGGCTGATAGCCACCCTCCTGCTGGCCATACTGCTGGCGGGGACGATACCCACCTTCTTGATTATAGCTGGGACGGGGACGATAGCTGCCGCGTTGGAGGGTGCTGCCTTGGAGGCCTGCACCAAATCCCTCGGGACGGAAACCGCCCTCCTCCTGACTGTGATTGCGATTGTAGCCACCTTGACTGTAGGGGCGAACTGGTTGATGAATACGCGGACGGGGCGAACGGCCAGGGCGATATCCCTGATAGCCACCATCCTGACTTTCGTTTTTCTGCTGACCCGTGGTCTGCTCTTCGTTTTGCTTTTCGTTTTCGAATTCCATGATTTTTGTTCTCCTTGTTTTTAGTCGAGGGCCTCACGGCTCTCCGATTGTGTTGTTGCTAATAAATTAATGTTTAAATTCCCGTATAGTTCATAGGCGTAATTGCCATAAGTTCTTCTTTCACTTCGTCGCTGACCTCCAGTTGCTGGATGAATGCGTGTATGGTCTCCTCCGTCATCTTCTGGTTGGTGCGCGTCAGGGCCTTCAGCGCCTCGTAGGGATTGGGGTAGGCCTCGCGGCGCAGGATGGTCTGGATGGCCTCAGCCACCACTGCCCAGGTGTTCTCCAGGTCTTGCTGCAGTTTCCCCTCGTTCAGGATGAGCTTGCGCAGGCCCTTCAGCGTACTCTGGATGGCAATCACGGCATGCCCCATCGGAACGCCGGCGTTGCGCAGGACGGTAGAGTCGGTCAGGTCGCGCTGCAGACGGCTGACGGGCAGCTTCTGGGCCAGGAATGTCAGCACGGCGTTGGCCATGCCCATGTTGCCCTCTGAGTTCTCGAAGTCGATAGGGTTCACCTTGTGAGGCATGGCACTCGACCCTACCTCGCCAGCCTTGATCTTCTGCTTGAAGTATTCCATCGAGATATACATCCAGAAGTCGCGGTCGAGGTCGATGATGATGGTGTTGATGCGGCGCATGGCATCGAAGAGTGCTCCCAGCCAGTCGTAGTTCGATATCTGGGTGGTCCATTGCTCGCGCTCCAGGCCAAGCTTGTCGGCCACGAAGCTATTGCCAAACTCGCGCCAGTCGTACTGCGGGAATGCCACGTGGTGGGCGTTGAAGTTGCCCGTAGCCCCACCGAACTTAGCCGTGATGGGAGTATCCTTTAATGCGCGCAGCTGCTCTTCCAGACGGTACACATAGACCATCACCTCCTTGCCCAGACGGGTGGGTGAGGCTGGCTGTCCGTGGGTTTTTGCCAGCATCGGCACATTCTTCCACTGCTCAGCATAGTCGTTCAGCTGCTCTATCAGCTCCTCCACCATCGGGTAGTACACCTGCTCCAGGGCCTCCTTAATGCTCAGCGGCACACTGGTGTTGTTGACGTCCTGCGAGGTGAGTCCGAAGTGGATGAACTCCATGTAGGCTGAAAGTTCCCGCTTTGCGGATGTGGCTCCGCAATGAGCGTTGAGCGTTGAGAGTTTCTCCTTGATAAAATATTCTACCGCCTTCACGTCGTGATTGGTAGTCTGCTCGATTTCCTTCACGCGGGCAGCGTCTTTCTCGGAAAAATTTCTGTAGATATCGCGCAGCGGCTCGAAAAGGCTATGGTCGAAGTCGGCCAACTGCGGCAGAGGCAGTTCGCACAACGCAATAAAATACTCTATCTCCACACGAACACGATAGCGTATGAGCGCATATTCTGAAAAGTAATCTGCCAGTTGATGTGTTTTACTTCTGTAACGGCCATCTATAGGCGAAATAGCTGTTAGCACGTCTAATTCCATTCTTTCTCTAATTATCGTAAATAATAAAACAACCCTTGTACATTTTCTCAATGAGAGTGCAAAGATACGAAAAAAAGCTCAAACGCCAAATAAATTAAGTTTTTTTTTGTCGGACAGCTTTTTTTCTGATTCGTTCGTTTGGCCATCCGGCGTTTTTTGTATAATTTCGCGGGCAGAATATTAAACTACACGATCATGACAGTTATCAATTTTGCAGAACAGAACAGTATCCTCAACCACTATATGGCTGAGTTGCGCGACAAGAACTACCAGAAGAACCGCCTGACCTTCCGTCATAACGTAGAGCGTATAGGCGAGCTGATGGCCTATGAGCTGTCGAAGACGCTCGACTACAAACCCAAGACGGTGAAGACACCTCTGGGTACACTCGACATCCCGCTGACCAAGCAGGAAGATATGGTGATAGCCACCGTTCTGCGAGCCGGTCTGCCTTTTCACCAGGGATTCCTCAACATCTTCGACCAGGCCGACAACGCCTTTGTGTCCGCCTTCCGCATGTATCTGAACCGCGAGCATACGGAGGTGGGCGTACATGCCGAATACATCGCCACTCCGAGTGTGAAGGGCAAGACGCTCCTCATCGTCGACCCCATGCTGGCCACGGGTGGCAGTCTGGCTGCAGCCATCGAGGCCCTGATGGCTGCCGGCAAGCCCAAGAAGATTCACGTCTGCTGCGTCATTGCCGCCCCCGAGGGCATTGAGGCACTGAAGGAGTGTCTGCCTGAGGATGCTACCCTTTGGTGTGCCTCTATCGACGAGGGTATGAACGAAAACAAGTATATTGTGCCAGGCTTTGGCGACTGCGGCGACCTCTGCTACGGGGAGAAGCTGCAGAGCTTCCGGAAGATTGCAGACAAGTGAGACCGCTACGACACGGTGTGAACGAGAAAGACAGGAGGCATGGTCTCACGACAATCCTCCTGTCTTTTACTATATAATAATACACGTATTTCTACTTATTTCAGCTTCACCCTCAGTCCGACGGTCAGCATCCGTCCTGGGGAGAAAAGAGCATATTTGCGCTGGGCAGAGTCGATGCGCCGGTCTATACGGTCGAAGATATTGTCTACTCCGATGCTGGGTTCCAGCACCAGAAACCGGCCTACGGCAAAGCGGTGGGTGGCGTTCAGGTTCCAGAGTCCGAAACCGGGGGCATTCTCGTAGGCGTTATAGTAGGTCTGCGACTGCAGCTTGCCGTTCAGGTTGATGTTCAGCGTATAGCGGCCCCATGAGTGGTGGTAGTTGGCGGCAAGGGTGACAGCGTGACGGATGCTGCGGTCGAGCAGCATCCACTCGTCGCCGCTTTTTGTCCGGGCATAGGTATAGACATAGTTGGCTGAAAGGTTGAAGCCCTGAAAGAGGTTGGCGGATACGTTCAGCTGCGCACCCTTCACGTCGCCCTTGTCGCTGTTCTGATAGCGTGAGTAGCGTTCCATCTTGGCGGCCTGTTCGTCGGTCATCTCGGGAAACGCGCTGCGCAGCATCAGCAAGGCGTCGTCATCAACAGGGATATCCTGACGCACCACCATGTCGCTGATGCGGTTGATGAATCCGGTGAGGCTGACAGCCAGCAGGTCGCTGCGGTATTCTGCATTGAGCGAGAAGTAGTGGCTGCGCTCAGCCTTCAGGTCACGGTTGCCGAAGATAATCTGAGCCTTCCCCCTATTGACGGAGAAATAGTGATAGTAGAGTTCGTCAAGCCCTGGAGCACGGTAGCCAGAGGAGTAGGTGGCCCGGAAGCGGAAGTTACCCGGGGCATACATCAGTACGGCCTTGGGCGTCAGCTGGCTGCCGAAGGTCTCGTGGTGGGTATAGCGCAGTCCGACGGTGGCCGACAACTGTCTGAGCAGCTGTTGCTCGTGCTGTGCATAAAAGGCCAGCGTATAGGCACTCTTGTCGATATTGCCCGACGTGGCGTCGAGATAGTCGTTGCGGTAGTTGGCCCCCAGGATGGTGGTGCTGCCGCGCATGAGTGAGAGGATGGCCTTCAGGTCGCCCTCCGTGCTGCGCTGCTTCTTCGACTGCACGTAGTCGCCTATGGCATAGTTCTTCGTCGCCACGTCGTACTCCTTGCCGTAGCTGAAACGGTCGACGGTGAACGATGCCTGAAGAGAGTTGCGAGGGTTGAACTTATAGATGCCGCCCAGGTTCCAGCGCAGTCCCTTGTAGCGCATCTCGTAGTCGGTACCTCCTGTCACGTCGGAGCGTGTCTCAGGCCGGTCGGTAATCTTGTAAGAATAGTCGAAGCCTGCATTCATTGCGAGATGCTGGTTGGGGACATAGGTGAACTTCTGTCCGACGATGGTGGAGCGATAGCCGGTGAAGAGGGGTGCTATGGTCTGCTGAGTCTCGGTATCTGAGCCTTTCAGGTATTCAATGCTGTTATTCTGGTAGCTGTCTGCACGATCGTGGGTGAAGGAGGTGTAGCTGCCGAATCCCCGCGTATAGACATCCAGGTTAACACTCTGTGTCAGCACGCCGCGTCCGCTGAGGTGGGTATTGCTGGTGACGCTGCAGAGCGAGCTGGTGGGCTGGTCGGTAATGATATTGATCACCCCACCTATGGCATCAGAGCCATAGAGCGACGATGCCGCGCCATCGAGTATCTCGATACGTTTGACGCGAGCCATATTGATACGGTTCAGGTCAATGTTGCTGGAGATGTCGCCCGTGAGCTTCTGCCCGTTGATGAGGATGAGGATATACTTGTTGCCCAGTCCATTGAGCCGCAGGAAAGAGCCCATCGAGTTGGGTGCCATCGACACCTGGGGCAGCATGCGGGTCAGCGCACCATCGAAGGTGGTAATACCCTGCTCGCTGATCTCCTGGGCAGAGAGCACATGGACGGGCGTTGCCGTCGACTTGAGTCGTTGGTGATGTCCGGAGCCCGTCACCACCACGGGGTTCAGGTTGTAGGAGTGTGCTACAGTATCAGTCCTCTCCATCCTGTGGATTTGGGAAAGGGCGGCACTCCCCGGAAGGAGCGCCACCACAAAGGATATTATGAGCTTTCTAAGAGTCATGTAGGATTATTCGGTTGCTGTGGTAGGAGTAGACAGAGCGTCATCAGTACCCAGCTTGGCAATAGCCTCGCGGGTGTGCTGAATCCACAGGACACGCACCTTGGCGCGCTCGGCCAGAGCGGGGATATACTCATCGCCGGACTTGTACTGCTTCCAACAGGCCTCGGTGAAGTTGGTCTCGTAGGCCTCGGCCTGGTAGCCGGCAGCATTCATCACGCTATACCAGCTCTCGTCGTCGTCGGGGTCGGCCATGTCGTTGTGGGCATGGTCGCCGGCAATCGACATCAGGGGATAGAGCTGCACCTTGCCGCTCTTGATGCCGGCATCCTGCATACGGGCAACGACATTCTCCACGTAGTTGTCCTCCATATCCACCGTACCCACATAGTAGTGGGGATTGATGAGCTGCAGGGCCTGCTCCAGCTCGGTGTAGCGGATGTTGGCACCATAGTAGTCGTAGTTCTCAGGATTGCCGTGACCCATGAAGGCCACCGTGCCGCCGGCATTGATGACGGCCTTGATGTCGCTCTCGTTGTTCAGCACGACGGCAAGCTCGTCCACGTCGTTCTCCTCGCCCATCAGGGGTACACCTACCACCACCTGCTTATCGATGCTGTGCATATAGGCTTCTGTGAAGTCGCCATTGCGGTTGTTCATGAAGTCCTTGACATAGCTGTCGCGCACACGACGGTACTCCTCGCCGGGAATGACCTGCAACGACTGCACCACAATCTGCTTGTATCCGGCCAGTCCGATGGCTGTGAGGAAGTGCTCGGGGTCGTAGAAGTCGCGCGAGGCTACGTTCTCTCCGGCACGGGCATTGTTGATACAGATGGCCGACGAGAAGGAGAGGAACACGTCCCATCCGGGGAACTGAGCCTTGTAGTCGCTGACCACCTTGTCAAAGGTGTCGTAGGCCTGCTCCCAGGTAGAGCCGAAGGCTACCACCAGAATGACCTTGTTGCTCGACTTCTGGGTGTTCACGATGTTGTTGACGGCCTGCTGGTAGCGGTCGTAGTTCGACGTGTTGGCAGGCTGCGGCTGGTTGCTGCCATTCTTGTTGTCATCGTCACTGCCACAGGCGGTGAACGTTGCACAGGCCACGATGGTCATCACGGCCAGCATAAGTGTTTTAATCTTCTTCATTACTTCTTGAATTAAAATTTGACTTGTATTTATTAGTAAGTTTCTTTCCTTGATGCAGTCTAATGGTCAGCGAGGCATAGACGGTACGTCCCGGGGTGGTGGTACCCAGATGCAGCCCGTGGGGGGTACGGTCTACATAGTCGAAGATATTGTCCATGCCAGCCTCCAGCCGCAGGGCTTTGCCCAGCTGGTGGGTAGTCGACAGCCGCCACAGCTGATAGCCTTTGCCGTCGCCGTCAATCTGGTAGTAGCGCTTGGAGCTCATGCGCCCGTAGAGTCCGATGCCCAGCTGGTAGCGGGACGAGAAGTCGCGCTTCCAGGTGACGTAGACATTGGCTTTGTGGTGGGCCATACCGTCGATGGTGACACTATGCATCTCATCTTTCTCTGAGTCATACTGGTGGGCCTTGGTGTCGAGATAGCTATAGGAGCCTCCGGCCGTGACGTGGCGTCCCTGATAGCGCAAGGTGAAGTCCAGCCCGTAGGTCTTGGCATCCTCGATGTTCTGATACTGCCGCACACGCACCGGGTCATACTGTACGAGCAGTTCAGCGGGAGCCTGACTGTAGGGAATGGTAACCAGGGCTATCATGTCGTTCACCTTATTATAATAAAGCGAGGCGGTCATCGTGAGACGGCCTATGGTGTACTCGCCACTCAGGGCGAAGTAGTTAGAGGTCTGTGCCTTGAGGCTGGTATTGCCCAAATACAGGTATACGCCACTCATGTTGCGGATATACTGATAGTGCAGTTCCTTGGGCGTTGGGGTCTTGTATCCCTGGCTCCAGGTGGCGCGCAGCCGCAGGTCGGCCATTTTCAGCATGGCCGAGAGCTTGGGAGTAAGCCTTGTACCGAACCCTTCGTTGCGAGTCAGTCGCAGGCCGGCGGTCAGGTAGACAGCAGCATGGTTGCCGTTTACTGGACTGTGCCATTCGTCTTGGAGATAGAGAGCCTGGGTGTTGTCAGTAGCCTTGCCGCCTTTCACTCGCATGGGGGCTTCGAGCCAGTCGTGGCGATAGTCAAGCCCGGCAGAGAGTGTCTGGCTATAGGGAAGGGCAAAGACACCCTTCAGCGACACCTGTGTCAGCCGTTGGTCGCTCTGCAGTTCCTCGTCGCCTGGGAAGTAGGGATAGTAGTTGGTAAAGCGTCCGTTCACATAGCCGTCAGTCAGCGTAGTGTCAGTATAGGCATAGCGGTAGGCATGACGCTTCCAGTCGGCATCCAGAGTCAGATAGTCAGTATCGCTGATGTTCCACTTGCCTCCTGCCGAGAGCGAGGCGTTGTTGTACTGCAAGTCATAGGTCTTGGTGTCCACCCCGGGATGCTTGCCGCTGGGCCGATAGATGCGTTTCCAGTAGATGCTGCCGTCGGCATAGAGCTCCAGCGAGGGCAACAGCTGATAGGTGATGCGTTCGGCCAGCTGCCAGTTGGTATGGCGGTTGACGGTTTTGTTTCTCGAGTCGGTGATGTGGTATTCGGTCTGGGCGAGTGCCTCCTCGCTGGTGTTCTGCCACCCGTCGGAGTGCTGCAACTGGAAGTTGGTGTAGCTCGACAGCCGCCCGTAGTTCAGGGCCAGTCCGTTGTGCTGGCGGATGTCGCCATAGGAGCCTACCCTACTGGTGTTCTCCACCATCACGCCTTGTTCGTGGTGCTTGCGGGTGATGATGTTGATGACACCCGCTATGGCATCCGACCCGTAAAGGGCACTAGAGGCTCCCTTCACAATCTCGATTCGCTCAATGTTGTGAGGATCTATCAGCGAGAGGTCGTTCTCGCCTCCGTTGTCACCATGCAACCGCCGCCCGTCAATAAGGATGAGCACAAACGAGTTGCCCAGCCCGTTCATCTGCAGATGCGATCCCATGTCGTTCTCGTTGAAGTCGAACGAGGCCGTCAGTCCTGCGAGGATATCCTCAATGCTCTTGCCGCCGTATTGCAGCAGCTGGCGGCGGCTGATGACCTCGGTCTGCACGGGCGCATCTTTCAGCAGGTGCTGAGTACCAGTACCTGTCACGACAACCTCCTGAATGCTGTCCGTCTTCAGAATGCCCTGTGCCAAATGTGTCTGGGCCGCACAACATAGTGCCAGCCCCAACAAGCCTTTCTTCATAACCTCATAAAAAAGTTCGTTTCAGCCAACGCTTGTTCCTGAGCGCGCTTACTTCAGCCGGATGGCAGGTCTTCTGACTTTCCCCAGTCTGCTTTACCTTCCCGGCCTTCGGGCCAGTGGCGTTATACAAGCAAACCGTTTAAAAAGGGGGATTACAGCAGCAGGTACTGTTCAGGATTCTCACCTGATTCCCTTGCATCGGAGCCTTCTGTCGGCCCACGATTGCCATTTCCGGCTGCAAAGATACAAAAAAAAGTGAAAAGAGGAAAGTAAAAAGTGAAAAAATTGCGCTCGTCTACTGAAAATGCCAAATATTAAGTACCTTTGGCTCCGCCGAAGTTACTGGCACTCGGAAATGAAAAGAAAAGCAAGCTTTCCTTTTGCATTTCTCTCGTTTTTGAGTACCTTTGCACCCATGAAGTCAGCATTCATGATAGCAGCCCCCACCAGTGGCTCCGGCAAGACCACCATTGTCCGAGGCCTGATGGCCCTGTTTACGGAACAGGGCTATCGGGTACAGCCATTCAAGTGCGGACCCGACTATATAGACACCAAGTTCCACGCTGCGGTGTGCGGACGCCCCAGCATCAATCTCGACACATTCATGGCCACGCCCCAGCACATCGGCGAGCTCTTCACGCGCTATGGTGCTGATGCCGACCTCTGCATCGTAGAGGGGATGATGGGGCTGTTCGACGGATACGACCGCGAGCGTGGTTCGTCGTACGAGATAGCACAACTGCTGGGCCTGCCCGTCGTGCTGGTGGTCGATGCCAAGTCGGCAGCCTACTCGATGGCAGCATTGCTATCAGGGTTCATCCACTTCCGCGAGGACGTACGCATCGCGGGCGTAATATTTAATAAGGTGGGCAGCAAGCGGCATGAGGAGATGCTGCGCCAGGTGTGCCGCGACCTGCACATCGAGTGCCTGGGCTGCCTGCCCAAGAGTGCCGACCTGGAACAGGGCTCGCGCTATCTGGGACTCGACTTCTCGCAGACGGTGGAGAGCAGGAAGCTGGTGGAATTATTGAAGGCACACGTCAGATGGACCGATCTGGGGGCGATAGATGTTCGTCACGTACGGACTCTTGGTCCGTCGCGTTCGGACTCTTTGTCCGTCACGTGCAAACTAAATGTTCTCTGTGCCAGGAATGCCGACAGTTTCTCGTTTCTTTATCAAGAGGTGCTGGACAGCTTCCGTTCGCCAGCCTTCTTCGACCCGGAGCGCGACGTGCCTTCGTTCGATGGGGTCGACCTGCTCTATCTGCCCGGGGGCTATCCTGAGAAACATGCGGAGACACTGGCCCGCAACGAGGCCTGCCGACAGGCCATTCGCCAGTATGCCGAGCGCGGCGGGCGCATCCACGCAGAGTGTGGAGGCATGATGTACCTCTGCCAAAGCATCATCACCGACGAAGGACGGTATCCCATGTGCGGTGTGCTGCCCTATCAGATTACGGCCCGCAAGGACGACCGTCGGCTATCGTTGGGCTACCGGCGCTTCGAGCTGGAGGGCAGGGAGTACAGAGGTCACGAGTTCCACTACAGCCAGTTTGCAGGGGCTACGCCCCCGTCGGCCGTCCAGGTTTACAACGCACAGGGACAACCCGTCAGCACACCCGTGTTCTGCTATAAAAACGTATTAGCATCCTATACTCACTTGTACACTATATGAAACGACTACACCCCATCATGTTTGCTGGCACAGGCAGCGATGTAGGCAAGAGCATCCTGGCAGCTGCCTTCTGTCGCATTTTCCGACAGGACGGCTATCAGCCAGCTCCTTTCAAGGCTCAGAATATGGCACTGAACAGCTACGTTACCCCAGAGGGGCTGGAGATCGGGCGCGCCCAGGCCGTGCAGGCCGAAGCGGCCGGCATCCCCTGTCATACCGACATGAACCCCCTGCTGCTCAAGCCCCAAAGCGACCACACCAGCCAGGTGGTGCTGCACGGGAAACCGATGGGCAGCAAGGATGCCTACGACTATTGGAGGAAAAGAGGGGGAAGAGGAGATGAGAGTGAGGAAAGAATAGACTATAGACAGGAAGTCTGCGGAGCCTACGACCGTCTGGCCTCCCGCTACAACCCCATCGTGATGGAGGGTGCCGGCAGCATTGCCGAGCTCAACCTGCGCTCCACCGACCTGGTGAATCTGCCTATGGCCCGCTATGCCCACGCCGATGTCATCCTTGTGGGCGACATCGATCGAGGGGGCGTCTTTGCATCCGTCTACGGCAGCATTGCCCTGCAGACACCCGAAGACCGGCAGCTCATCAAGGGCATCATCATCAACAAGTTTCGTGGCGACATGCGACTCTTCGATGAGGGCCGCACCATACTGGAGGACATCTGCGGCATACCCGTCCTGGGGGTCATACCCTATTTCAAAGACATCCACATCGAGGAAGAAGACAGCGTGGCGCTGGCACAGAAACAGTACAGCGCCGAGCGTGGCAAGGTGAACGTGGCTGTAGTCCTGCTGCGACACATCAGCAACTTCACCGACTTCGACGTCCTTGAGCGCGACCTGCGGGTCAACCTCTTCTACACCAGCAACACCACAGAACTCAGTCGCGCCGACATCATCATCCTGCCCGGCACCAAGGCCACCCTCGACGACCTGCTCGAACTGCGTCGCAATGGTTGTGCGCAGGCCATCTTGCGCGCCCACCGCGAGGGCCGAATGGTGATTGGCATCTGCGGAGGCTACCAGATGCTGGGACAGACCATCGACGACCCTGAGGGCATCGAGGGGTCTGTGGCCAGTCTGCCCGGACTGGGGTTGCTGCCTATCCACACCACAATGGCTGCCGAGAAGAAAACCCGTCAGGTGACCTTTCTGTTCGAGGGACAGCCATGCAGCGGCTACGAGATTCACCAGGGAGTGAGCGACACCACAGAGACCATCCTGCAGACCGACCATTGCATCGGCACCTATATTCACGGCTTTCTGGACAATGCACCCGTCATAGAACATCTGCTCAAGGACTTTACGACGGAAGGGCCGACGGGCGCTCCGTTCGACTATCAGGCGTTCAAGGAAGAGCAGTACAACCTGCTGGCCCAACATGTGCGCCGGCATGTGGATATGGAGCGGTTCTACCAAATACTGAAGGAAGATTGAACGGTTCTCACCTCAAGCGCGTATCATAGCAATGAATAGTCTGTTCTCATTACTCATCGGTTGGGTGCTCGACCTGCTATTGGGCGACCCTTCGCGCTTGCCCCACCCCATCGTGTGGTTCGGAAAGGTCATCGCCTTTGGCGAACACCGACTGAACAAGGGCAGCCGTAGGATGCTGAAGGGAGCCTTGCAGTCTGTGGGGCTGATTGTTGCTGTCTTTGCCCTCACTTGGGCAATCCGCTCCCAGCTCTTACTCCTTTCATCTTACATCTTACATCATACATCTTACATCTTACATCATACATCTTACATCTTACATCATACATCTTACATCCTACCGCTCGCCTCCCTTCTCGACGCCATCATCATCTTCTACTGTCTGGCAGGAACCACCCTCATCCGCGAGGTGCGACAGGTGTTCCGAGCCCTCGACCGCTCGCTGGAGGAAGGTCGACGGCAGGTGGCCCGTATCGTGGGGCGCGACACTTCAGAGCTCTCAGCACAGGAGGTGCGCACCGCAGCACTGGAGACGCTGGCCGAGAACCTGAGCGACGGCGTGATAGCCCCACTGTTCTGGCTGGCACTCTTAGGCACACCAGGCATGCTGGCCTACAAGATGGTGAACACCTTAGACTCGATGATTGGCTACCGCACAGAGCGCTATCGCGACTTCGGATGCTGGGCAGCCCACATCGACGACATCGCCAACTACATCCCAGCCCGCCTCACCGCCCTGCTGATGGTGACATCCCACTACCTTCTGACAATCGTCGGGAGAGGCGGCAGCCCATCCTCTACTCTTCACTCCTCACTCATCCCCTTCGTCATCCGTAACAGCCGCAGGCATGCCTCACCCAACAGCGGCTATCCAGAAGCGGCATTGGCCGGCATACTGAATTGCAGGTTTGGCGGACCGCACTACTACTTCGGACAGCTCTTCGACAAACCCTATATCGGTGACAACGACCGACCGCTCACTACCGAAGACATGAAAAAATCCATACGCATAAATCGCATGGCCGAAGTGTTGATGGTGGCATTGGTCGCTCTCAGATTTCTATTCGTATGATGCCGCCATAGGGTGTCAGGTGGTGCCACACTTCCTCCTTCGCATAGAGCCCGCCATAGACAGCCGCACATGCCAGCACACCACCGTGTGCAAACACCGCCACACGCTGATAGGGCTGGCTACGCAACTCGTCCAGGAAACTGCCCACACGCTCGCGCTGCATCACAAAGCTCTCGCCATTGGGGGTGGGCAGCTCCAGGTAGTTGTCGTACCACTCCTGGACATACGGGTCGCTGATGTCATCGAATCGCTGCATCTCCCAGTCCCCCATATTCATCTCCAGCAGCCGCGGATCCGTCTCTGCATCCGCATAGCCGCAATAGGCAGCCAGCTTCCGCGCCCTGGTCAGGGGCGACGAATAGGCCTTGTCGATGGCACCATACCGCAACAGCTCCTTCCTGGTGGCGGCTGCCTCCTCTTCGAAGGTCTCTGCCACGGGGACGTCGGTCTGTCCGTAGCAAGTGCCTGGGGCTACAGCCACGCTGGTGTGTCGAATCAAAATAACTTCCATATATTCCTAATGTCTAATCCATATAACTGCCATAGCCCGCCAACAGACAGAGATAAAACGCCAACTCTACCAGTAGGCATACAGCACCGCAGCAGTCGCCCGTGTACCCTCTGATGCGCTTCCACATCAGCAGGTAGAGAAAATACATCACCACACAAGGCACAAAGACCAGCGTCGACCAGTCTGTTTGCCCGCGCGTCAGCCACAGGAATCCCGCCATAGGCAGCATGCCCTGTACGGCCAGCAGCACACCTGCCTTCACGTCGGGCTTGCGATAGACGGTATGGTTCTTGGCGGTCTCCTCGTTGCGCGCATAAGGCATCATCAAGATGAGCTGCGAGGTCACCATCTTGGCAAAGGGGTCGGCAGCCAGGATGGCCAGTGGGGCTATCTCGTGTGGCAACAGCAGGAGCGAGGCGTAGAGCAAGGCAAAATAGACTATGAGGGCTATCACCCCGTAGGTGCCGATGTGCGAGTCTTTCATGATGGTCAGGATGCGCTCGCGGTCGCGCCCGCCGCCTCCAAAACCGTCTACAAAGTCGGCCAGCCCGTCTTCGTGCAGGGCTCCTGTCAGCAGCATCCGGGCGACGATGGCCAGCAGCAGGGCAACAGCCGTCGGCATCAACAGACTACCGGCATACAGCACTCCCGCCATCACTCCTCCCGTCAGCCAGCCTGTCAGCGGCCACCACTCCACTACCGCCGCATACGACGACCGTGGGGGCTGGTAGATGCGCCAGAAAGGCAGGCGGGTGAAGAAAACAAGGGCAGCCCACAGGCTGTCATACCATCGGGTATCGTTTATTCGTACTTCCATTTCTTTTTTCTCTTGTTCAATTTTCAAAAGTATTTGGTGATTGCAGCATCCTTGAAGTTGTTCATCTCGTTCATCATGCGGACGGCGCTGTCGACAATGGGGAAGGCGCAGAGGGCACCCGTACCCTCGCCAAGTCGCAGTCCCAGGTGGAGCAGGGGCTCGGCATGCATAGCGTCGAGCATCAGCCTGTGCCCTGACTCGTCGCCGCAATGGGTGAACACCATGTAGTGCCGGCTCTCAGGTTCCAGCTGTATGGCAGCCAGCGCACAGGCAGTCATGATAAACCCGTCTACTAATATAATGAGGTGTTGTTCTGCCGCCCGGAGCATAGCGCCAATAGCGGCCACCATCTCGAAACCACCGAAGTAGATGAGAGGCGAGAGATGAGAGGTGAGAGATGAGAGCTGATTGTAGCGTTCGAGCGACCTGCTCAGCACCTCGTACTTATGGCGCACTCCCGCGCTGTCCAGTCCTGCTCCAGCACCAATACACCGTTCCAGCGGAATGTGACAGAACAGATGCATCCAGATGCTCGACGGCGACGTGTTGGCAATGCCCATTTCACCGACACAGAGCACCCTGCAACCCTCTGCCACACAGTCGTCGGCCAGCTCCACTCCTACGTTGAGAGCCTGGCCGAACTGCTCCTCGGTCATTGCCGGACCGTAGAGGAAGTTCTGCGTACCACGCGCTATCTTGCGGTCGATGATGCCCGGCGTACTGCTCAGGTCGTGGTCTACACCTACATCGACTATCCGCAACTTAAACCCGTGCTGACGGCAGAACATGTTCACCCCTCCGCCACCATGCGTGAAGTTCACCATCTGCTGCCAAGTCACCTCGCGGGGCGACACACTCACTCCCTCGCGCTCTATCCCGTGGTCGCCGCCCAACAGCAGGTGGCACGGGTGAGCCAACGAGGGCTCCAGTGTCTGCTGCACCATGCAGACCTGCATGGCCAGCGACTCCAACCTGCCCAGCGATCCCTTGGGTTTGTTCAGATTGTCTATCTTCTCCTGTATCCGTGGGCGCAGCGCATCATCAGGCGCAGCTATCTTAAATGTCATCATCTGTTTACTATTTCATTGCAAAGTCAAAATCTCCTGAGAAAGGACTATTCATTTTATCTTTACCGCTATTCCGCTGACCATCATCACCACCTCGTCGGCCTGCGAGGCAATATACTGGTTCATCCAGCCCTCCAGGTCGGTAAACCTGCGCTGTATGGCATTCTCGCTCACACCGCCCCACCCTATCTCGTTGGTCACAAAGATATACGTGGCATCATGGGCAGTAAACAAGTCAAACTCCCGCTTCGCCATCTCCAGGGTCTGGTCAACATCCTGCGTCTCGAAGAAGAAGTTCGTCAGCCACAACGTCACGCAGTCTATCACCGCCACCCGCCCCGTCAGGTCGTGACGGCTCAGCGTCTTCTCCTCCTCGATATTCGTCCACTGAGGTCCGCGCCGCTGCTGGTGCTTGCGCACACGCTCACGGAACTCATCGTCCCAGACATGGGCGGTAGCCACATAGACAGGCCGCTGCGTCAGGCTCAGCGCCAGCTCTTCCGCATGGCGGCTCTTGCCTGAGCGCTGCCCGCCCGTAATCAGAATAATCCGTTTCGTCATACCATCCCCGTCTTATTACATTTCATGACTATTGCTCACACATGTCAATTGCATTTCTACCAAGCTGCAAAGGTAAACAAAAAAGCCGGGAACTCCAAGTTTAGCACAAAAAAGTTTGGACATGAATTGATTTTGTTGTATATTTGCAGGCGATAGGCTCTAAACACAAACGGAGAAATGATGAAAAGAATCTTTTGGCTGACAATCTGTCTGACGACAGTCGCTGCTGGCATCGCCCAGACGCAACAGGGTGTGGTGAAGACACGCGGCAAGATGATAAACGGACAACTGAAGCCCGGCACAGGACTGTCAGGGGCAACGGTGTCAATACAGGGACGCACCACCATCCTGACCCGCGATAATGGTGTTTTCTCGTTTCCAGTGACCAACAAGACCTTCCAGGTGCAGGGAGTCCAGAAACAGGGCTATCAGCTGTTGGATGCTGATGCCACGCGGAAAACCTATCAGTATTCGCCCAACACGCTTTATCTGATTATGGAGACGCCCGGCCAACAGGCTGAAGACAAACTGGCTGCAGAACGCAAGATACGCCGCACCCTGCAGCGACAACTGCAGCAGCGCGAGGACGAGCTAGAAGAGCTGAAGGAGCAGAACAAGCTGACGCAGGAGGAATATCACAGGCGCTTGCAACAACTATACAACGACCAGCAGAACAACGAAAAGCTGATTTCAGAAATGGCCCAGCGCTATGCAGAGCTCGACTACGACCAGCTAGACGAGTTGAACCGCCAGATTAGCGATGCCATCCTGAATGGCGAGCTGGCGCGAGCCGACTCGCTGCTCCGCTCAAAGGGCGACATCCGACAGCGCGCCGCAGAGCTGCGACAGCATGAACAAGCTAACGAGCAGGTACGCCGCGACCTGGAGAAGAGCGAGGCCTTGGCTCGTCAGCGTCGCGATGACCTGGCACGCGACTGCTACAACCGTTTCGAGCTGTGCAAGATGAACGGCCAGTTCGACTCCGCCACCTATTACATCACGCTCCGCGCCCAAGTCGACACGCTGCATATCGGCTATATGATTGACGCTGCCAGACACCTTAATTTCCTGAACTTCAAACGAGATGCAGCCCGCTACTGGATGAAAGCCTTCTATAGCTTATTCGGCAAGTCAGAGGAAGAAAAGAGAAAATACACCTATTCCGCCTTGGACTTGCTAAACGCCTACACGGGTGCCGCCCAATGTGTCTTTCAGTTGGCAGATCATGAGACAGGCATCAAGATTTTTGAAGTCATCTTGGATGCCGTCATACAGACTCGCGACGGGTTTGAGGCATCCACCACCGCCTGGTCAGTCTACAATTTTTCGGTCGTCAGGCTGAAGAAGCAATTGGCAAGCATGTATCTCGATGCAAAACACTATGACGACTGTGAGCGGCTCTGCAACGAATTGCCTACAGCCTTCCGGCCATATTACTCCAATGACAGCACAGGGTGGCTATCAACACTCGCCTCCATCCGCAGTCTACAAGGCATACTGTACAAGCAGACCAAGCGCTATCGAGAGAGCGAGACGATGTACCAGGAGGCGATAGCCATCAGGCGACGTCTGGCGATTGCCAACCCCCAGCTTTATGAGGACATGCTGGCAGTTACGCTCACCAATCTGGCCAACCTGTACAGCAAGACACATCGTTACGATGAGAGTGAGGCAATGTACCAGGAGGCGTTGGCCATCAGCCGTCGGCTGGCCCAGCAGAATCCTCAGGCCTATCTGCCCGATGTAGCTTTGACGCAATACAACATTGCCCTTTTGAAAACCAGTCAGAAACAATATGCAGAAGCCCTCGCACCCTATGAGGAAGCCCTCGACATCTATCGTCGACTGACCAAGGTCGACCCCACCAACCAACAATTGTACGAAGACGTCATGGCCCAGCTCAGCATCACTTACACCAATGTCGGCGATTATGCCTCCAGCAGCCGCATCTATAACGAAAGGCTCCCCCTCCTGAAAGCCAAATATGAAGCCGAGTCCGACAAATGGCGTCAGAAATATGCTGCAGCCCTCGGCAGTCAGGCGTTCAACATCATCTTCCTGGGACAATTTGCAGAAGCCGAGCAACTGGCCCGTGAGGCATTGGCCATCGACTCTACCCAGCACTTCATCATCCCCAATCTCGCTGCTGCTCTGCTCTTCCAAGGCCAATACGAGCAAGCCGAGCAGCTATATCGCCAATACAAAGACGAACTGAAGAGCGGCTTTCTCGACGACTTCAGGAGATACGCCGAGGCTGGCATCATCCGCAAAGAGTATGAGGCTGATGTGGAGAAGATAAAACGGATGCTGAACGAATGATTATTGCCCCTGCTGGGCGTAGCGCAAGGAGATGGAGTAATACTCCCGGGCGAAGTTCCTTACGCTCTCGTTGCCGCTGTTCATGGCCAGCTTGAACAGCTCGGCGGCACGGGCGAACTTGTTGAGCATGAAGGCTGCCTGTCCGCCGTAGAACCCGATGAGGTCAATCTTAGGATGACTCTTCAGCAGGTCCTTCTTCTTCAGCAGAGGCCGCTCCGCATAGTGGCAGAAGGCGTCGATATATTTCAATGTCTGCTCATAATTCTTTGCCTCGGCTATCTCGCAGCAGCCGTCCACCACAGCGTCGGCCAGCAGCGCGATGGAGATGTAATTGTCGTCCCTGTACTTAGGGCGCACCTGTCCGTCGGCCCCAGGCTGCATGTCATACTCGTCGCACAGGTCGGCAGCCCTCATGGCCCGCAGCCCTAGCTCCATCACCTTACGCTTGTCCACCGCTGACTTCACCGACTCGTCATAGAAAGTCAGTACAGCCAGTCGTGTGAGATGATTGTAGGCCTTTGCCTTCTCCTGATTGCTGGGCAGCACATTCAGCTGACTGTTGATCAGCGACTCCACTTCTGCATAGGTGTCAGCCCTCAAGATAGACTGCAGCGCTTTGCTGTCTGCAGCCAATGCCGTCATTGCCGATGCAACAAGCATCAGAACAAACAATAATGTCTTTCTCATATAGAAATAAAAATCGTATTTGCTGCAAAGGTAAACAAAAAAGGCGGAATCTCCAAGCATTCCACCTTTATTTCTTGAGTCAGCCATAAGATTGCAGCTTTACGCTACAACTGCTGCGTGGCCCATGATGCCCCCCTTTTTCGATGTATGATGGCTGATGGCTGAGTTCTTACATCTTCCATCTTACATCTTCCATCTTACATCTTCCATCTTCCATCTTCCATCATCCATCAGAACGGGCCGTAGCCCATGCAGCTCGTGGTGCTCAGTGCCGTGATGATGGAGGCAATGATGC
>CAMNPM010000031.1 GCA_946548065.1 uncultured Prevotella sp. | reverse complement strand
ACCTTGCCAATGGAAAAGGGCTGGACGGACGAATAGCCTTGCTGGCGTATATCGCACAGCACTACAGCTATCAGTGACTCTATCGTGGTCTCTGTTGTTTCCATAACAGGAATGCAAAATTACAAATTTCTGTTGACTTTGGCGCAGAATATGGCAGAAATATGACGGGAGAAGTTGCAAATTGCCAATTTTTCTGCTGGAGATGTCAGAAAGTGGTGGAAATTTTGTATGGCCTTAAACACACGGAATCTGTGTGCAAAATTACTCAAACTTTGACACATTACCCAACAATTTAAATTAGATAAGGTGTTTTTGCCAACTTATTTAATGATTTCCGATGGTTTTAGGATTATTTTCATTATTTTTGCAACAAATTTTAAATATCGTAAAAGAAGATATGAAACAAACTACCGAACGTGTATTTCAAATATTCAAGGAATTGAACCGAATACCACGCCCTTCACACCATGAAGAGCTAGTCGCCAACTACCTGTGTCAGTTTGCCGAACAGCTGGGACTTGACTATGAGCGAGACGACCAGAATTGTGTCGTCATCCGCAAGCCTGCCAGCCAAGGTTACGAAGCAGCCGAGCCCCTCGTGCTGCTGAATCACATGGACATGGTTTGCGTGGGGATGAACGACTCGCTGCACGACACCGTTGAAGCCTACGAGGACGACGGCTGGCTGAAGGCGCGCGGCACGTCGCTGGGTGCCGACAACGGCATTGGACTTTCAATGGCATTGGCAGTACTGGAGAGTAGCGACATAGTGCATCCTGCCCTGGAGGTGCTGACCACCACAAACGAAGAAGACGGAATGTCGGGAGCTGCCAACTTGTCGTCCAGCTTTATACTAGGCCGCAAGGTCATCAATCTGGACTCAGAAGACTACGACACCATCACCACGGCCTCGGCCGGAGCCTGTCTGCAGTTCCATCGCATCCCTCTGAAGCGCCTGCCCGCTCCCGGCGGCAAGCGTCGCTGGTATCACATCCACTTCGAGGGCGGACAGGGCGGACACTCTGGTGTTGACATCAACAAGGGCCGTTGCTCGGCCGTGGTGGCCGCGTGGGCCGTGCTGGCTGCCATCTACAACGAATACGACTTCGATGTAGCAAGTATTGATATCGGTGAAGCCAATGCCTCGATAGCTTCGACAGCCGACATCGTTCTCACCATCCCCTCGGGCGAAGGGGCCGAGTTTGTGAAGGCGCAAAAAGACATGATTAATCAATGGATGCATGAGGAATATCCCGACGATGACGGCATGACATGCACCATCGAGAAGTGTGAACCCCAAGAAACGGTTATCAGCAATAAGGCTTTTGAAGCCATGATGACTTGTCTGGAGCAGATTCCACAAGGCGTAGTCAAGATGAGCGATACTATGACAGGTACCGTGGAGACATCGAACAACGTAGGCCGCATAGTCACTGAAGCCGACCACATTTTCATCTCCACCCATACCCGAAGTTTTATTGATAGCGAGATGGATGCGCTGAGTTCAGACATTGCCGACATGTTCAAGAAACATGGCGGCAGCTCAGAAGTGGTGATGTCAGCCCATGCCTGGCAGGAAGACCAGCAGTCGGCATTCCTGAAACTAACCTCTGACACCTTCCACGATGTGCTGGGCTGGCGGCCCCGCATGGTAGCCATGCATTTCGTGCTGGAGGCAGGATATTTCGTCGAGAAATACCCAGGCATTCAAATAGCCAGCATCGGTCCGCGTATCATGGAGCCCCACTCTACCAGCGAGCGAGTGGAGCTGAAGACTGTCGACGCCATCTGGCAGGTGCTGCTCGAAATGCTTCATAGACTCAGCGAGCCAGCGTAAACAGCTACTATCAAACACGAACAATTTGAGAAAAGACAGATGGAACCACAAGACAAAGCCTTCGTCAGACGCACCGAACTATTGCTTGGTCAGGACACCGTTGAACAGATAGCCCGGCAGCGCGTCATTATTTTCGGTATAGGGGGTGTTGGCTCATGGTGTGCCGAGAGCTTGGTGCGGTCGGGCATACAGCAGCTCACCATTGTCGACTTTGACAAGGTGAGCGCCAGCAACATCAACCGCCAACTCATGGCAACAACCCGGACTGTAGGCCAGGTGAAGGTCGACGTACTCAGGGAACGCCTGCTCGCCATCAACCCCTCAGCCCAGATCACAGCCGTCGAGCAGGCTTTCACTGCGGAGACGGCAGACGACTTCCATATCGAGGACTACGACTATATCATCGATGCCATCGACTCATTGAAGGACAAGGCCCTGCTCATCGAGATGGCCTGCCAGACCAAGGCCCGGTTCTACTCATCGATGGGTGCGGCGCTGAAGCTCGACTCTACCCGCATACAGGTGACGGAGTTCTGGAAAGTAAAGGGCGACCCCCTTGCCCGTGCGCTGCGCAACCATTTCAAAAAGCAGAAGCGTTTTCCCCGCCGCAAGTTCCAATGCGTTTACAGCGATGAGTTGCTGAGGTCGCAAGGCACTGAGGAGAAAGGCAGCATCATGCACGTCACAGCCAGCTTTGGACTGATGCTGGCAGGACTCGTCATACAGGATGTCGCGGCACGACATACGCGTCAAGAATAGTAGCGTTCGAGATACACTCTCTTACCGCTCACCACTTACCATATTATATATAGTAGAGAAAAATGAAGAAAATACTCTTAGATGTCCATACCCATACCACTGCGTCGGGCCATGCCTACAGCAGTCTGCAGGAGATGGCCCAAGCCGCTGCCGACAGAGGGCTCGAGGTGTTGGGCATCACCGAGCACGGACCCAGTGTACCCGGCACCTGTCCGATACTTTATTTTAAGAACATGTTCGTCGTCCCCCGCCGGATGTATGGCATCCGCTTGTTGATGGGCTGCGAGATCAACATCCTCGACACGCAAGGCTCTCTCGACCTTACCGAGGACTATATCGACCGTCTCGACCTGGCCATCGCCGGCATCCATGTAGCCTGGTACAAAGGCGGCACGAAGGAGGAGAACACCCAGGGACTCATCAATGTCATCCGCCACCCCAAGATACACATCATCAGCCATCCTGGCGACGGCTCTGCCGAGCTGGACTTTGAGAAGCTGGTGCTGGCAGCCAAGGAGGCCCACACGTTGCTCGAAATCAACAATCACTCGCTGGCTCCTGCGCGCCATAAGACCGTTGCCCGCGACAACAACATCGAGTTGCTTCGACTTTGCAAGAAGCACGGGGTACCTACCATACTGGGTAGCGACGCCCATATCTCGTTTCAGATTGCCAACTACGAACGGCTCTATCCCCTGCTGTCCGAGGCCGAGTTTCCTGACGAGCTGATTATGAACTACTGGCCCGACCGGTTCTTCGACTATCTGGGTATAGGAAAAGAATAATCATCGAGGAATGATTCGTCGTCTGAAAGCCTTGCTCTGCATACTACCCTGCCTCGGTGCGCTGTCGGCCCAACCCCTTCCGCCAGCCTATGAATACCAGGGCGACCACTACGTCATCCATGTCGACGCGCTGAAGCCCGACAAAGACATGACGCTCATGGATGTGTTACAGGCATGTCCAGAACTGATGTCTGACAATGCCAAACGCATTACCGACTACTATGAGCTGTATATCGACGACGTTCCGGTTATGCTGGATGATGAAGTGGCACTTGAGGCTTTGAAAGCTAGTGAGCTTAGTGAGATACATATTTACACCTCGACATCCATCGTAGCAGGCGGCAATGGCGACAGCCACATCATCAACCTGCAGTTCAAACCGCTGGAGAATGGCAGTACTGCCGGAAAACTGATGCTCGAGGGCAGCACCTTTGGTTGCGGCAAGGCGTATACGGACATTAATACCAGATACAAGAACCTCACCATTCAAGGCTACGCACTCTGCAATCTGGAATATGGCAGAGATGCTGCATCCAATGGGTTAAGTAATACGTTCCGTCAAGGAATCGAAAACCTGCATCTGAACCTCGACTGGGATATCAGCAAGAACGACAACCTGAAAATCAAGCTGCTCCAAGCCTTCAGGGACCACAAGCTTCGACTGTACCCTGAAGGCGGCGATGCGATGCAGGTTGCTCAAATCCAGCGCTATTGGGAAGCTACCGCCATTTATGATCACACTCTGAACCAACGAGGAGCCAACCTGCATTTTGAAGGTGGTGTCGACCGAGAGTACTTGACTATTGAAGACATGGAGACACAGAACACTTGCGCCTACTTCGTGTCTGAGGCCAGCACACCCTGTCTGAACGACCACCTGAACCTCATGGCGGGCTGGGAAATAGATTACTACAACTGGTGGAAAGTCAATGTAGACCGCCAGCATACCATGTTCAACGACCTCTACCTGCAGGTCGACTATTCCAACGGTCCTTGGCTGGTAAGCTTTGGCGACCGTTTCCGCGTTGTCAACTACTGGCACCATGTCTTCGACGATTATGACGGCTCGCGGTGGAGCAACAGCCGTACGGAGAACAGCTATGTGGGCAGTGTGGGCTACAAGTCGGGCCGCCACCAGTTGCAGGCTATGTTCAACAGCGATTACTACGTACCTCTCATCATCTACTTCTTCAGCTATCAGGACGAGGATGCTACACAAAGGATAAATATGCGCGACTATTATACCAGCATGGTATACCGCACTGAGTTGCGCTATGCCTATCAGTGGGGCAATCTGATGCTGAGCGGTTCAGCCCTTCACTCATGGACTCGCCACAGCGCGATTGGTGAGAAACGTACAGGCATCCGGGCCTCGATGACCTGGCGAAAAGGCGTCTTGCGGCTGACGGCTGGTGCCGACTACTTCCACACACGGACTGACACAGAAGGACAGGTCTCCTTCGACAACACGTTCCACCTGCGGCTGCTCCCTACCCTGCTGCTGCCTGGCGGACTGCGCGTCAGCTCCCGCCTGTTGTACAACAGCCGCGTCACGCTGCCCTTCGAGTCGTCACCTCACCTGTTTGCCTCTGTAAAGGTGAGCAAAGACCTGGGGCGCCACATCACACTGAGTGCCGACCTCCACGACCTGGCAGGACCGTCGCCCTATAATGTCATCTCAGAAAGTACGAATTACGCCAATCGTGCACTTTCCCTGGGCTTCACATATCGTTTCGGCCGGCATTAGAACATTTCTTCGTGGTCATATCGCGGCATGCGGCGTATCAGCCGATGTACGGCGGCCTGCGCCATCGCCTCGTAGGCCCGCTCGCTGGGGTGCAGATGGTCACCGCTGTCAAATCCTTCAGCAAAGGCCTTTGGATTGGTCACGCTGCGCACGGCAGCATCGAAGTCGATGCAGCCGTCGAAGATGGGCGACGTGCGCAGCCACTCGTTAAACTGCTGGCGCATCCGCTCGCGGTCCTCATTATAAGTGCGCCATCCGTAGATAGGAAGCAGCGTGCCGCTCCACACCTTCAGCCCCATCGCCTTGGCAGGCTTCACGTAGATGTGCTCCACTCCCTGCTCCATTTCTTCCACCATAGGCAGGTCGCTCCACGGCCGGAATGGGTTGACATCGGTGCCGACGGGATGGATGATGTCGTTGATGCCATGCTGTATGATGACGTCGGTGGCCCCGGCTACATTCATCTCTATGGGGAAGCGCGTGGCTCCCTTCAGTCCGTAGGCCTGATAGGTGATGCAGTCGTACTGTCGCAGGATGCGCGTACCGCTGACGGCCCGTCGTATGATGGCTGCATTGGTGCCGAAGGCCTGCTGGGCCATGTAGTCGGGCCACGACTGTGCGGTGATGCTGTCGCCGTAGCATACGATGGCGTGGTTTTGTGCCGATGTCAGGATGTCGATAGTGTTCAGGAAGTAGAACCAGTTGGTGTGTCGCGACAGTTCGAGCGGCAGCTCGTCGGCCTCGGCAAAGTCGCCGTAGGCATAGTATCCCTTCGACAGCGGGCCGGTCACCAGTGTGCCGCTGTTCATCTGTGTGTAGCCGGCCATATAGAAGCTTACCTCTATCGTGTCGCCCCGGTTAACGGCGTAGTCCACGGCGTCGCTCTCCGTCTCCTTACCAGGCAGCAGGGTGACAGCAGTATCGCCTCCAAACGTGATAGGCGTATGTCCCACGAATACCTTGTTGAGCGTTACGGGCTCCGTCCCCGTCAGGTTGGAGAAGCGGAAGCGCAGCATGGTGCCGCTGAAGCACATGCGTATGGGGTATCTCAGCGTGAGGTCCTTGGCATACACCGCCTCACGTCGGTTGGTTATCGAGGTGGCGCTGCCCCAGCAGGCCACCCAAGTCTTGTTGTCAGTCATACTATTTATAGTTAACGTTCGCAATATCCATCACCCAACCACGTTCTTGGGTTCTCCTTCCGCAAAAGCCCTCACGTTGTCGATGGCAATGCTGATCAGTCGGGTTCTTGCCTCTTCCGTTGCCCAGGCGATGTGTGGGGTGATGAAGGCATTTTCGCAGGCCAGCAGCGGATTGTCGGCTTTGGGCGGCTCCTCAGTCATCACGTCAGCGCAGAAGGCTCTCAGTCGCTTCGTCCTCAGGGCGTCGGCCACATCCTGGTCGCACACCAGCGGGCCGCGCCCTGTGTTGATGAGGATGGCTGTGGGTTTCATCTTCTGCAGTGTCTCTTGCCTGATTAGATGGCGAGTGTCGGGCGTCAGCGGACAGTGCAGGCTCAGCACATCGCTCTCTGCCAGCAGGTCGTCCATCGAGCGCTTGCCGATGCCCTGAGGCAAGTCCTCCTCCCGCTTGCTCGTATAGGCTACCGCCCTCATGCCAAAAGCCTGGGCAATGCAGGCTACGCGCCTTCCGATGTTGCCCAGTCCCACGATGCCGAAGGTCTTGCCAGCCAATTCCGACAGCCGCGTGTCCCAGTAGCAGAAGTCAGGACTTGCCGACCATTTCCCGTTCCTGTTCTGAATGGCATAGTGTTCCGTGCGATTGGTGACGGTCAGCAGGTGGGCAAACACCATCTGCGCCACGCTCTCCGTGCTGTAGGCTGGCACGTTGGTCACCGTGATGCCGCGCTGCCTGGCAGCCTCCGTATCTACCACGTTGTAGCCCGTAGCCAGCACTCCGATGTATCGCAGTCTGGGCAGCTGCTCCATCTCTGCCCTGCGCAGACACACCTTGTTGGTCAGCACTATTTCTGCGTCTGCTGCCCGCGCCACCACATCCTCAGGCCTTGTACGGTCGTAAACGGTCAGCGCGCCCAGCTCCTCCAGAGGTTTCCAAGCTCCAGCATCAGGACTGGCTGCATATCCGTCGAGTATTACAATTTTCGTTTTCATCGTCTTTTCAAATAATACGGTACAAAAGTAGCAATTATTCTCCATATTGCTGCTGCGACCGACTGTTTTCCAACATTTATTAACTCAAAACAATCATCTGTAGTCACAGATCTAAGCGTTAAAGCAGCATGGTCAATAGTATTTCTGCTGTTGGCCATGCTTGTAGGTCAGCCACGAAAAGTCCTCTGTATGAGGACCACCATGCCAATATTCTGTAAAGTCTTGGGAGCAAGGAGGAAGATAATCGCCCTGACCTTCTCTGAAAATCAGTTGTGTTTCCTGTTCAGCCTCCGCTGTTTCCATTTTTGCTTCCCATTCTCCTATCAGCTCATCGTAGTAGCCGCCGTACTTGTCGGCAAACAAATAGTAATAAGAAGTTCCAAAGTAAGTACTTCTAAGGTACTCAACCCTGTCGTTCCACCAGTCGTATTCTGGATGTCCAAGGGCTCGCCAGAGTTGGCTGCATCGGCGGTCCAACAATTCGCACTCTGTTTCCGAAATGACATCCCTGAGCCTCACTCTTTTGTTGTCAAACCAGACATAGCGCCAGTCGTCATAGTCTTTGTCTTCGATAAGCCCAGATGCGAATCTCCAGATTTTCCTGGCCCACCAGAAATGTCCTGTTTCAGCGCAGAGATCACCGAGATACATGGCTTTTTGGAACTTTCGCTTGCAACTCTCAGCACAACGAATCGGATGGATTTCTCGATTAACCAGCTCCCTGAGTAGACGAGCTTCAAGATGGGTCACAACACCGCTGGGTAAGCATCTGCAAACCCGATAAGGAATTCTTCTTCTCTTCATTTGAATGAATTTAGTGTAACAATATTATAAAGAACGCTCACTCACCAGTCTTTTCTGACTGATGTTTACGAGGTTGTCCACCCCGATTGTTACACTAAGCTTCAGAGAGCTGAATCTTTGCTACGTCATCTTGTAATTCCATCAATTCGGCTGCAAAATTACACGATTCTTTCGATATCGCCAAGCGTTTTCGGTTATTTTTCAGAAAATTTCTTTTTTAATTGGTTGATTAACTTAGTTTTTTTACTCTCTCGATAGCTTTTTACAGCTTTTTTGATGGCTGGTTTTTGCATAACTGCTTGTTACTTAAATGGTTAATAACTCTTGTTGCCTGTGTTAAGTTGGAGGTAAGTCGGTATTGAGCTGTTGTTGACCGCGCGCTGTCTCGTTGCTCTCACTTCATCGCAGCTTTGAAATGGTAAGATGTGAGGTGCGTACCGGTGTATCGCCGTACCGCTGTATCAGCGATGTCGAGGGATGTGCAGCACTTCAGAAGGGTAAGTTGCAGTGCAGCAGGATGTACTTAGTCTAATATATGGAACTAAAATTTGCAGGAAGGTTAATTTTGTTAGTTTTTTCACGATTCAAGCGTTAATTTCTAACTGCCGTTAACAGATGGGGGCGAAGTGTTAAATCAAGACAAAATTCGATGACTTTTTGTCAGTTTTTCGTTTTTTGCCCCTATATTTGCAGCCAAAATTGCGAAAAGCAATATGTATATTCATTATAATAACAATAAAAAAGGAAAAACATTATGAAAAAGATTGTGAAGAGCTTAATGCCAGGCATGCTCATGCTGGTAGTAGCATTTTCAGCAGCATCATGCAACAAGACACAGGCAGCCCCCTCGGCTCCAGCGTCAGCACCAGGACAACCCGTTGACTTGACCTATGCAGCCGAGAAGGCTCTGCCTTCGGTGGTGTACATCAAGTCGGTGACCAATGCCCGTACGCAGACTATGGAATATAGCGACCCGTTTGAAGACTTCTTCAACGACCCCTTTGGAGGATTCTTTGGTCGCGGACAGGGGCAGCAGGGCCAGGGCGGCAGTCGCCAGCGTCAGGTGCAGACCCCACGACGCGCTGCAGCCGGATCGGGAGTCATCATCTCGGCCGACGGGTATATCGTGACCAACAATCACGTGGTTGACGGTGCTGACGAACTGACAGTGACGCTGAACGAGAACTCGCAGGAATACTCAGCCCGCGTGATTGGTGCCGACAACACCACCGACCTGGCACTTATCAAGATTGACGCCAAGAACCTGCCAGCCATCACGATTGCCAACTCAGACGATGTGAAGGTGGGCGAATGGGTGCTGGCCGTGGGCAACCCGCTGGGACTGAACAATACGGTGACGGCAGGCATCGTGTCGGCAAAGGCTCGCTCGATGGGTCAGGGGGTTACCTCGATGATTCAGACCGACGCTGCCATCAACCAGGGTAACTCTGGCGGTGCGCTGGTCAATGTGCGTGGCGAACTGATTGGCATCAATGCCATGATCTATTCGCAGACCGGATCGAACATCGGCTATGGCTTTGCCATCCCCACCACGATAGTAAAGAAGGCCGTCGAGGACTTCAAGAAGTATGGTACATACCAGCGTGCCATGATAGGCATCCAGGGCATGGACGTGAAGAACTACGTGGACGCCCTGAAGGATCAGGACAAGGAAGTGGAAGACTTTGGAACGATGGAGGGCATCTACATCGATGGTGTGGTAGAGAATGGTGCCGCCGCAGATGCCGGGCTACAGAAAGGCGATGTGCTGACCTATGTCGACGGCCAGAAGATCAAGACCTTCGGCGAACTGCAGGCAGTCATTGCTCAGAAGCGTCCTGGCGACAAGGTGACCATTAAATACCTGCGCAATAAGAAAGAGAAGAGCGCCACGCTGACTCTGAAGAACGAGCAAGGCACCACGCGGGTGGTTAAGAGTGCCGATGTCGACGTGCTGGGTATCGATGTCCGTCCTATTACCGACAGCCAGAAGTCGCAGCTCGAAATATCGTTTGGACTGGAGGTTCTGAAGGTGAACGGCGGCAAGATGAAGGATGCCGGTGTGTCCAAGGGCTTTATCATCCAGTATGTGAACGACAAGGCCATGCGCTCGTTCGACGACCTGCAGCAGGCCGTGAAGGATGCCAAGGATCAGATGCTGGTCATCAAGGGTATCTATCCTACTGGCAAGCGAGGCGGATTCGTGGTATACCTGCAGAATGAATAACGGCATTAGTTGAATAAAGGCAATTATTGCAACAAAATCTAAAAAAGTAAGGTATTCTTTTGGTGATTCCAAAAAAATACCTTACTTTTGCATTTGGCTTACCAAAAATCTATCGCATGAGACAGCTGAAAATCACCCGTTCCATCACTAATCGCGAGAGTGAGGCCCTGGAAAAATACTTGTCAGAGATTGGCAAAGAAGATTTGTTGTCAATCGAAGAGGAAGTTGAGCTTGCCCAGCGTATCCGCAAGGGCGACAAGAAAGCCCTTGAACGTCTGACCAAGGCCAATCTTCGCTTCGTGGTCAGTGTGGCAAAGCAATACCAGAATCACGGTCTGGCCCTGCCCGACCTCATCAACGAGGGCAACCTGGGACTGATAAAGGCTGCAGAGAAGTTTGACGAGACACGCGGCTTCAAGTTTATCTCCTATGCCGTATGGTGGATACGCCAGAGCATTCTGCAAGCCATAGCCGAGCAGAGCCGAATCGTGAGACTGCCGCTGAACCAGGTGGGGTCGATGAACAAAATCAACCAGATGCTGAGCAAGTTTGAGCAGGAGCATGAGCGGCGCCCATCGGTGGACGAGATTTCTGCCAAGACCGGCATCGAAGAAGACAAGGTGGACTCAGCCCTGCAGATAGGCACTCGCCACGTGTCAATGGATGCTCCGTTCGTTGACGGTGAGGACAACTCGCTGCTCGATGTGATGGTGAACGACGATGCGCCGCCTGCCGACCGCGAGCTGGTGATAGAGTCGCTACGTGCCGAGATTACCAATGCGTTGCAGATGCTGAACGAACGAGAGCGCAATATCGTAAAGGCCTTCTACGGCATTGGGCAACCAGAGATGACGCTTGAGGAGATTGGCGACAAATTTGGGCTTACCCGTGAGCGCGTTAGACAAATCAAGGAAAAAGCCATACGCAGGTTGCGAGGAAATACAAAAAACAAAATATTAAAAGCATATTTAGGACAATGAAAATACTAAAGTACATCTTGCTAATAGCACTTACGCTAACAGTTTTGCCGACAGAGGCTAAACGTCTGAAAACTAACAAAGTATATATGTTTGGATTCTCTGCGTCGTTCAAGGACTCCACTATCTACGTGACCGATATCCAGAACGTGCCTGAGGCGTGGATTGACACCAAAACCAAATTCTTGCTCGGACGCGACAACTACTCGTATCAGCTGAAGAATTACCTGACCGACAAGCTGAATATGCCCAATCGGGTATGTATGGTATTCTTTGGCATGAGCAAGAAAAAAGCCGAAAAAGAATACCTGAAGCTGATGAAGAAATACAAGAAAGGCTATGAGGTGCGCTATCTGAACAGTGGCGAGTTTAAGTTTGAAGCCGTAGACATGTCACCCGACAACCAATGAACGGATACAAGATTATCAACGACCCTGTATTTGGGTTCATCAAGATAAAACGCGGACTGCTGTACGACATCGTACAGCATCCGCTGTTTCAACGTCTGAACAGAATCAACCAGCTTGGACTGGCCTCAGTGGTCTACCCAGGAGCCCGCCATACGCGCTTCCAGCACTCGCTGGGGGCCTTTTACCTGATGACGGAGGCTGTGAAGTCGCTCAACGAGAAGGGGGTCTACATCTTTGACTCAGAAGCCGAAGCCGTGCAGGCAGCAATACTCATGCATGACATTGGGCACGGCCCATTCTCACATGTGTTGGAGAACACACTCATACAAGGAATATCGCATGAGGACATCTCGCTGCGCATGATGGAGCAGATAAACCGGGAGATGAAGGGACAGCTGACTCTGGCCATTAGCATCTTCAAAGACGAATACCCCAACAAGATTTTCCACCAGCTCATTTCGTCGCAGCTCGACATGGACCGGCTCGACTACCTGCGACGCGACTCGTTCTATACTGGTGTCACAGAGGGCAACATCGGATCGGCACGAATCATTAAGATGCTCAACGTGAAAGACGACCGGTTGGTGGTAGAGGCCAAAGGCATCTACTCTATCGAGAACTACCTCACCACTAGAAGGCTGATGTACTGGCAGGTTTATCTACACAAGACTGCCGTGGGGTATGAGAAAATACTGGTCAACACGCTTCGGCGCGCCAGAGACCTGATGCGGCAAGGCCATCAGGTGTTCGCCTCGCCTGCCCTCGCCTATTTCTTAAGCAGCGACAGCGACTTCGACCAGCAGGCACTGGACATCTACGCCGAGCTGGACGACTCAGACATCTGGAGTGCGCTCAAGGCATGGAAACATTCTGACGACAAGATACTCTCCACATTGGCTGCCGACATGACCGACCGACATCTCTTCAAGGTTGAGGTGACTGAGGAGCGACCCACTGATGAATATATCGACCAGATAGCCAGCGAGATAGCCCGACGGATGAACATTGCCTACAAAGACACCAGCTATATGATGACTCTGACGGAAATTGGCAAGGACATGTATAACCCTGATGACGACAGCATCGGAATACTTTACAAAGACGGCTCGGTAAAAGACATTGCAGAAGCTTCAGAAATCTTAAATGTGCAGCTGCTTTCCAAAAAAATACGTAAATATTACCTGTGTTATCAACGTTTTTAATATATTTTTAGTACCTTTGCAACGTTTTATAAAACAAAAAGCATAAAATATGGAGTTTACAGCCAAACAAATAGCCGATTTTATCGGCGGACGCGTGGAAGGCAACGAACAGGCTGCTGTCCACACCTTCGCTAAGATTGAAGAGGGGAAGGAAGGTGCTATCACATTTCTCTCGAACCCCAAATACACTCAATATATTTATAAAACCAAAGCCAGCATTGTGCTGGTGAACGACGACCTGGAGCTGGAACATCCGGTCAGCGCAACGCTCATCAGAGTGAAAAACGCCTACGAGTGCGTGGCCAAGCTGATGCAGCTCTATGCCCAGTCGATGCCTAAGAAGACCGGAGTCGACTCGCTGGCGTTCGTATCGCCTACGGCTCAGATAGGCAAAGATGTCTACATAGGGCCTTTTGCTTTCGTTGGCGAAGGGGTGAAGATTGGAGACGGAAGCCGCATCTATCCCAACGTTACCATCTATGATGGCTGCCAGATTGGAAAAAACGTAACAATCCACGCTGGTGCCGTGATTGGAGCCGACGGGTTCGGATTTGCTCCCAACACCGACGGCTACGAGAAGATTCCCCAGCTCGGCATCGTGGTCATCGAAGACAATGTGGAGATTGGAGCCAACACTTGCGTAGACCGCTCAACAATGGGTCAGACCATTATCCATGAAGGCGTCAAGCTGGACAACCTCATACAAGTGGCCCACAACTGTGAGATTGGCCAGAATACGGTGATGTCGGCCCAGGTAGGAATGGCAGGCTCCACCAAGATAGGAGCCTGGTGCATGGTAGGCGGTCAGGCGGGCTTCTCAGGACATATACATGTGGCCGACCGCACCAATGTAGGAGCCCAGTGCGGCGTCATCAACAACACTAAAGGCAACGGCGAGACCCTCATTGGATCGCCCGCTATGGACCCGAAGGATTTCTTCAAGGCCAAAGCATTGTATCGCCGTCTGCCAGACATGTACAAGGAGATAGGTACTCTCCGCAAGGAGATAGAAGAACTGAAGAAATTAGTGCAAGAAAGATAAAAATCACATGCTATGAAGCAGAATACATTGAAAGGCAGCTTTTCGCTCTTTGGAAAAGGTCTGCATACAGGTTTGAACCTGACCGTTACTTTCAACCCCGCACCCGAGAACACTGGTTACAAGATTCAGCGCATTGACCTGGAAGGCGAACCCGTCATCGATGCTGTGGCAGAGAACGTTGTTGACACTCAGCGCGGCACTGTGCTTGGCAAGGGCGAGGTTCGCGTCTCGACAGTGGAACACGCACTGTCGGCACTCTATGCTCTTGGCATCGACAACTGTATCATGCAGGTGAACGGGCCTGAGTTCCCCATCCTCGATGGTTCTGCCATCCAGTATGTAGAAAAAATCAAGGAGGTAGGCATTGAGGAGCAAAACGCTCCAAAGGACCTCTACATCATCCGTAAGAAAATTGAGGTGAAGGACGAGAATACTGGTTCGTGCATCACGATCCTGCCCGATGAGAATTTCTCGATTACGGCCATGTGCTCGTTCGAGTCGAAGTTCATCAACTCGCAGTTTGCAAGCCTGGATAATCCGCAAGACTATGCCAAGGAGATAGCCAGCGCCCGCACCTTCGTCTTCGTACGCGACATAGAGCCTCTGCTGCAGGCCAATCTCATCAAAGGCGGCGACCTAGACAATGCCATCGTCATCTATGAGCGCCAAACTACTCAGGAGCGTCTCGACAAGCTGGCCGATATGCTGCACGTAGAGCATCGCGATGCCACTGACCTGGGTTATATCCAGCACAAGCCCCTGCAATGGGAGAATGAATGCACCCGCCACAAATTGCTTGATATCATTGGCGATATGGCTCTTATCGGCAAGCCTATCAAAGGGCGCATCATTGCCACCCGTCCAGGACATACCATCAACAACCAGTTTGCCCGTCAGATGCGTAAAGAGATACGCAAGCACGAGATACAGGCTCCCATCTACGACCCTAACGAAGAGCCGGTGATGGATGTCAATAAGATTCGCGAATTGCTGCCTCACCGCTACCCCATGCAGCTGGTGGACAAGGTCATTTCGCTGGGAGCCAACACCATCGTAGGCATCAAGAATATCACTGCCAACGAGCCTTTCTTCCAGGGACATTTTCCTCAGGAACCCGTCATGCCTGGCGTATTGCAGATTGAGGCTATGGCACAATGCGGCGGACTGCTGGTGCTGAACACACTGGAAGAGCCTGAACGGTGGTCGACCTACTTTATGAAGATTGACAATGTGAAGTTCCGCCAGAAGGTTGTTCCAGGCGATACGCTCATCTTTAAGGTGGACCTCCTGGCACCTGTGCGTCACGGCATCTCTTCGATGAAGGGATACATCTTCGTGGGCGACCATATCGTGGCTGAAGCAACCTTTACTGCACAGATTGTCAAGAACAAATAATTAGTCAGTTAAAACATATAAGGAATTAACAATGAATCAGATACATCCCTTAGCTGTAGTAGACCCTGAAGCCAAGTTGGGCGACAACAATATTATTGGTCCTTTCTGCGTGATAGACAAAAACGTAGTGATTGGCGACAACAACAAGTTGCTGAACAATGTGACCATCCATTACGGAGCCCGTATCGGCAATGGGAATGAATTCTTCCCTGGTGCAAGCATTTCTACAAAGCCTCAAGACCTGAAATTCCGTGGCGAAGACACCACGTGCGAGATTGGCGACAATAACAGCATTCGCGAGAACGTGACCATCAGTCGTGGCACAGCCTCAAAGGGGAAGACGGTAGTAGGCAACGGAAACCTGTTGATGGAGAATATGCACGTTGCCCACGACTGCGTGATAGGCAACGGATGCATCATAGGCAACTCTACAAAGTTTGCCGGCGAAGTGGAAGTAGAAGATTTTGCCATTATTTCTGCTACCTGCCTGTTCCACCAGTTCTGCCGCGTAGGAAGCTACATCATGTTCCAAGGCGGATCGCGCACTTCGCAAGATATTCCTCCCTATGTCATTGTAGGCAAAGAACCCATCCGCTATGCCGGCGTGAATCTTATCGGACTGCGTCGCAGAGGTTTCCCCAATGAGGTCATCGATGCCATACATGATGCCTACCGCATTATCTACTCTCACGGTGTGATAAAGGACGGCACGGCAGAAGCTCGCGCCAAGTACCCTGACTCTAAGGAGGTGGACTATATCTGCACGTTTATCGAGAACTCGAAACGGGGAGTCGTCAGGTGAGTTGCCAGGTGAGAGGTGAAAGGTGACAGGTGACAGTAGAGAGGTGACAATTAAGAGGTGAAAGGTGAGCCAGCAGATTCTGATTGTCGTTACCGGTCCTACGGCAGTAGGCAAGACAGCTCTCACCATTGAGCTGGCACGCCACTATGGCATACCCGTCATCAATGCCGACTCGCGACAGATTTTTCGCGAACTGCGAATCGGAACCGCATCGCCAACTGAAGAGCAGTTGCGTCAGGCTCGTCACTATTTCGTAGGCACCAAGAGCATCAGTGACTACTATAACGCTTCGATGTACGAGCAAGAGGTGATGGAGCTATTGAAAGTCTCGCCAACGCCTATCAACCTGCTCTCAGGCGGTAGTATGATGTATATCGATGCCGTATGCAATGGTATTGACGACATACCCACCATTCGAGATGACATTCGCCAAGAGATGAAACGTCGCTACGAGACGGAAGGACTTGATGCCCTATGCGATGACCTGCAGCGGCTCGACCCAGAGCACTACAAGATCGTGGACCGTCAGAATTACCGGCGCGTTATTCACGCACTGGAGATATGCTACCAGACAGGCCGAACCTACACGTCGTACCGCACTCAGCAGAAGAAGCCGCGCCCCTTCCGCATCGTAAAGATTGGGCTGAACAGAGCGCGCGAACAATTATACCAGAGGATCAATGCCCGAGTAGACGAGATGATGGCTGAAGGATTGCTCGATGAGGTGAAAACATTGTTACCCTATCGCCAGCTGAATGCCCTCAATACTGTTGGATACAAGGAAATGTTTGACTATCTGGACGGTCGCTGGCCACTCGAGGAAGCCGTAGAACGCATCAAGGGGAATACCCGCCGATATGCCCGCAAGCAGTTGACCTGGTATAAACGCGACCCAGAGATACGATGGTTCAACCCAGAAGAGCAACAAGAAATTATGGCTTATATATCACAGTTCGAATAAAATTATTTAGGAAAAGAGATTGATATGAACAAGTACATAAAAAACTTCACCAGTAAATTCTGCCGGATATGGCAATGGTACAAGGGACTCTACAAAGGTCGCAAGTGGTATATCAAGCTGCTGGCGGTCGTTGGTACCTTGATTGTGTCGTTCATGTTATACCTTATTATGGTTGACATCAACTTCCTGTGGCTCTTTGGAAAGTCTCCCAGCATCAGCGACGTGAAGAACACCCATCCAGCTGAAGCTTCGATGATATATAGTGCCGACGGCAAGGTGATAGGCAAGTTCTTCAGCGAGAACCGCACTCCCGTCACCTTCGAAGAGGTCAACCCCGTCTTCTGGCAGGCACTTGTTGATACAGAGGACGAACGGTTCTACCATCATAACGGCATCGACTATCAGGCGTTTCTGGCAGCCCTGAAAGACTATGTGCTGCATCGCGATGCCAGAGGCGCATCAACCATTACCCAGCAACTGGCCAAGAATCTGTTCAGAGTTCGCACACAATACTCTACTGGTCTGCTGGGCAACATCCCAGGGCTGAAGATGCTCATCATGAAGAGCAAGGAGTGGATTACCGCCTATAAGCTGGAGTTCTACTTCACAAAGAATGAGATACTGACGATGTATGCCAACACCGTCGACTTCGGGTCGAATGCTTTTGGCATCAAGACAGCAGCCAAGACCTATTTTGGTACCACCCCCGGCAGGCTCACTGCCGAGCAGTCGGCAGTATTAGTAGGTCTGCTGAAGGCTACCACCTATTATAATCCACGCATCAATCCCAAGAATTCACAGGCTCGCCGCAACGTGGTGCTGAACAACATGCTGATCCACAAGCATATTTCCCAGGAGGCGTTCGACTCGCTGAAGCAAGCCCCCATCCGACTTGACTACAGCGTTGAAGGTGCCTACGACGGCGATGCCAACTACTTCCGCGAGGCTGTGGCCGACTATCTGAAAGACTGGTGCGAGGAAAACGGATACAACCGCAATGCCCTCTATACCGAAGGTTTCAAGATATACACCACGCTCGACAGCCGCATGCAGCAATATGCCGAACAGGCAGCCATCAAGCAGATGAAACAGGTGCAGACCTCGTTTAACCAGCATTGGGGTACTACTCCCCCCTGGCAGGACGAGAGCCACCGCGAGATGCCCCACTTCATAGAGGATCTTGCCAAGAAGACACCTTATTATAAATATCTGGACCGCAAGTTCCACGGCAACCAGGATAGCATAGACTACTATCTGAACCTGCCTCATAAGGTAAGGCTCTTCGACTACGAGCAAGGTCATATTGAGCGTGAGATGTCAACGATGGACAGCATCCGCTATATGGAACATTTCATGCATTGTGCCTTTGTTGCCATGGAGCCCCATACCGGTCATGTGAAAGCCTGGGTAGGCGACATCGATTTCCAAACCTGGAAATACGACAAGGTGACGGCCATGCGCCAGCCCGGCTCTACTTTCAAGCTGTTCGTCTACACAGAAGCCATGAATCAGGGCATCGCTCCCTGCGACACGCGTAAGGATGAATATTTTGCCATGAAGGTGATGGACAAGGGCAAAGAGGTGACATGGGCACCAACGAATGCCAACGGCTACTTCACCGATGCCGACATGACGCTGAAACAAGCCTTTGCCATGAGTGTCAACTCCATCGCTGTCCGGCTGGGTCAAGAGTGCGGTATCGACCGTATTGTCAAGACCGCCCACGACATGGGTATCAAGTCGAAACTCGATGCCACCCCGGCACTATCCCTGGGTTCCAGTGATGTCAACCTGCTGGAGCTGGTAGACGGCTATTGCACTCCTGCCGACAATGGCCGACAGCACGACCCAGTGTTGGTGACCCGCATTCTTGACCGCGACGGTAATGAGATTTATACTGCTCCGACGGAATCCAAGCAGGTGATACCCTATCGTAGTGCCTTCTTTGCCCAGCAACTGCTTCAGGGAGGCATGAGCGGCACATCCTCTCGCCTGATGGGCTTTGTGGGTCAGCATGCCAAGGATACCGACTTCGGAGGCAAGACCGGTACCTCTAACAACCACTCCGACGCTTGGTTTGTGGGCGTTACTCCCCGTCTGGTCGTTGGTGCCTGGGTAGGTGGCGAATACCGCTGCATACACTTCCGCACCGGTCAGCTGGGACAGGGCAACCGTACTGCATTGCCCATCTGCGGCTACTTCCTGCAGAGTGTGCTTGGCGACCCAGCCTTCAAGCAGTACCATGCCAAGTTCGAGAAGCCTAAAGACGCGAACATCACCTTTGCCCAGTACGACTGCACCGGCTACTTCCGCGAGCCGGCCGACAGCGACAGCATCAGTGTCGACAGTCTGGCTACCAATCAGGAGCTGGAGATGGTTCTTGACGAAGCTGGAAATGCCGTCTATCGTCCCAAGGAGCATCACGAAGAGGGCGGCCAGCAACCTCAGCCCAACGATCCTCAAGTGGCTACAGAACCGAAGGAAGAGTAAGCAGAGCTAAGAACGATTAGAGAGCGAATAGCTGATAACCGTCGAGCATCGGGAGTGGTGAATGAAGAACGAGTCAGAACATCTGGACCTCAATAACCCGGAGTGGCAACAAGCTCTTCAGGTTATTCAGTACACCCGCCGCTCGCTTTTCCTCACGGGCAAGGCCGGTACCGGTAAGTCTACTTTCCTGCGCTACATCGCCCAGAACACCAAGAAGAAGTATGTCATCCTGGCCCCCACCGGCATCGCCGCCATCAATGCCGGTGGCCAGACGCTCCATTCCTTCTTCAAGCTTCCCTTCCATCCCCTGTTGCCCAATGACTCGCGCTATAATGCCCGCAACATTCGCAAGACGCTGAAGTATAGCGGCATCACCCTGAAGCTGTTGCGCGAGCTGGAACTCATCATCATCGACGAGATTTCCATGGTGCGGGCCGACATCATCGACTTCATCGACAAGGTGCTCCGCATCTACTGTCGCAACATGCGCGAACCCTTTGGCGGCAAACAGCTGTTGCTGGTGGGCGACATCTTCCAGCTGGAGCCTGTGGTCAAGGAAGAGGAATGGCGGCTGTTGCAACCATTCTATGCCTCGGCCTACTTTTTCTCCGCCAAGGTGTGGCAGCAGATGCAACTGGTAAGCATCGAGCTGCAGAAAGTCTACCGTCAGAACGACGCCAGCTTCATCGCCCTGTTAGACCGTATCCGTCAAAACCAGGTCAGCGACCAAGACCTTCAGGCTATCAACTCCCGTCTTGGTGGAAGTTTCACGGGCACCGCCCATACCTTCCCCATCACCCTGGCCACCCGCCGCGACACCGTTGACTGGATCAACGAGCAGCAGCTGAATGCCCTCGACGGCGAACCTACGGTGTTCCGTGGTACCATCCGCGGCGAGTTTCCCCTGACCTCACTTCCTGCCCCGATGGAGCTCGAACTGAAGCCTGGTGCACAGGTCATCTTTACACGCAACGACAAGGAGAAGCGCTGGGTCAATGGCACGATAGGCATTGTGACAGGTATCGACCAGGAAGACGGCATCGTGGTGGTTTGCGATGAAGAAGGCCATGAATACGATGTCGGTGAAGAGGTATGGGAGAATATGCGCTACACGTTCGACGAGAAAGAGCAGAAGATTGTCGAGGATCTGCTGGGCACCTTCATGCAGTATCCCTTGCGCCTGGCATGGGCCATCACCGTTCACAAGAGCCAGGGTCTTACCTTCCGTCATGTAAAGATCGACTTCTCGGGCGGCGGTGCCTTTGCCGGTGGTCAGACCTACGTAGCCCTCTCGCGCTGCATGTCGCTTGAGGGTTTGTGCCTGGAGGAGCCTATTCGTCGCAGCGACATCTTCGTTCGCCCTGAGGTGTTGGCCTTTGCCCGGCGCTACAACGACGGTCGGCTGATGCACGAGGCATTGAGCGAGAGCAAGGCCGACCGCGAATACCATGATGCCGTAGCGGCCTTTGACCGTCATGACTTCGACGCCTTCCTCAACCATTTCTTCGTTGCCATCCATTCGCGCTACGACATCGAGCGGCCCCCCGTCCAGCGATACCTCCGCCGCAAGCTGAGCATCATCGGCACCCAGCAAAAGCAGATAGAAAGCCTGGAGGCAGAGATTCACCGTCGTGACGAGCTGTTGAAACGTCTTGCCGCCGAATATCTCCTGCTGGGAAAGGAATGCGAGCGGGAGCACATGGCCGATGCCGCCATCCGCAACTACGAGAAAGCCCTGGAGCTATATCCTGACTCCTTCGAGGCCCAGCGGCGCATCAGGAAACTGAGAGGAAAGAAGTAATCGGTCGGTAGGGTGGCAGCGCGTCGCCCCCACTCCCCTACTCCTCGTCCTGTATCTGGTATTTCTTCTTTCGCTGGTGGGTGGCCTTCTGTGGTGTTGAGCTGGGGGCCAATCCCGCCCTGGGCGAGCGCACACCCCGGTAGCTGTTCCATCGCTCGTGAATCTTGCGCACATAGTCCACCGTCTCGCTGCCACGCATATATCCATATTTCACCACGGGGTCGTTGTAGTATTCCGGACGGGCCAGTCCCAGTACGAAGTGTTCCACGTCAGCCCATCGGTGCTGGTTCTTTCCGTTCTTCTTGGCCAGCGCCATGGCATCGCGTATGTGGAAATGCCCGCCGTTATATGCAGCCAGCACGAACTTCGTACGCTCGCCGCGCTCACGGATGTCAGCGAAGAGCTGCTGCAGCTCGCCCAGATATTTGGCCGCCGCGGCTATATTCTGCTCGGGCTGGTAGATATTGGCCCGCGCCAGCCCCAGGTGGTCGGCCGTTGTCGGCATAATCTGCATCAGCCCACAAGCCCCGGCCCACGAGTGGGCCTTCGGGTCGAAGGTCGACTCCTGGTAGCACTGTGCCGCCATGAGCCGCCAGTCCCATCGGATGGTGGCAGCATATCGCTGGAAGTAGCCGTCGTAGTGTGAGATCACTCCCCCCGCACGGTTGAGCATGGGCGAGAAGACATGCCGCCTGACGCTCTTGCTGGACAGCAGGAACTCCTCCTCCTTCTTCGTCTCCTCTATCATCTTCGGCTCAAACCATTCTGCCAGCTCCTGCCTCAGCTCGTCCTTGTCGGCCCCTACCAGCCACCCCAGCGAGTCAATGGGCTGTATGCCGTCGGCAGGCAGCGAGTCGCTGCTGATGCGATAGCACACCAGGTCGGCCTCGCCATCCTCCAGCCTGCGCACCATCTCGGCCGAGTCGCGGCATACCTCCATCCGCAGGCTGACGCCAATCTTGTCGGCAAACCGCTGCGCCAGCATATACTGCGTGCCCAGATGTCGGCCGCGATAGTCGTAGTAGGTCTCCGGTCCGGTCAGCGTCAGTGCTATCAGCTCGCCGTTGCGCTGTATGTCGTCCAGGTCGAACTCGTCGTCGGCGGGTATGCTGTCGGTAATCTGTCCCCAGGGTGTCACCACGGGTTGCGGCTTCTTCGAACCGCAACCGGCCAGTAGTAGAAGCAAAAAAAACAAGGCAGTCTGCATTTTCACGGCTGCAAAGGTACGAAATAAAAAATTATTTTTGTACCTTTGCAGGCACAAAAAGTGAAATAAGTTTCTAATTAAGGTATAAAATCAGGTAAAAAGAGAAATATGTTAAGAATAGCAGTCCAGTCTAAGGGTCGTCTGTTCGACGACACGATGAACCTTCTTTCCGAGGCCGACATCAAGGTGAGTGCCTCCAAGCGTACGCTGCTGGTGCAGTCGGCCAATTTCCCGTTAGAGGTACTTTATTTGCGCGACGATGACATTCCTCAGTCCGTGGCCTCCGGTGTTGCCGACATCGGGGTGGTGGGCGAGAACGAGTTTGTGGAGCGCGGCGAGCAGTGCGACGTCATCTCCCGCCTGGGGTTCTCGCGCTGCCGTCTGTCGCTGGCCATTCCCAAGGAGATTGAGTATCGCGGTGTCAACTGGTTCAACGGCAAGAAGGTAGCCACCTCCTATCCCAACATCCTGCGCCGGTACATGAGTCAGCAGGGAGTCCTGTGCGACATCCACGTCATCACCGGCAGCGTGGAGATCAGTCCGGGCATCGGTCTGGCCGACGGCATCTTCGACATTGTGTCCTCCGGCTCCACCCTTGTGAGCAACAACCTCCGCGAGGTCGAGGTGGTGATGCAGAGCGAGGCCCTGCTCATCGGCAACCGGCAGCTGTCAGCCGACAAGCGGGCCACGCTGGACGAGATGCTGTTCCGCTTCAAGGCCGTCAAGGATGCCGAGGACAAGAAGTACGTCCGCATGAATGCCCCCAAGGCCCGCCTGCAGGAGATCATCAACGTGCTGCCCGGACTGAAGAGTCCCACCATCATTCCCCTGGCCGATGAGGAGTGGTGCTCCGTACATACCGTCCTCGACCAGAAGCGCTTCTGGGAGATTATCGGCAAGCTCAAGGAAATGGGTGCCCAGGGCATCCTGGTCACACCGATAGAAAAAATGATCCTATGAAAACCTACCAATATCCCTCCCGCGACCAGTGGTCCGAGATTGTGGCCCGTCCGCGCCTCGACCTGGCCAAGCTCAACCAGACGGTAGCCTCCGTGCTCCACGACGTCCGCCAGCGCGGCGACGAGGCCGTGCGCCACTACGAACAGCAGTTCGACCATGTGCTGCTCGACAGCCTGCGTGTCAGCGACCAAGAGATTGACGCTGCCGAGCAGCAGGTGTCCGACGACTTGCGCGATGCCATCATCCTGGCCCACCACAACATCAAGGTGTTCCACGTCTCACAGCGCTTCGTGGGTCAGAAGATCAAGACCCAGGAGGGCGTCACCTGCTGGCAGAAGAGCGTGGCCATCGAGCGTGTGGGGCTCTACATCCCCGGAGGCACCGCCCCCCTCTTCTCCACCGTCCTCATGCTGGCCACTCCGGCCAGGATAGCCGGATGTCGTGAAATAGTGCTCTCGACACCACCCGACCGCCAGGGGAAGGTGAACCCTGCCATCCTCGTGGCAGCCCGCATCGCCGGAGTACACAAGATCTACAAGATAGGCGGCGTACAGGCCATCGGCGCCATGGCCTACGGCACGCAGACCGTGCCGAAGGTCTACAAGATCTTCGGTCCGGGCAATCAGTACGTCATGGCCGCCAAGCAGCACGTGTCGCTCGACGACGTGGCCATCGACATGCCCGCCGGTCCCTCCGAGGTCTGTGTGCTGGCCGACCATACGGCCCGTGCCGACTTCGTGGCCGCCGACCTCTTGTCGCAGGCCGAGCACGGCACCGACTCGCAGGTGCTGCTCATCACCACCAGCGAGACCCTGCTGCACCAGGTGGCCTCCGAGCTGCAGCGCCAGCTGGACCTCCTGCCCCGCAAGCAGATTGCCGCCCAGGCCCTGGACAACAGCCGCGCCGTGCTGGTCCGCACCACCGACGAGATGACGGACCTGGCCAATGCCTACGCCCCCGAACACCTAGTCATCCAGACCCGCGACTACGAGCAGCTGGCCGACCGCGTGGTCAACGCCGGCAGCGTCTTCCTCGGACCCTACGCCTGCGAGAGTGCCGGCGACTATGCCAGCGGCACCAACCACACGCTGCCCACCCACGGCTACGCCACGGCATACAACGGCGTCAACCTCGACTCCTACTGTCGCAAGATCACCTTCCAGCACCTCACCGCCGAGGGCATCCGCCACATCGGCCGCGCCGTGGAGCTCATGGCCGACGCCGAGCAGCTGGCAGCCCACCGCAACGCCATGACCGTGCGCATCAAGGCCGTCGGCGACGGGCAATAAAAACACCCCCGGAGGCGAAAGCCATCCACAGGACACAAGACAATAGCAACAATATACATCCACACAATATGAAAGAGCTCCAACAACTCGTGCGGCCCAACATCTGGAGCCTGGCACCCTACAGCAGCGCGCGCGACGAATACTCCGGCCACGAGGCACACGTCTTCCTCGACGCCAACGAGAACCCCTACAACGCACCCTACAACCGCTATCCCGACCCCCTGCAGCGCCAGCTGAAGCAGATGCTGGCCAAGGTGAAGCACGTGCCGGACGACATGATCTTCCTCGGCAACGGCAGCGACGAGGCCATCGACCTCACCTACCGCATCTTCTGCCAGCCCGCCCGCGACAACGTGGTGGCCATCGAACCCACCTACGGCATGTACCGCGTCTGTGCCGACATCAACAACGTAGAGTACCGACCCGTACTGCTCGGCGCCGACTACCAGCTCCAGGCCTCCGACCTCCTGGCAGCCTGCGACGAGCACACCAAGATTGTATGGCTCTGCTCGCCCAACAACCCCACCGGCAACTCGCTCCGCCGCGACCAGCTCCTGCTCGTCGCCGACCGCTTCCCCGGCATCGTCGTCGTCGACGAGGCATACATCGACTTCGCCCAGCAGCCCTCGCTGCGACAGGAGCTCGCCACCCACCCCAACCTCGTCATCCTGCAGACCATGTCCAAGGCCTGGGGCTCGGCAGCCATCCGCCTGGGCATGGCCTTTGCCCACAGGGACATCATCGCCCTCTACAACAAGGTGAAGTACCCCTACAACGTCAACCTGCTCACCCAGCAGCAGGCCATGCAGATGCTGGCCGACCCCTTCGAGGTCGACAAGTACGTGCGCCTGCTGCTGGCCGAGCGCCAGCGCCTCATGCCCGCCATCCTCCAGCTGCCCGTCTGCCAGCAGGTCTACCCCTCCGACGCCAACTTCTTCCTGGCCCGCATGACCGATGCACCGACCATCTACCGCTATCTGGTAGACCGCGGCATCATCGTGCGCAACCGCAGCCAGGTGCAGCAGTGCCACAACTGCCTGCGCATCACCGTCGGCACACGCTCCGAGAACAACGAGCTGCTGGCCGCCCTCAGGCAGTACTAAGCAGCCCCCGACCCGCCAATGACACCACCGATGGAACCACTCTGGAACACCAACTACTGCAAGGTGATGACCGCCAACTTTGCGCTCTTCTTCGCCTTCTACCTGCTCACCCCCCTGCTGCCCCTCTATCTCCACGAGACCTTCGGCGCCACGAAGGACACCATCGGGCTGGTGCTCTCCGGCTACACCCTCACCGCACTCCTGTTCCGCCCCTTCAGCGGCTATCTGGTCGACACCTTCCCGCGCAAGACCGTGCTCCTCATGGCCTACACCGCCTTCGCCGTCTTCTTTGCCGGATACCTGGCCGCCTCCAGCCTCCTGCTGTTCACCATCGTGCGTACGCTGCACGGCGGACCCTTCGGCGCCGTCACCGTGGCCAACTCCACCGTAGCCATCGACGTGCTGCCCTCCTCGCGCCGCAACGAGGGAATAGGCTACTACGGACTGTCCAACAACCTGGCCATGGCCCTCGCCCCCACCTTCGCCATCTTCGTCTATACGCAGACCCACCATTTCCGGCTGCTCTTCTGGCTCGCACTGGCCATCGCCGCCTTCGGGCTCCTCGTCGACTCCACCGTGGCCCACAGCCGCCCGTCCGCACCTGTGCGCACCCCCGCTGCCGCACCCCCGCACCCACGCCTCTCCCTCGACCGCTTCTTCCTGCTGCGCGGATGGCTGCTGGCCGCCAACATGGTGTTCTTCGGCTACTGCTTCGGAGTGCTGAGCAACTATCTGGCCATCTATGGCCGTCAGGAGCTGGGCATCACCGGCGGCACCGGCACCTGGTTCATGCTCTGCAGCCTGGGGCTCATGCTGTCGCGCCTGCTGGGCGGCCGCGCCCTGCGGCAGGGCCGTCTGTCGCGCAACGCCGCCCACGGCATGCTCGTCTCCCTCCTCGGCTATGTGCTCTTCATCCTCATGCCCACCGTCAGCCATCTTCCATCTTCCTTCTTCCATCTTCCATCAGCCATCAGCCCTCTTCCATCTTCCATCAGCCCTCTTCCATCTTCCTTCTTCCATCTTCCATCTTCCATCATCGGCTACTACGGCTCCGCCCTGCTCATCGGACTGGGCAACGGCCACCTGTGGCCGGCCTTCCAGAACATGATCATCTCCATGGCCCATCACCGCGAGCGCGGCACGGCCAACTCCACCATCCTCGTCGCCTGGGATGTCGGCATGGGCCTTGGCATCCTCCTGGGCGGCGTCACCGCCGAGCACCTGGGCTACGCCGCCGCCTTCTGGACCGTCGCCCTGGTCAACCTCCTGGGCGTAGTGCTCTACTTCGCCGCCACACGGCAGAGCTACCTCCGCAACAAGATATCCCCCGCCGACACCTAAAGAAAAAGGAGAGCGCTACACAAGCACCCTCCTGCAAAACACCCGCGTTAGATAATTAGATAATTAGATAAATCCATATTCAGGGACCAATTCGATGGAGAAAGTAAATCCACTCTGCCTTCTCTGCGAAGTCATACCCATCCTTACACCGCATACATGCAGAACAGATGAAGGTTCTTTTTCAAATCCTTCTGATCGAATGGGTCATGTAATATGAACCAAATTCTTACATCAGATGCAGAATTATTAGGATTTAAAGTGTTATTCGAAGAAAATTGTGTATCTTTGCACTCGCAAACTCACGCCTAGCCACTATGAAATAAGGTGGAGCGGCACTTTCAGACATTTGATGATGGCTTTCATCTCGGCGATGCTAAAGAACGAGGTTTCTCTGTAGTGAGGCACTATCTGAACCGTTGCTGGCGACGAATTTGTGCGCACTAGGTGTATCCTTTGTGCTAATTGAGGCCGCTCTTTGAGGATTTGAGCGTACATTTCAGCAGCATTGCCCCAAAGATTATCCATAGCCAATTGTTCGTTTTTTTGTTCCATACTTTATAAACTGATGTTCTAACTTAGCTAAAAATTTTTTGCAAAAGTACATAAAGTGAACGAAATAAAAAAATAAATAAAAAAAACTTAACGGAATTTATACTTTCTTTAACAAATTCCGCTTTTTTTGTATCTAAAAATCTAAAAATCTAACGCGGGCATTTTGTGGGGGGCCTTGATATAATAATAGGGGGGAGACATATATTATTTTTATAAATACCTTATTAATTTTTATACATTATTATAAATACCGAAGTAGTGCAAACGCCCAGCATTAGACAATTAGATTTTAGATAGCCGCAAAAATGAATTACTGTTTTGCACGGTTTTGTCAATTTTTCGAAACTGCACTTTATGGCCAAAAAATTTGGAAATGTCAAACTTTTATGTGTAACTTTGCAGCGGTCGACCAAGGTAAGGCGATGGCAATGGTTTCTCCGGTTGCTCGCTAATTTCCCTCTCATTTCTATGACAAAACATAGACTGTAGATAGGTATAACGAAAATAGTTTTTCAATTATGGCAAAAACAGGTTTTTGGCTCCAGGGAGCCAAAGGTAAGCTGGCAGGTTCTATATTTGGTCTTGAATACTATGTAAAAAAAATCAGCTATGAATTATCCAAAAAAAATAGCGAGGGGGCTGCGAAAT
>CAMNPM010000030.1 GCA_946548065.1 uncultured Prevotella sp. | reverse complement strand
CCGTGAGCGAGAATACCTGAAAGCCGCCCGAGTCGGTGAGGATGGGGCGGTCCCAGGTATTGAATTTGTGCAGGCCGCCGGCCTTCTGCAGGATGCTGAGTCCGGGGCGCAGGTAGAGATGATAGGTGTTGCCCAGGATAATCTGGGCCTTCACCTGCTCGCGGAGTTCGGAGAAGTGGACACCCTTTACTGTGCCTGCTGTACCTACGGGCATGAAGATAGGGGTCTTGACTTGTCCGTGGTCGGTGGTGATGACGCCGGCGCGTGCATCACTGTACGGGTCGGTATGTTGTATCTCGAACGTCATTTCTTGTCTTCCTTCTCTTCGGGTATCTCAAATGACAGCGGATGCTCAACCATCTCATCGGTAAGAGCGAACTTCCAGACATCCTGTATATTCTCGACATAGTGGAAGGTAACGCCCTTGAGGTACATCTCCGGAATCTCGTTGATGTCTTTCTCATTCTCCTGGCACATCACGATGTCGGTGATGCCGGCACGCTTGGCTGCGAGAATCTTCTCCTTGATGCCGCCTACAGGCAGTACCTTGCCGCGTAGCGTTATCTCGCCAGTCATGGCAGTGTTCTTACGCACCTTACGCTGAGTGAGGGCTGAAGCAATGCTGGTGGCGATGGTAATGCCTGCCGACGGACCGTCCTTGGGCGTTGCACCCTCAGGCACGTGGATATGGATGTTCCAGTTGTCGAAGATGCGGTAGTCTACTCCTAATATGTCGACGTGGGCCTTGACATATTCCAGTGCAATGACGGCACTCTCCTTCATCACGTCGCCCAGATTGCCGGTCAGTGTCAGTTTGGCACCCTTTCCCTTCGACAGGGAGGTCTCGATGAACAGAATCTCGCCGCCGACACTGGTCCACGCCAGTCCGGTGACCACGCCAGCGTAGCTGTTGCCCTGATAGATGTCGCGATAGAAGGGGGGCTTGCCCAGCAGGTCTTCAATCTCTGTGGGGGTAATCTTGGAGTAGGGCAGCTCACCGCCTCCGGAGGCTTTCTTGAATGCCAACTTGCGCAGGGCCTTGTTCACCTGTTTCTCCAGCTGTCGTACACCGCTTTCGCGGGTATACTGCTCGATAATCTTCTCGATGGCGGGCTTGGTGAACGACAGCTTCTTGTCGGTCAGACCCGTATTCTCTTTCTCCTTGGGTATCAGGTGGTGACGGGCTATCTCGTATTTCTCTTCGGTAATGTAGCCGCTGACCTCAATGATTTCCATACGGTCGAGCAGGGGACGGGGTATGGTACCCAAGCTGTTGGCGGTGGCAATGAACATCACCTTCGACAGGTCGTAGTCCACGTCCAGGTAGTTGTCGTGGAAGGCTCCGTTCTGTTCGGGGTCCAGCACCTCGAGTAGTGCCGAGGCGGGGTCACCGTTATGAGTGCTCTGTGTCACCTTGTCTATCTCGTCCAGGATGAATACGGGGTTGGAGCTGCCTGCCTTCTGGATGTTCTTGATGATGCGGCCGGGCATCGCTCCCACATAGGTGCGACGGTGGCCGCGAATCTCGGCTTCGTCGTGCAGCCCGCCCAGTGAGACACGGACGTACTTGCGCTTCAGGGCATCGGCAATCGACTTGCCCAGTGAGGTCTTTCCCACACCCGGAGGACCATACAGACAGAGGATGGGACTCTTCAGGTCGCCGCGCAGCGACAGTACGGCAATGTACTCCAGGATGCGCTCCTTGACTTTCTCCATACCATAGTGGTCGCGGTCCAGGATTTTCTTGGCTCGCTTCAGGTCGAGGTCGTCTTCCGTATATTCGCCCCATGGCAATCCTACCAGGGTCTGAAGGTAGGTCAGCTGTACGTTGAAGTCAGGTGAGTTCTGATTCAGCTGGTCCAGCTTCTCGGCTTCCTTATAGAAGTACTTCCTGATGTCCTCAGGCCATTGCTTTTTCTGGGCTTTCTCCATCAGGTCTTTTTTCTCGGGCGAGGTGTCACCCGACATTTCTGCCTGGAGGTTCTTGATTTGCTGTTGCAGGAAATAGTTGCGCTGTTGCTCGTCAATATCGTCGCGCGTCTTGTTGCGGATGTCTTGCTTGAGGGTCAGCAGGTTGATCTCCCTGTTGATGATGCGCAGTACGTCGAACAGACGGTCCTTGATAGAGTCCATCTGGAGCAGGGCTATCTTTTCCTTGATAGAGAAGGGCATGTTGGCACAGATGAAGTTGAGCGACATGATGTCGTTGCTCACGTTTTTGATGGCAAAGCTGGCTTCATCGGGAATGTCCTCGTTCATGCTGATGTACTCCTGCGTCTGGGTGCGCAAATCATCTATTGCAGTATTGAACACGACGTCGTTTTTCTTGGGAGTCACCTCCGGGATGGCAGATACGCGACCGGTCAGGTAGGGCTTGTATTTGGTCAGTTCTTCCAGACGGATACGTCCTAGAGCCTGCACAATGGCGGTGATGTTGCCGTTGGGCAGTGTCAGCGTCTTCAGGATTTTAGCCGACACGCCATAGTCATAGAGGTCGGAACGAATGGGGAATTCCACATCGAAGTCGCGCTGGGTCACCACACCTATCACGTGGTTGTTCTTCTCTGCTTTGAGAACCAGTGTCCTGCTTGCATCCCGGCCAATGAGGATCGGGGAAACGACACCGGGGAACAATACCAGGTTGCGCACCGTCAGGATGGGCAGCGTGTTGGGCAACTCGAAATGGGTTAAGTCATCGTAGCTCCCTTCTACATCGGCTATCATAGAGAACGACTTGTTTCTGTTATCCATATACATTGTTATCTTTTCCATTTTATTCTTGTGTATCCTTATATCTGTGTATGAATACCGTATTCTGTCCGTACATGAACTTGTACGAGATGTCTGGTATGATGTTGGTGACCAGTCGGAGCCCCAGGTGTTGGAAGTCCTTGCTGCCGATGTTCTTGTCAGCCATCTTCCCGGCTCTCATCGGGTCGAAGGGCTTGCCGGCATCCTTCAAGGTGACGAATACTCCGTCGTCGTTGACGCTGATGTGGACATCGAAGCTATGGTTCGTAACATGGCCGGTAGAGTATTTGGCAATATTGCTCATCAGCTCCTCGCAGCAGAGATTTACTTCAAAGGCAGTCTTCTTGTCCACATTGGAGGCCTTGAGGAATTGGTCTATCTCGCTGAGGGCGTCGTACACATCGTCTGTCTGGTAGTGTACGGAACGGTCGAAGGCATAGCCCTTTACAGCTTCTGGTATCATGGTGATGGGAGAGATGGAAGAGTGGTGCATCCTGCTGAAGAAGTAGGTGAACAGCAGCTGCAGCACTAATACTGTGAAACAGGCGGCAGAGAACCCCCACCAGAGCTCGATATTCTCTATCTCGGCAACTATCCATACCGACAGCACCAGGAATACGGTTTGCATCGTTGCGGTGGTGACGCTGGTCTTCTCGTGGCCCACCAGCTGGTAGGCGTTCAGCAATATCTGCGTGATGGCAAAAGGGATAAGCATCAGTGCAAAGATGCGCAGCACGTGGTTCAGCTCGCTCGCCAAGGCTGGGTCGGTAACACCAAAGAGCAGACCTACAAGTCCGGGGATATACATAAAGGCGATGAGAATAGAGACCAGGGTTCCAGTGGTAATCAGAGCCTGTCTGACCAGTATTTGTACACCACGAATGTCACGCTCGCCCATCAGTACGCCACCCACGGCAAACAGCGACTCGATGATGCCGTCGATGAAGACATACGAGAGCAATAGCATCTGTAGGCAGACTGACCAGAGGAATAGTCCGTCGGCTCCCAGATAGCTGAGCACAATCCAGTTGATAAGCAGAATGGTTACGGCCATCAGCGAGTTGCTGAGCGTTACTGGGGCTCCCTCCTTGATGTTTGCCAGGAAGATGCCAAAGCAGCTCTTTCCCGGCCAGGCTATCTTATACGAACTGCTGGGCTGGCGGAGATAGTAGACCAGAATCAGGATGTTGACGATGAACATTGACAGTGAGCCCAAGGCGGCTCCCTTGACGCCCATATCGAGGATGGCGATTAGCAGGATGTCGAAGAATCCGTTGGCAACGGCTCCTCCCACCACCGCTTTGGTCACCATGCGGGGACGTCCGTCGGTGGCCACAAAGAGACACATGCCATAAGACATCATCTGGAGCCAGCCGCCCAGAGCGTAGGTGTGGATATAGTCGTAGGCCATCTGGTCTAAACGCTTGTCATCAGACAGCAGGTCGACAATCTCGTCGCTAAAGAAACTGATGCTGAGAGAAACCGCGATTCCGAGGGTTAGCACCGTCAGAAGGGTAGTTGTGAACGTCTTGGCCACTTTCTCTTTGTCGCCGCAGCCAATAGCCTGGGCACACATAGCGTTGGCACCGAAACAGATAAGGAAACCAAAGCAGTTGAGCACTTCAACAAAAGGTAGTACCAGATTGATAGCCGATACGGCATCAGGGCCAACAATATGACCAACAATCATCGAGTCGGCTGTATGGGCCAACTGGGTGGCTGCTGCTGTCAGTACAGCGGCGAAGACAAAGTTCCTAAGTGCTTTGGATACTATAAACGCGTTTCTGTTTTGTTCAGTCATGCCTTCTTCGTAATTCTGTCAAGCGAGCTGCAAAGTTACGAAAATTATCTGAATCCTCCAAGTGTGATAAGATATTTTAATATCTTTGTTATATTTTCGGGTAAAATGTCGTACCTTTGCAGGCGAAAAAGTATTTTATTGCACTAAAAATGTTCCAGTTCAAGCAATTCGTAATTCATCAGGACCGTTGTGCCATGAAGGTGGGTACGGATGGTGTGTTGCTGGGGGCCTGGGCTCAGGGCGGTTCCCGAATCCTCGATGTGGGGACAGGTACGGGAGTAATAGCCATGATGATGGCTCAGCGTTATCCTGAGGCCTTCGTGACGGCAGTCGACATTAATTCCGGAGCTGTGCAACAGGCAGGAGAGAATGTCGCCGGGGCGGGGATGGCTTCCCGGATACACGTGTCTCATGCCCCTGTTCAGCAGTTGGCGGTCGACGAATTACAGGCAGGCTCCTATGATGCTGTGGTGAGCAATCCTCCTTTCTTTATCGATTCGATGAATGCTCCCGATGAGCAGCGTAATATGGCGCGTCACACAGCCACTCTCACCTACGCCGACTTGATGCAGGCAGGGTGGATGTTGCTGAACGACGAAGGCGAGTTGAGCGTCGTAGTCCCCTTCGACTATCGTCAGCGGATGGAGGATGAGGCGACGTTTCGGGGCTTCTTCCCCAGTAGGGTGTGTGCTGTAAAGACAACGGACCGCAAGCCTGTCCGGCGCTATCTGTTAGCCTTCTGCAAACATCCGTGTGTCTGCCAACGTGAACAGCTGACGATAGGCGACGAGCGTTATCAGTTGCTGACACGCGATTTCTATCTCTGACAGCATTCTGTCGGCCCCTTTTCCCTCATTATATCCCTTTTGCGCTCATTTATGGAATCCGGTGCGGATGAATTCGTCCCATTGACCCTGGTAGCCGTTGAACACGTTGATGTCAACGGGACCTGTGATCCCGTTTACCCGGCCGTCTGATGACAGTTGCCAATATACCAGTTTTACGTCTGGCTTGTATTGCCCGTAGCGGGCTATCCACACATTGTGACGCTGCTTGATATTGGAGGCTTTGGCCAGGTGGCGGTTGACGAACATCTGGTTGACATAGAGGATGGGACGCATGTGTGTCCGTTTCTCCACATAGTCCATGAAGATGGTGATGCGTCGCAGAAGTTCTTCCGTACCGCCTATCTTCTTGATTTGATTCTCTGTGGGTTCTACGTCCAGCACAGGCGGAAAGTCACCCTCTCTAAACAATGTGTGGTGTACGAAGTAGGTGGCCTGAGCCTCTGCCGTCGACTTGAGTGAGAAGAAGTGGTAGGCTCCCACCTTGAGTCCCTGAGCTTTCGCTGCGGCATAGTCTTTGAGGTAGTAACGGTTACGGATATTGGTTCCTTCGGTGCTCTTGATGTAGACAAATGAAACGGGAAAAGTCTGTCCTTCGGCATGATGCTTGCTGCCCAGCGAAGTGATGTGCAGATTGTTCCAGTCTATGCGGTATCGCTTACGGCCCTTCTCATGCTGGTGGCGCGAGATGTCTATGCCAAAGATGCGGTCGGAGGTGAATTTGAGTCGTTCACCTAAGAAACGGCCCTGCTTCCATTCACCAGCGCGCACTTGGTGGTGCGGTGATGACTCAAACCCGAACCCGTGTCGCCGGTCGTCCAACCACATTCCTTCATAGTGTGAGCCGTCCCAACTGTCGTAGGTCCCCTGCCCACGTGCCTGTAACAGGGTGTCCATCTGCCCACAGTAGGTTCCTGATGTGTCGCTGCGGGAGGCAGTAACAATGGTGTCGGCAGCATACACGGCCCGCACGATGCGTCCGTTGCTGTCGCGCAGGATGACTCGCCCGTTGATGCACCCCTTCAGGAAGCGTCCCGCCTTCCAGTATCCGCCTGCGGTTCTCACGGCAGGCAACAGCCGGTCTTTGGCTTTGACAAGCCTTGTGATGCTGGGAGGGGTGGCCCGCTTCGACTGGGCCGACAGATGGGCGTTGTACTGGGCGATGAGGTTGTAGCCTTCGTCGGTGACGTTGTGGGTACGGAGGTAGTATCCCAGCTCTCTGAACTGTGCCGAGTCGGTTTTCGGATAATAATATACCAGCGTTTCTATCTTGTCAGGAATGCAGGGCAGGGAGGTCTTGTACGACATCATGGGATTCAGTGCAGCAAGTACTGCCACTACTGCGATATCGCGGAATGTTGCTATGGGTTTTGATTTCAAGGTTCTTTTCTGTTTGTGTGTTGCCGATTATTTTTCTTCCTCCAGCCAGGCATCAATGAGCTGGCGCGCTATGCTGAGCTTCTCGGGTATATGGGGCAGGTGGTCGCGGTCGAACCATGCACCCTTCGACAGCTCTGAGCGTTGCAGGTGTATCTTGCCGTAGTCGTAGTCGGCGGTGAACCCCACCATCAGGCCACAGGGATAGGGCCAGGGCTGTGAGCCGAAATAGCGCAGGTTGGTGATGTGAAGCCCCGTTTCCTCCATCACTTCACGATAGACGGCCTGCTCCAAGGTCTCTCCGGTTTCCACAAAACCGGCTACGAGTCCGTAATGGTCATCACGGAAACTATTGGCATGCACCAGCAGCACTTCGTTGTCTTTGCGGATAAGCACGATGATGGCAATAGCCAGCGAAGGCCATATCTCCTTGCCGCAGTGTTCGCACTTTTTCGAGATGGCGGTGTCGAATCGCATCGGTCCGCCACAGATGCCACAGTATTTGGTGTTCTGATCCCAATAGAGTAGTTCGTGGCATTTCCCGGCTTTCAGGTAGTCTGCTTTCCCGAGTTTATAGTACGACTGCCGCAGCGGACACATCTCATAGCGGTCGCTGCCGGTAATGGGACTGTCAATGCGGTAGGCCTTGGCACCGTCAACATCCATCATCGTAGTCCACGGTTTGGCTTCTATGGGTGGTTCGGTGGGTATCTGGTAGTGGTCGGCAGCCTTCTCTAAGACAAGGTCTGACTGACAGAAAACAAAGTATTGCATTTCTTGTTTGGGTGTTGAACTCATTGTACAGATAGCTTTTATTTGCCGAATAGAAGTCTTCGGTCGCGTTCCAAGGCGGGACGGGCCCATTCTTCTGGTACGAAGCGCCAGTTGTGGTGGGCCTTGGGCGTTACCTGACCGGTTTGGCGTATGCGCTGGGTCAGGTAGTGGCGCTGGTCGTAGGGACTCATATAGATGATGCGCGACGGGATGGAGTCGAAAGGAATTCCGGCTCCCCGCGACAGCAGTTCGCCGCCTCCATTGCCGCGATAGCTGTTCATCGCCACGCGGTACCATTCTTCCTCCTTGAACGGACGGCCATCGCTGAATTGGAGGATGCGTACTTTCTGACCGTCCGGCTTGGTGACATCAACTTCATAGTCGATGCCAAGTGCTGAGTCGAAGTTAAAGGTGTAATACTTGAACCTGTTGTGTTGGTTGTCGCCTTCTGCAAGGTCGAGCAGCAGGATGTGGTCGTCGGCACTCAGCATGGTGTTTACCCACTGGTCGTACGACATCTCCAGGTGTCGGCGCACTTCACGGCCGGTCATGCGGAGCACGTAGATTTGGTTTTCAAAGCGGTAGAGCTTGAACATGTCGCTCATGTGTACGGGTCCAGCATTGATGACGCTGGTCGACTGAAGCGGAGCGTTGAACGAAATGTCGGCACCTGTATGCTCCAGTTGCATCTCGTGGACATAGTCGATAAACGACGACGACCCAAAGAAGGCATCGCTGGCATGCATGGGAGCCAAGAAAGTTCCTATCTCTTCTTGCACGAAAGTCTGGATGCTGTCTATTTGTGATTTGAAATGGTTGATATATGCCTCGTCAACGGCTTCACGGGTGATGTCGACAATCTCGCCTTTTTTAGAGGTGATGTGCCAAGAACTTTTAGCTCCCGACTTCCCGCTGCGCTTCAGGGTAATAGTGGCTTGTGCCACGTTGACAGCATTGTTGGCGGGGTCGAGGCACAAGACACCCTTGACCATTGTATGGCGCACACGGTGGTCGTGACCAAAAAACAGGACATCGAAGCCTTCTGTCTCTTCGGCAATCCTGCGGGTGACGTCCTCGTCGTAGTCGGCCGTATGGATTCCTCCGTCCCAACCGCTGTGGAAGAGCCCTACAACAACGTCTGCCTGTTCCTTCTCGCGCAATGTCTTCACCCACTTTCTGGCGCAGTCCACCATCTCTTCAAACTTCATGCCCGACCACAGGCTCTGGTGAAGCCAGTTGGGAATGGCGGGAGTCAACATGCCCAGTACGGCAATGCGGACACCCTGACGCTCCAGCATCAAATAAGGCTCGGTGTAGGGCTTGCCGCTTTTCAGATTGATGACATTGGCCCCCAATGTGGGACAATGCAGCTCGCGAATCCATTTGTCATATACGGCATGACCTGTCTCAATATCGTGATTTCCAAACGTTTGCGCGTCATATTTTAAGTAGTTCATGACCTCTGCGGCAATGTTTGTCTCATTGGTTTTCACGAAGTTGGTGTAGTAGTTGGTTGGCTGTCCTTGCAGAATATCGCCGTTGTCCAGCAGAATCAGGTTCTTGCCGTATTTCTGCCGCTGCTGGTTGATATACGTACTCACGCGAGCCATTGTGCCGGGCATGGGACTGTCCTCCGTGAAGTCGTGGGGGAAAAAAGCCCCGTGAACATCGGATGTCTCGATGATGCGTATCGTTACAGTGTTGGGTTGCTGTGCCATCAGGACTAAAGTGCTGAATAGGGTGAGTGTGGTTGCTAATGTCTTATTCATATTGCAAAGGTACAACTATTATTTTGTTTCTGCAAATATTTGGTACGCTTTTTGCTGTGCATTTGGTAGAAAAACGTAAATTCATGGAGGATTGAAGTATGGCATTTATTGACTATTACAAGATTTTAGGCGTCGATAAGACGATAGCACAGAAGGATGTTAAGCGGGCTTACCTGAAGCGTGCCAAGCAGTTTCATCCCGACCTTCACCCGGATGATCCGAAGGCGAAGGCCAAGTTCCAGGCTTTGACGGAGGCCTACGATGTGATTGGTGACCCGGAGAAGCGTGCCAAATACGACAAGTATGGCGAGCAGTGGAAGGATGCTGACGCCTTCGAGAAGGCTGGTGGCCGATGGGGTGGCGGGAATGGTGCCTCTGGTTTTGGCGGTAGTGGTTTCGAGGGGTTCGACTTCTCTCAGTTCACGGGCGGCGGAGGCTTCTCGTCGTTCTTCCAGGATCTCTTTGGCGGGGGCATGCACGGACAGTCTATGCATCGGCAGTATCAGGAGAAGCCTACCAACACGCAGGCTACGGTGACCATCGATATGTATACGGCCCTCCTGGGCGGCGACATCATGGTGACAACAGGAACGGGCGAACGTCTTCGTCTGAAGGTGAAACCAGAGACACAACCTGGTACTAAGGTCCGTCTGAGAGGTAAAGGCAGGGGAGGCACCGACCTCATTCTGACCTATCAGGTAAAACTGCCAACGGGACTTTCTGACCGTCAGAAAGAACTGCTGCAGCAAATGAGAGTCGGGTAGGTTTCCCGGCTCTTTTTTTGTCTGATTCATCTCCTATTCTTGTCCGGTATCTGTCCGGTATCTGTCCGGTACTTGTCCGATACTTAACCGAACAAATACTGGACAAGTATCGGACAAGAGTGGGCGAAGTGCCTCAGGAAAGCCTTAATAATGTTGATTCATGAAGGCTTCGGCGCGCAGCAGATCTTCAGGTGTGTCAATGCCAACAGTTTCAACATCGGTCAGCCCTACGCGGATGCGGTAGCCGTTCTCTAACCAGCGGAGCTGTTCGAGACTCTCTGCCAGCTCGAGCGGCGACTGTGGCAGTTGGGTTACTTCGCGGAGCACCTCGCGGCGATAAGCGTAGAGCCCCAAGTGCTTGAGGTAAGGATAATGGGAGAACCAGTCCTCGCTGGCAGCACCTCTGACGAAGGGGATGACCGAGCGCGAGAAATAGAGCGCAAAGCCCTGGAGGTCGGTGACAATCTTGGGTGAGTTCGGGTTCTTCGCTGCCTCTTGGCTTTCAAAACGCTTTCCTAATGTACCTATCTGAGTATCAGCGTTGTCAAATAGTTGCATGAGAGTTTTTATTTGAGATGCTTGTACGAACGGCTCGTCACCTTGTATGTTGATGATGACATCTGCATCAGTACCGATTTTCTCAGCGGCTTCCTCTATGCGGTCGGTGCCGCTCTTATGGTCGGAGCGGGTCATGACGGCACAGCCGCCAAACTGTTCAACTGCAGCAAAAATACGTTCGTCGTCAGTAGCCACCCAGGCTTCGTCGAGGATGGTGGATGCTTGTTCGTAAACCCGCTGAATCACCGTCTTGCCGCCAAGCATGGCAAGCGGCTTGCCAGGAAAACGCGTTGATGCATAACGCGCAGGAATGATAGCAATGAACTTCAACATGACTATTAAATTCTTTTATTTTGCGGGCAAAGTTACTAAATAAATTCTAAAAACCTTGGCTGTATCGATATTTTTTCTTACCTTTGTGAAGTTTTTGTAAAGAATCAAGAAATTATGAATCGATATATACTTTTATTGGCAACTATCATAACGGTGCTGACGGTGTCGGCACAGAAAATCACACTCGGTACCTATACTTTCAAGGACGGTGGCACCTACCAAGGTGAGATGCAGGCCGGAAAGCCCTACGGCAAAGGCCGCACCGTATGGCAGGATGGCGACTCGTTTGAAGGTGACTATGTCAAGGGCAAGCGTCAGGGCTATGGTGTCTATATGTTTGCAGACGGCGAGAAGTATGAGGGCGAATGGATGCAGGATCATCAGCATGGAAGGGGAACGTATTATTATTCGAACAACAACAAGTATTCGGGCCTGTGGTACCGTGACGACCGCGAGGGGCACGGTGTGATGGAGTATTATAACGGCGACCGCTACGACGGTCAGTGGAAGTCGGACCTGCGTCATGGGCGCGGCCGCTATACGTTCAAGGGCGGTGCCTACTACGACGGTGAGTGGAAGGAGGACAAGAAACATGGTAAGGGCCATTTTGACTGGGGCGACGGCTCCAGCTACGAAGGTCAGTGGCAGAACGACCACCAGCACGGAAAGGGACAGTACATCTATGCCAATGGCGACAGCTATGTAGGTGCTTTTATCGACGACTTGCAGCACGGCAAGGGTATCTATAAGTTTCAGAATGGCGACATCTATGAGGGCGACTACGTAAAGGGTCAGCGCACGGGGCAAGGAGTGTTTAGGTATGCCAACGGCGACAAGTATACGGGCTCGTTCCTCAATGGCGACAAGTCAGGACAGGGAATGCTGGTCTGGAGCAACGGCGACACTTATCAGGGTGAGTGGCAACACGACCTTCCCAATGGTAAAGGCAGGCTGATGCTGCGAAACGGTGACGTGTTCGAGGGACAGTTCAAAAACGGTAAGATTGACGGCGAGGGAATAGCACACTATGCTGACGGCTCCAAGTTCAAGGGTCACTTCCGTCAGGGACGCCGCAACGGGCCCGCCATCGAGGAAGACAAGCAGGGCAACCGTTTCGAAGGAAGCTATGTGGACGACCGCCGAGACGGCAACTTCGTGGAAAAAGACCGCAATGGCAACATCACAGCCCAGGGTACTTACATCCGAGGACAGCGGCGAGTGAACAGAAATTAATGTTTAACTACTATAAAAACAATGTGCAATTATGATTATCGACAAACTTGAAAACTTGAAGAACTATGCATCGGTGAACCCCTTGTTCCCGAAGGTGGTGGAGTTTCTGGAACAGAACGACCTGAACGCTCTGGAGACAGGTAAACACGAGATTGTGGGCAAAGACCTCTTTGTCAACATCCAGATGGCCAAGGGCCGTACCCCTGCTGAGGCTACCATCGAGACTCACAACAACATGATTGACATCCAGATTCCGCTTTCCGACAGCGAGACTTTCGGCTATACCCAGCGCGACCGTCTGCCGGCAGCAGAATACAATGCAGAGAAGGACATCACCAAGCTTCCCGGCCTGGCTGCCGATAGCTACATCACCTGTGAGCCAGGCATGATGGCCATCTTCTTCCCCCAGGACGGCCATGCTCCCTGCATTGCAGGAGTACCAGAAATCAAAAAGGCGATTTTCAAGGTGAAGGCATAACTCCGAATCATCGAAACTTCGAAGCCCCGAATCTTCGAATTATCGAAACTTCGAAATCTCGAAGCCTCGAAGTTCGAAATCTCGAAACATCATAAAAATAAGAAAAAAACTATGGCAACAACAAAGAAAACAACAACGACAAAGAAAGCTACTGCCGCAAAAAAAGCTCCTGCCAAGAAGGCAGCTCAGAAGGTGGAGCAGCAGCCGCAACATATCGGACTAGTGAGAAACGACGGTTGGCTGGAACCCTTCGAGGATGCCATTCGCGGACGCCACGACCACGCATTGTGGAAAATCTCGCAGCTGACTCAGAACGGCAAGAAGAAACTCTCCGACTTCGCTACCGGCCATCTCTATTTCGGACTCCACAAGCTTACCAAAGGCTGGGTGTTCCGCGAGTGGGCTCCCAACGCCACAGATATCTACCTCATAGGCGACTTCAACGGCTGGCAGGAGAACGAGAAGTATCGCTGCAAGCGCATCGAAGGAACAGGCAATTGGGAACTGAAGCTCTCGGAGAAAGCCATCAAGCACGGTGACCTTTATAAGATGAAGGTTAAGTGGAATGGGGGAGAGGGCGAGCGCATTCCCGCTTGGTGTCGTCGCGTAGTGCAGGACGACCAGACCAAGATTTTCTCCGCCCAGGTATGGAACCCTGAGAAGCCTTATGTTTGGAAGAAAAAGACCTTCAAACCCGATAAGAACCCGCTGCTCATCTATGAGTGCCACGTGGGTATGAGCCAGGATGCCGAGAAGGTGGGTACCTACAAGGAGTTCACGGAGAATGTGCTGCCTCGCGTAAAGAAAGACGGCTACAACGCCATTCAGGTAATGGCTATCCAGGAACATCCCTATTATGGCTCGTTTGGCTATCACGTCAGCTCGTTCTTCGCTCCGTCGAGCCGTTTTGGCACACCTGATGAGCTGAAGGAAATGATTGACACCGCCCACAAGATGGGTATTGCCGTCATCATGGATATCGTGCACTCTCACGCTGTGAAGAACGAGGTCGAAGGTCTGGGCAATCTGGCCGGCGACCCCAACCAGTTCTTCTATCCCGGCGACCGCCATGAGCATCCGGCTTGGGACTCGCTGTGCTTCGACTACGGCAAGGACGACGTGCTGCACTTCCTGCTCTCTAACTGTAAGTACTGGCTGGAGGAATTCCACTTCGACGGCTTTCGCTTCGACGGCGTTACCTCGATGCTCTATTATTCTCACGGACTGGGTGAGGCCTTCGGAGGCTATGGCGACTACTTCAACGGTCATGAGGATGATAACGCCATCTGCTATCTGACGCTGGCCAACTGCCTGATTCACGAGGTCAACCCGCAGGCTATCACCATCGCCGAGGAGGTGTCGGGTATGCCCGGCCTGGCTGCCAAGTTTGAGGATGGCGGCTACGGCTTCGACTACCGTATGGCAATGAACATTCCCGACTACTGGATCAAGACCATCAAGGAGGTGCGCGACGAGGATATCAATGTAACCAGCATCTTCTGGGAGGTCAAGAACCGCCGTCCTGATGAGAAGACCATCTCCTACTGCGAGAGCCACGACCAGGCACTGGTGGGCGACAAGACCATCATCTTCCGTCTGATAGATGCCGATATGTATTGGCACTTCGCCAAGAAGGATGTCAACGATATTGTCCAGCGAGGCATTGCCCTGCACAAGATGATTCGTCTGGTGACGGCTGGTGCCATCAACGGTGGTTACCTGAACTTCATGGGCAACGAGTTCGGACACCCAGAGTGGATTGATTTCCCGCGCGAGGGTAACGGTTGGTCGTATAAGTATGCCCGCCGTCAGTGGAACCTGGTCGACAACCCTGATCTCTGCTATCACTGGTTGGGCGACTTCGACCGTAAGATGCTCGAAGTCATCAAGTCTCAGAAGAAGTTCCAGGATACACCCGTTACTGAAATCTGGCACGACGAGGGTGACAAGGTGCTGTGCTACAAGCGTGGCGACCTGGTGTTCGTCTTCAACTTCTCACCCGACCGCTCTTATACCGACTACGGCTTCCTGGTGCCTACGGGAAGCTACGAGGTGGTGCTCAACACCGATGCCAAGGAGTTTGGCGGCAACGGCTTTGCCGACGACAGCATGATACACAACACCAACTACGACCCGCTCTACGTGCAGGACAAGAAAGAGTGGCTCAAACTCTACCTGCCCGCCCGCTCGGCCGTAGTGCTGCGCAAACAGTAACTGCCGGAATCGGTAATAATAAAAGAGGACGTTTTGGGGCGTCCTCTTTCTTTTTTGTGCTTATTGAAAGAGAAAATCATAATTTTTTTTGCAAAATGTTAGCTGTTTCCGATAAAAATTATTAATTTTGCACACAACTAGTAAGAATTCTTATATTTTTTATGGTACGCAACATCTTCAAAGGTTTGGGAATAGCACTTGTGACGCCCTTCAAAGCAGATGGCTCGGTGGACTATAAGTCGCTGATTCGTCTGGTAGAGTATCAGTTGGGCAACGGTGCTGATTTCCTATGTATTTTAGCCACGACAGGCGAGACACCAACACTCACTGCTGACGAGAAGCAGAAGATTAAGGAGACGATTGTAAATCTTGTCAATGGGCGCATCCCCATCCTCATGGGTTGCGGCGGCAACAACACCGCTGCGATTATCGAGGAACTGCAAACACGCGATTTTCAGGGTATCGACGGCATACTGAGCGTATGTCCCTATTACAACAAGCCTTCACAGGAAGGACTCTACCAGCACTTCAAGTCCATCGCCAATGCCACATCGCTGCCGGTGGTGCTCTATAATGTTCCCGGGCGCACGGGAGTGAACATGACGGCGGCAACCACCGTCCGACTGGCCCGCGACTGCGAGAACATCATTGCCATCAAGGAGGCTTCGGGCAATCTGGAGCAGGTTGATGAGATTATCAAGAACAAACCTGCTAAGTTTGATGTCATCTCGGGCGACGATGCCCTGACCTTCCCGATGGTCAGCTGCGGTGCCGTAGGTGTCATCAGCGTCATCGGCAATGCCCTGCCCAAGGAGTTCTCCAAGATGATACGCCTGCAGATGAAGGGCGAGTACGACCCCGCCCGCAAGATACATCACCGCTTTATCGACCTCTTCTCGCTGCTCTTCGTCGATGGCAATCCCGCCGGCGTGAAGGCAATGCTCAGCGAGATGGGATATATTGAGAATGTGCTGCGCCTGCCGCTGGTGCCGATGCGCATCAAGAACATGCAGCGCATGAGTGAGATTCTGAAGGAACTGAAGATTTAAAACTCTGAGGCATCGCGGCCTCAGTGCCTCAGAGCCTTGATGCCTCTAATATCGAAACATCGAAACCTCGAAATAATAACATAAATCCAATGGATGAGCCGCGAGTCATACACGAGATTACCCCTCTGATGGGTAGGGACGCCCTCTATATTGCCGACCGCAGGAAGAAGGAGTTCACCTATCCCATCCACAACCATGAGGTGTTCGAGCTCAATTTTGTTGAGCATGCCGCTGGGGTGCGCCGTATCGTGGGCGACTCTAACGAGGTGATTGGTGACTATGACCTGGTGCTTATCACCTCGCCCGATCTGGAGCATGTATGGGAGCAGAACACCTGCATCAACGAGGATATCCGCGAGGTCACAGTACAGTTCTACTTCGACCTGAGCGACGACGGCTTCCTGTCGCGCAATCCATTCCATTCTATGCGCAAGATGCTGCGCGAAGCCCGCAGGGGACTGGCCTTCCCGCTGGATGACATTCTGCGCGTCTATACGCTCATCGACACGCTGAGCACCATTAAAGACGGCTTCTATGCCGTCACCCAGTTTCTAACCATCCTCCACGAACTGTCTAAGAGCACCAAGGCCCGTCCGCTGTCTACGTCGAGCTTCGCAAAGGTCGAGGCCGACAGCGACTCCAGGCGTGTGCTGAAGGTGAAGAACTACATTGCCAAGAACTATATGGACGAGATTCGGCTCTCCACGCTGGCCGATATTGCCGGTATGAGTCCTTCGGCTTTCAGCCGGTTCTTCAAGCTCCATACGGGGCGCAACTTGTCGGAGTATATCATCGAGCAGCGCCTGGGCTATGCCAGCCGGATGCTGGTGGACACCGCCAAGAGCATTGCCGAGATCAGCTATCAGAGCGGGTTCAACAACCTGAGCAACTTCAACCGGATATTCCGAAAACGAAAAGGGTGTTCGCCTTCAGAGTTCCGCGAGAACTATCACAAGAAGCGAATCATCGTTTGACACACTTATACCTATTTAAATATTATATAGTACTATAAAGCAAAATATAAAACCATTCACGAGATTTAGAGCCATGTTGAAACGAACCATACTTCTTGCCATTTATCTGCTGGTTGTCTGTTGCGCAACTGTGCAGGCTGACGAGTTGGAGCATGTCAGGAAGTTGGTGGCCCAGTATGAGCAGAACGGCAATCGCGACACGCTGGCCCTGGTGCTGGCAGCCCGCGATGTGACGTTCTATAACTATGGTATGGTCGACTCAGTGCTCCATTATGTGCCTCAGGACCTGGAGCGACTCAGGAGTTATAAGAAATGGAAGCAGTATTATGAGGTGTGGATGTATCGCATCAATACCTATATCTATTACAACAACCAAAAGACGCTGGCCTTGCGCGATGTGCAGGCGATGTATCAGGATGCTAAGGAGCGGGGCAACAGCTACGGTATGGGTATTGCCTACTATGCGATGGGTAATGTCTATGTCTGCATGGGTAGCCTTGACGAGAGTGCTGATGCCTACATGAAGGGTCTCGACATTCTCATGTCTGTTAATCCACTGCCGCCCGTCATCCCAGAACTCTATTCTTCCTATGGCGATGTGCTGAATGAGCAGAAGCGCTATAAGCTGCTGGAGAACCTCACCCTCAAGTGGAAGTCATTCCTAGAGGTCTTTATTCCCCAGAACAAACTTACCGATGTTGAGAAGGATATCTTCTGGTTCTACTACGATATAGCCTGTGTGCAAGCAGCCCTCGGACAGGACGACGGCCAGCGGGCCGAGCAGATGCTGCAGGAGGCTCGCAAGCATATACCTCTCAATTTCGATATTCTTGAGAAGGCTTGGCTGACGAACATGACGCAGCTGCGCATGAAGCAAGGCAACTATCAAGAGGCCTACGACCTGAGCAACCGTCGCATGGACCTGGTTAGTCCCGACGAGGATAAGTTTGCCTACATCGCCGACATCGTGCAGCGGGCTGAGATACTGAGCCACATGGGCAAGTATCGCGAGACGGCCCTGCTCTATAAGGACCTCTACCAGATTATCGACTCCATCAACCGTGCTGACACCAAGAGCCAGCTGACTGAGATGAACACCATCTTCGAGGTAGACGACCTGAAGATGCGCCAGGAGCGTGCCCAGTTCCGCCTGATGATGATTATCGTTGGTGTCATTGTGCTGGCCCTCGTCATCTTCATCATCTTCCGCGTCCGCGCAGCTCGCAAGCTGAAGAAGGCCCACGACCAGCTGCAGCAGACCCATGAGGAACTGCTGACGGCCTACGACCAGCTGGAGGAGACCACCGCAGCCAAGGAACGCATAGAGAGCGACCTTCGCATTGCGCGTAACATCCAGATGGGTATGGTGCCGCGCACCTTCCCTGAGCGACCCGACCTGGACCTCTACGCCTCGATGACGCCAGCCAAGGAGGTGGGCGGCGATCTCTACGGCTATTACCTCACGGGCGACAAACTATATATCGCCCTTGGCGACGTCAGCGGAAAGGGAGTGCCTGCCTCGCTGTTTATGGCCCAGGCCACACGACTGTTCCGTACCCTTGCCGCACAGGAGCTGATGCCTGCCGACATTGCCACACAGATCAACGAGGCCCTGTCGGGCGAGGACAATGAGACCAGTATGTTCGTCACCATGTTCCTGGGACTCATCGACCTCCGTACCGGCCATCTTGACTTCTGCAACGCTGGCCACAACCCGCCCGTATTGCTTAAGGACGGCAAGGCCGAGTTCATAGAGATGATACCCAACGCTCCCATTGGCCTTTGGCCGGGACTGCCCTACGAGGGTGAGGAGATAGCAAACATCACCAATCAGCCCCTCTTCGTCTATACCGACGGTCTGAACGAGGCTGAGAACCGGCAGCAGCAGCAGTTCACCGACGAGCGACTGCTGGAAATCATGGAGACCCGCCCCTTCGAGAGTTGCCAGCAGACGGTGGAGCTGCTGCGCGACGAGGTGGAGAAGCACCGCGACGGAGCTGAACCCAACGACGACCTCACCATGATTTGCGTGAAAGTAGTGAAAGAAAATAACTGATAACGAAACAATAAATCTGTAAATGATTATGAAGAAGAAGCTAACATTGAAAAACCAGGTAGGTGAGCTGGAACGAGTCAACCAGTTCATCGAAGAAATCGGTGAAGAACTGGGGCTTGATATGGAGTTACAGATGAACCTTAACCTGGTGATGGAGGAGATGGTGTCGAACGTCATCTTCTATGCGTATCCCGAGGGCAAGACGGCCGACATCGAGCTGGTGGCCGAGTCCAACGGCAAGGAACTCACCTTCGTGCTCAGCGACCAGGGCAAGGAGTTCGACCCTACTGCCAAGGAAGATGCCGACCCAGATGTCAACCCCATCGACCGCGAGATAGGCGGTATGGGCATCTACATCGTCAAGAACATCATGAACCAGGTGACCTATCAGCGACTGGAGGGAAAGAACCTGCTGACAATGACGAAGAAAATATAACCCGAAGAGTAAGAATAGGACAACATAGTTATTAACATTAAAAAAAATTATACTATTATGACACAGATTATCAAAGAAGGTGGCAAGACCATCATTAAGACCGGCGAGCGTATTGACACTATGAATGCACCCCAGTTCGAACAAGACATCCAGCCAGCTCTGGCCGACGGCGGCGTAGACCTGGAGATGGATTGCTCCAACCTCGTCTACATGGCTTCATCGGGACTCCGCATCATCCAGAAGACCATGCGTACCGTGATGCAGCAGAAGGGTCAGTTCAAAATGACCAACGTAAGCCCTGAAATCTATAAGGTGCTGGCAATGACCGGCTTCACCAAGTTTATGAAGGTCGAGAAGAAGGCCGAGTAGCAACTAAACCTCAGAGAGTATGATTTACGCAATCATTGTTTTAGTACTCATCGTGCTGGTGCTGGCCATCGCCCTGTTCTCGCAGAACAAGGCCAGCAAGCAGCAGGCCGAAGAGCAGCAACAGCTGCTTACCGACTATCAGCGCCGCGTGGACGAACAGCAGAAGCTGCTCGAGGACTATCGTGCGCTGGAGAAAAACTTCGACAACGTTGGCGAGGGCTATGAGCAGGCTTTGCTGGCCTTCGACAAGATGAACGAAGAGCAAGACAAGATAAAGACAGCCAACGAGGCACTGCAGAAGTCGCTGCAGTCGGTGCAGGAAGCCAACAGTCGCCTGCAGGAGTCGGTGCAGAAGAAGGCCGAGGCTATGCAGCCCATAGTCGGCAGCCTGCTGGAACTGGCCAAGACTCAGGGCGACGCCAAGCTGGCCTCGCTTGTAGGCAAGCTGACCGACCTGGACGACCTGCAGGCCGACCTGCCCCCATTGGAGCGCACCGACAACATCATGGTGGCCCAGGTGGCCGAGGAGGCTGTGCGCCAGTCGGGCATCGACAAGGCCGACTACATCAAGTTCGAGCAACTGGTAGACGAGACGGCATCCGTCACCATGATGTCTACCAGCCTGCCCAAGGCCGCTCGCGCGCTGACCCATCTGCTGGACAACGCACTGAAGTTCACTACCGAGGGTAGCGTAGCCCTGAAGGTGACGGTGGACATGGACAAGATGCAGGCCGTCTACAGCGTGGAGGACACGGGTACGGGTGTGGAAGCCAGCGAGGCTGAGCACATCTTCGAGCCTTACGTCAAGCTGAACCAGTTCTTCGACGGTCAGGGCATTGGCCTCACTGTAGCCCGCAACATCGCCCGCCGACTGGGTGGCGACCTGGAGCTCGACACCGCTTTCGAGGGTTCAGGCGCACGCTTCGTGCTCTCGCTGCCTATCTAAGGTTGCGCACTGTTCTTCCCTTATCATCATGCAGATGCAGGTTTCTCCACCCTGAGTGCTTGCATCTGCTTTGGTTTTGTACCGATATGAGCTGTGCTTTTTTCTTTCTCTCGATAGCTTTTTATAGCTTTCCACCCTTTTAGGCTTTTCTGCTTCCAAAAGTTTTGGCCATTTCCTTTTGCTGATTGCTAATTATTTGTTACCTTTGCACCTCGAAAATTAACTCTAACATATATTGTAGATATGATTCAAATTACTTTTCCAGACGGTTCTGTTCGTTCGTATGAGCAGGGTGTTACTGGACTTCAAATCGCAGAGAGCATCTCACCGGCTCTTGCCCGCAGCGTAGTAGCCTGCGGAGTGAATGGTGAGACCGTAGAGTTGAACCGTCCTATCAACGAGGATGCTACCGTGGAACTCTACAAGTTTGACGACGAGCAGGGCAAGCATACGTTCTGGCACACCTCGGCCCACTTGCTGGCAGAGGCTTTGCAGGAGTTGTATCCTGGCATACAGTTCGGCTTCGGACCTGCTGTGGAGAACGGCTTCTTCTATGATGTGCTGCTGCCTAATGGCGAGATGATCAAGGAGAGCGACTTCCCCACGATAGAGGCTAAGATGAAGGAACTGGCGTCGAAGAAGGAACCTGTGGTGCGCAAGGAGGTGTCGAAAGCCGATGCGCTGAAGGAGTTTGCGGCTGACGGCCAGACGTATAAGTGCGAGCATATAGAGCAGGACCTGGAGGATGGTACGATTACTACGTACACGCAGGGTAACTTTACGGACTTGTGCCGCGGTCCGCACCTGATGGACACGGGCGAGATCAAGGCGGTGAAGCTGACGAGTGTGGCGGGTGCCTTCTGGCGTGGCGATGCCTCGCGCGAGCAGATGCAGCGTCTGTATGGTATCTCGTTCCCCAAGAAGAAGATGCTAGACGAGTATCTGGTGATGCTGGAGGAGGCCAAGAAGCGCGACCACCGCAAGATCGGCAAGGAGATGGAACTCTTCATGTTCAGCGACAAGGTTGGCAAGGGTCTTCCTATCTGGTTGCCGAAGGGTACCGACCTGCGTCTGCGCCTGCAGGACCACCTGCGCAAGGTGCAGCGTAGATTTGGATACCAGGAGGTAATTACCCCGCACATCGGCTCGAAGAACCTGTATGTCACCTCGGGCCACTATGCCCACTACGGCAAGGACTCGTTCCAGCCCATCCACACGCCGGAGGAGGACGAGGAGTATATGCTGAAGCCCATGAACTGTCCGCACCACTGCGAGATTTTTGCATGGAAGCCTCGCTCGTATCGCGACCTGCCACTGCGTATTGCCGAGTTTGGTACAGTGTACCGCTACGAGCAGTCGGGCGAGTTGCACGGACTGACGCGTGTGCGCTCGTTCACCCAGGACGACGCTCACCTGTTCTGCCGTCCGGACCAGGTGAAGCAGGAGTTCCTGAACGTGATGGACATCATCAACATCGTGCTGAAGGCTTTCGGCTTCGAGTTTGAGGCTCAGATTAGTCTGCGCGACCCCAATGACCACGAGAAGTATGTGGGTACCGATGAGGACTGGGCGCTGGCTGAGAAGGCTATTCAGGAGGCTTGCCAGGAGAAGGGCCTGTCGGCCAAGGTGGAATATGGCGAGGCTGCCTTCTATGGTCCTAAGCTTGACTTCATGATCAAGGATGCCATCGGCAGACGTTGGCAACTGGGTACCATCCAGGTGGACTACAACCTGCCCAAGCGCTTCCAGTTGGAGTATACCGACGAGGACAACCAGAAGAAGACGCCTGTGATGATTCACCGTGCTCCGTTTGGCTCGCTGGAGCGCTTCACGGCTGTGCTCATAGAGCATACCTCAGGACACTTCCCCTTGTGGCTCACTCCCGAGCAGGTGGCTATTCTGCCGCTGTCGGAGAAGTATAACGACTACGCCAAGGAGGTGGCCAAGCAGTTTGAACAGGGTGGGGTGCGTCCTACCATCGACCTGCGCAACGAGAAGCTGGGCCGCAAGATTCGCGACAACGAGTTGAAGCGTATTCCCTATATGGTGATTGTGGGTGAGAAGGAGCAGCAAGATCAGACGGTTGCCGTGCGTCCGCAGGGCGGTGGCGAGCAGACGGTGATGGGCATACAGGAGTTTATCGAACACATCAATGCCGAGGTGGCAGAGATGACGAAGGACTTCTAAGGAAACGTGAATAAAATGAACCGCACAGAGAAAAACGGAATCTCTGTGCGGTTCATTTTTATGTAATGTATTCTCTTTCGGTTTTCTACAGCGTAGCGCTGTTATGTACTTACGGTTACAGCGTCACGCCGTTCTTGAAGATGGAGATCTCGCGATAGCCGTTCTCCTCGTTGCGGGCATGCTCGCCGGAGGCTACTGCCAGCACCTTGTCGATGAACTCAGGCACGAGCTCCTGCATGGTGCGGCCCTCTACGAGCTGACCGGCAGAGAAGTCTACCCAGTGGGGCTTGTTCTTGGCCAGCGTGGGGTTGGTGGCCACCTTCATAGTTGGAACAAAGGTGCCGAAGGGCGTACCGCGGCCGGTGGTGAAGAGCACGATGTGGCAGCCGCAGGAGGCCAGCGCCGTCGAGGCCACAAGGTCGTTGCCCGGAGCCGACAGCAGGTTGAGGCCCGTGTGCTCGAGGCGGTCGCCATACTCCATCACTCCGCTCACGGGAGCCTTGCCGCACTTCTGGGTGCAGCCCAGTGCCTTGTCCTCGAGGGTCGAGATGCCGCCGGCCTTGTTGCCCGGTGAGGGATTCTCGCCTACGGGCTCGCCGTGCGAGAGGAAGTAGTTCTTGAAGTTGTTGATCATCGAGACGGTTTCGTCGAACAGCTTGGGTGTCTCGCAGCGGTTCATGAGGATGGTCTCGGCACCGAACATCTCGGGAACCTCGGTGAGCACAGATGTGCCGCCCTGGGCCACGAGCCAGTCGCTGAACTCGCCCACCAGCGGGTTGGCGGTGATGCCTGAGAATCCGTCGGAGCCGCCACACTTCAGACCTACGCGTAGCTTGCTGACAGGTACGTCCTCGCGCTTGTCCTGTGAGGCCTGCTTATAGAGTTCGCGCAGAATCTCCATGCCGGCTTCCATCTCGTCGCCCTCGACACGCTGGGTCACCAGCAGCTTGATGCGCGACTGGTCGTAGTCGCCCAGCATGGCCATGAAGTCCTCGGGCTGATTGTTCTCGCAGCCCAGGCTCAGCACCAGCACACCACCAGCATTCGGGTGCAGGCAGATGTCGCGCAGCACCTTACGGGTGTTCTCGTGGTCTTCGGAGAGCTGAGAGCAACCGTAGTTGTGGTGCCAGGTCCAGATGGAGTCGATGTCCTTGCAGCCTGTCTCTTCGCGCAGCTTCTGAGCCATACGCTCAGCAATGCCGTTGACGCAGCCTACGGTTGGTACTATCCATATCTCGTTGCGCACACCGACGTCGCCATTCTTGCGTATGTAACCCTTGAAGGTGCGGTTCTCGTTCTTGATGTGGCTGATGTCACTCTTTGCGTCTACGGGCTGGTAGGTGTACTCGAGTGTTCCGGAGAGGTTGGTCTTGAGGTTGTTTTCGTTCACCCAGTCACCGGCTTTCAGGTCCTGACGGGCGTGACCGATGGGATAGCCGTATTTGATGATGTCCTCACCTTCTTTCACGTCTTTGATAAGTACTTTGTGACCAGCGGGAGTGTCTTGATTGACCGTGATTTGCTTGCCGTCTACCTCGATGATGTCGCCCTTCTGCTTTGGAGCCAGGCATACTACGACGGAGTCGGCGGGATTGATTTTCAGAAATGTTGCTAATGCCATAATTGTATTTGTTTTAGTATGATGTATAGTTTTATCCGATATTTTTGCGGCGGTAGAAGTCAATGTTCTCTTTGGTGAGCAGTTCGATGGGCATGTAGTTGACAGGCTCCACCTCCTTTTTCAGCACGATGGCGTTGAAGAGGCTCTCCACGCACTCATATCCCTGCATGTATCCGTGCTGGGCGATGAGGAACGAGATGCTGCCCTGACGTACGCAGTCGGCATTCTTGGGTACCATGTCGTAACCCATAATCTGGACATTTCGGCGGTTGGACTTCTGTAGGAAGTCGCCCACCAGGTGGGCTTTTGAGTTGAAGGTGATGCAGTGGTGTACGTGTGGATGCTCAATGAAGAACTTCTCGAGGATGGGGTCATACTCCTCGCGCTTGTCGTCGAGCGACAGGTTGACCTCGTGGATGATGACGTCGGGGAAGTGGTCCTTCATGTAGTGGCGGAATCCCGTTTCGCGGTTTTCCTGCTGCTTGGAGGCTACGTTGCCGCCTCTCATCTGCTTCATCAGCATAATCTCTTTCTCTTTCGGGGCCAGCATCATGAGTATGCGGGCTGCGAAGTATCCGCTGGAGAAGGAGTCCTGTCCGAAGAATGACAAGGGCTTCAGGTCGGGTAGGTAGGAGTCGAGCAAGATGAAGGGGATGTCTTGTTCGTGCATGATATCGGTATACTTGCGGGTGATGTCGAGCTTTGAGGGCACGATGATTACTCCGTCGGGCTGTTGCTTGAGACAGTCGTTCATCACCTTAGCAAAGGTGTCGACGGAGAAGCGGTTGTAGAACATCATCTTGACGGAGATGCCAAAGTCGCGACGCCGATCGCAGGCGGCCTGTGCTCCTTCTTCCACTTCTTCCCAGTATGCCTCAGACTCGTGCTTGGGGATGATGCAATAGAAGGTGTACTCCTTGTTGTAAGCCAGCGCAGAGGCATACATGTTGGGCTTGTAGTCCATCTCGTCAAGAGCCTTCTGTACTTTCTCGAGTGATTTTTTCGAGACGTTGGGACGGTTGTGCAGCACACGGTCGACAGTGCCTACGGAGACACCTGCGCGCACGGCTATATCCTTTATTCTTGTCTTTTCTCTTGCCATAATCTCTGCAAAGGTACGAAAACCGCAGCAAAACGCCAAATTTATTAGGGCTTTTCTTGATTTATGCCCTTCATCGACAGCGAAATGCGCTGTCGGCGCAGGTCAACACCTATCACGCAGACTCTGACGTGCTGGTGCAGACGGACCACCTGTGTGGGGTCGCTGACATATCGGTCGGCCAGCTGCGACACGTGTACGAGTCCGTCCTGATGGACGCCGATGTCGACGAAGGCTCCGAAGTTGGTGATGTTGGTGACGATGCCGGGCAACTGCATGCCCTCGTGCAGGTCGTCGATAGACTGCACTGTGGGGTCGAACTCGAATTCCTCTATTTGCTGGCGCGGGTCACGCCCGGGCTTCTCCAACTCTTTCATGATGTCGGTAAGTGTAGGCAGTCCCACCTGGGGGGTGACATATTTCCGGATGTCAATCTTCTCGCGCACGGTCTTGTTGCTGATCAGGTCGGCGACGGTGCATCCTTGGTCGCGGGCCATCTGCTCCACCACATGATAGCTTTCGGGGTGTACGGCACTATTGTCAAGTGGATTCTTGGCATTGGTAATGCGCAGGAAACCGGCACACTGCTCATAGGCTGCCGGACCCAGCCGCGGCACTTTCTTCAGTTGCGCCCTGCTGCTGAACGACCCGTTCTCACGTCGGTAGGTGACAATGTTCTGGGCCAGCGCCGGCCCCAGTCCGCTGACATAAGTCAGCAGGTGCTGTGAGGCTGTGTTGAGGTTGACACCTACCAGGTTGACGCAGCTCTCTACTACATGATCGAGCGACTGCTTGAGCAGCGTCTGGTCTACATCGTGCTGATACTGGCCCACACCGATGCTCTTCGGGTCGATTTTCACCAGTTCGGCCAGCGGGTCCATCAGGCGTCGGCCGATGGAGACAGCTCCGCGTACGGTGACATCCTCGTCGGGGAACTCGTCGCGCGCCACCTTTGAGGCGGAGTAGACGGAGGCACCGTCTTCGCTGACTATAAAGACGGTGGGCGATGTGGGCGATGTGGGGGATGAGAGCGAGGAAAGGACATCGTCTATGAAGTCCTTGGTTTCGCGGCTGGCGGTGCCGTTGCCGATGGCGATGGCCTCTGTCTTGTATTCCTGGATCATCTGCTGGATATGCATGGAAGCCTGCATACGGTGATTCACGGGCGGGTGGGGGAAGATGGCCTCGTGGTGGAGCAGATTGCCCTGCGCGTCCAGACAGACCACCTTGCAGCCCGTGCGGAATCCCGGGTCGATGCCCATGACGCGCTTTTGTCCCAGGGGGGCTGACAGCAGCAGCTGGCGCAGGTTCTCGGCAAACACCTTGATGGCTTCCTCGTCGGCCCGCTTCTTGCTGAGGTTGGTAAACTCAGTCTCTATGGAGGGTAGGAGCAGTCGCTTGTAGCCGTCTTCCATCGCTTCTTCTAATAGTCTGCGGCATGCTCTCCCTCCTTGGAAGGGGGCAGGGGGGATGTTTCGCTTCAGCCTGCGGACCGTTTCGTCGTCATCGATGGTGAAGGTTACGCGCAGTATGCCCTCGTTCTGTCCCCTGAACATGGCCAGTAGGCGGTGGCTGCTGCAACGCTTTAAGGGCTCTTCCCAGTCGAAGTAGTCGCTGTATTTCTGGGCTTCGTCGCAGTCTTTCTTGCTCTTGACCACTTTGGATACGATAAAGGCCTCGCGGCGGAAGGCAGCGCGTACCAGGTTGCGCGATTGTTCGTCTTCGCTCATCTGCTCGGCAATGATGTCCTGAGCCCCTTTCAGGGCGGAGGCTACGTCGGACACACTACCTGTCACGAAGCGTCGTGCGGCTTGTTCGGGATGGGCCTCGCGCTGCATGAGTAACAGGGCGGCCAGAGGCTCCAGACCCTGTTCACGGGCTACCTGGGCGCGGGTGCGACGCTTGGGCTTGTAGGGGAGGTAGATGTCTTCCAAGACGGTCTGCTCCCAGCAGTCGTCGATGCGCTGTCGAAGCTCGGGGGTCATCTTGCCCAGGTCGGTAATGGTCTTCACGATGGTATCCTTGCGCTTTGCGATTTCTTTCAGACGCTCTGAGCGGTCGCTGATGGCAGTAATCTGTACCTCGTCAAGTCCGCCGGTGCGCTCTTTGCGGTAGCGGGAGATGAAAGGAATGGTGCACCCCTCGTCCAGCAGCTTCAGGGTGTTCTCTACTGCATGCTCGTTCAGATGTAGTTCGCTGGCTATCAGCTTGGTGAATATCTTTATCATAGTAAGGAGTTTGGGGTGACAGATGGCGATATTAGTATTTGCTGTCGTGCTTGATGAAATGGATGTGGACAACGCTGCCCACGACGATTAGCAGCAGGCCTGTAAGAAGCAGCGAGTTGTAGCCGGAAAGTGCATGCAGACGTGTCGACATCAGCACAAGACTACCTAATATAATAAGGTAAAAGCCTAAATATTGAGTATGTTTCTTCATAAAAACGTTAAATTTCCGACAAAGTTAAGAAATAAATTGGAAATTAGCATGCTAAATTCTGAAATATTTTGTACCTTTGCACCCGCATTTTGCAAAAACAACATTTTTTAATTAATTAAAGTAGTATGAATCAATACGAAACCGTTTTCATTTTGACTCCCGTTTTGTCTGATGAACAGATGAAGGAAACGGTCGCTAAGTTCAAGAATCTTCTGACCGACAAGGGCGCAGAGATTCTGAGTGAGGAGACCTGGGGATTGAAGAAGATGGCTTATGCTATTCAGAAGAAATCGACAGGTTTCTATTGCCTGTTAGAGTTCAAGGCAGAGCCATCAGTTGTGAAGGTGCTGGAGACAGCCTATCGTCGTGACGAGAAGGTGATTCGTTTCCAGACTGTTAAGCTTGACAAGTATGCCATCGAGTATGCTGAGAAGCGTCGTAACAAACTTGGTAAAAAAGAGGAGGCTTAAACTATGGCACAAGAATCAGAAATCCGCTATTTGAACGCTCCTTCTATCGACACGAAGAAGAAGAAGTACTG
>CAMNPM010000029.1 GCA_946548065.1 uncultured Prevotella sp. | reverse complement strand
TATCTTCTCAGCAGCATCCTGCGGAATGGTGTTGTCGGGCAAGTCCTGCACATCGTGGCCATAGATGCCATAGGCGGGCAGACCCTTCTGGGCGTGGGCGGCCAGCACAGCAGCCAGGTAGACGGCACCCGGGCGCTCCGTACCATTGAAGCCCCAGACAGCCTTCGGATAGGTGGGGTTCATGTCCATCGTCTCCGAACCGTAGCACCAGCACGAGGTGACGGTAATCGTAGAACCCACGCCCTCGCGCTCGAACTGCTCGGCACAAGCAGCGGCCTCGCCTACACGGCCGATGGTGGTATTGGAGATGACACACTCCACGGGACTGCCGTCACCATTCTTCAGGTTACTCTCAATCAGCTCCTTTACGGCCTTGGCCAGACTCATCGTCTTCTCTTCCAAGCCCTCACGGATGCCTCCCTGTCGTCCATCAATGGTAGGACGGATACCAATCTTTGGATAATTCTTCTTCATTGTCGTAAATTATTTGTTTTAGCATTTATAAGTATCTAACTTACAAGACGAACGAAACGCCGCGTTGTCATCGAACTGACGGCTCACGGCAAAAAAACTTCTGCTTTCCTTACGTTTTATGCTCACTTCTTCGTACCTTTGCACTTCGTAAGTGCTCCATCAAGGAGCATGCAAGGTAGAATATGATGAACTGGAACCAACTGATATCCAACAAGCGACTGGGGCAGGAGCATCGCCACATAGAGCGCCACGACGACCGTACGGAGTTCAAGCGCGACTACGACCGACTGATCTTCTCAGCTCCCTTCCGCCGTCTGCAGAACAAGACACAGGTGTTCCCCCTGCCCGGCAGCGTCTTCGTACACAACCGTCTGACCCACTCGCTCGAAGTGGCCAGCGTGGGCATGTCGCTGGGCAACGACGTGGCTGCCCGCATCATCAAGGAGAAACGACCAGAACTGAGCGGCACACTGTTCGAGGAGATTGGCCAGATAGTGAGCACGGCCTGTCTGGCTCACGACCTGGGCAACCCACCCTTCGGACACTCAGGCGAGAAGGCCATACAGACCTTCTTCACCGAGGGCAGTGGGCGTAGTCTGAGAAACCAGGTGAGCGAGGCCTTCTGGGCTGACATCACCCACTTCGAGGGCAACGCCAACGGATTCCGATTACTCACTCATCAGTTCAAGGGCCGCCGACCGGGAGGATTCGTCATGACCTACAGCACCATCGCCAGCATCGTGAAGTACCCCTACTCATCGCTCGCTCCCAGCAAGAAAGGCAAGTTCGGATTCTTCGTCAGTGAGCAGGAAACCTTCCAGCGACTTGCCGATGAAATGGGCATTATTTGCATCTCAGACCCCGGACAGCCCCTGCGCTTTGTACGCCATCCGCTGGTGTATCTCGTAGAGGCAGCCGACGACATCTGCTACGAAATCATGGACCTCGAGGATGCCCACAAACTGAAGATCCTGAGCTACGAGGTGGTGTCGCAGCTGATGCTCGACTTCTTTGACGAGCAGACCCAGCAGCACATCCTGCAGCGCATAGTCGACGAACACCTGACCGACAGGAACGAACAGATAGTCTATCTGCGCGCCTGCGTCATCGGAAAACTGGAAAACGAATGCGTGAAGGCATTCATCAATCACGAGGACGAAATCCTGGCCGGAACCTTTAAAGGCAGCCTCATCGACCATATCAGCCCTCGGCAGCACGAGGCCTACAAGCGATGCTCCAAACTATCGGTAGAGCAGGTGTACAAAAGCCGGCCCGTGCTGGATGTGGAACTGTCGGGTTATCAAATCATGGCTACGCTGATGGAGAAGATGACAGAAGCAGTGATGAACCCGCAGCGCTACTACTCGCAACAGCTCATCGGCCGTGTCTCGTCACAGTACGACATCAATGCTGCCGACCTGCAGACTCGCCTCATGGCCGTCATCGACTACATCTCAGGCATGACCGATGTCTACGCCCTGGACGTTTACCAGAAAATCAACGGAATATCCCTGCCTATCGTATAATACCAACGGAATAGTGCTGCCTATCGTATAACTACCCCTTCTCCTTATAGAATATCTTGTTGGCACCCGAGGTTATCTTGATGTCCTCGCGGTGCTCCTGCATGAAGGTATCAATATGACGCTTGCGCTTGCTCTCGAAAATCTCGTCGATAGCTATCAGAATGCCCGTCTCCTCCACGTCGCCAAAACCATAGTTGATGGCCGTGCCGAAGAGCTTCATCGTGGGCGACAGACCCATATAGGCATTCACCAGCGGAGGGATGTTGTAGCCCATCTTGCGAATCTCGCGGTTCAGTATCAGATAGTCTTCCTTGAAGTCCTGACCACAGAACAGCGCATCCAGCTCATCCTTGTCTGTTTCCAATTCCAGCGGTTTCATCGGGATAATCAGCTTCTCCTTGTCATCGAAATACTTCTTCAGGAAGTAGAGTATCATGTCGCGACCCTTGCGGATGTACGAGGGGTACATGGTCATCTTGCCGAAATAATACTTCACCGCCGGGCGAATGACGGGTATGGCTCCCAGACCGTCCCACAGGTTGTCGAGCGCAAAAAGACTCTTCGCTCCCATGCGCGACGACTGATAGGGCAGCGAGACAAACGACCGGCCCAGCTCCACCGTCCGTGGAGCATACTCGCGGATAAACTTCTCAGAAAAGTGGAACATGTGACTCGTAGCCAGAATGGGCTGCCCCTGCTCGTCGTACTGCCAGTCGGTACCCAGCAGATAGCGGTAGCCGCCAATTATCTCTTCATCATCTGGATTCCACACGATAAGCTGCTTGTAGCAGTTGTCGCTGGTGTCGAACTCATCGATGTCGGCATCCTTGCCCGTGCCGCCTCCTGCCTCACGGAAAGCAATCTCACGCAGACGACCTATCTCGAGCATCACGTTGGGCGCATTGTGCGCCGTGACGACATAAATCTGATTATGACTCTTGTTGGTCATGCGCAACTGCTTGTCGGCAGTAAGCTCGCTTTTTAGCAAGTCTTTGCTGATAGGAGAGATGATCGGTTGTTCCATTGCTTTGCCTGGGGTTATGATAGTTGTTCTAGTTTATCTACAGATTATACACTTGGTCTTGTACAAATTTCGCCCATTCCATCGGGGTTTTGCTCTTGTCGAAGGTCTGCCAGGGAATGGGCTTCCCTATCTTCACCTCAAAAGTCTTACCCACATTCTTATACATCTCGTCCACCAGGAAGAGCATAGCCAGATTGAAGGGCAGAAAGCGGTCGCTGAAGTTGGCCAACCGATAGAAGAACTTCGAGTTCTCACCACTAAAGTGAATAGGAACCACGTCGCGGTGATACTCTACGCTCTTCTGAATGAAGGTCTTCGACCAAGGTATGTCGCGAATCACTCCATTGCGCTTGCGCGAGCAGATGCCGGCAGGATACATCAGCATGTGGTTCTGGCTCTCGAAGCCCGCCTTGACCATCGCCGGGAAGTTGCGGCTCTGACGGCCCGTCTTGTTGATGGGAATGCAGAGCGGAGCCAGTCCGGGCAGGTTCATCAGCAGGTCGTTGACCAGATAGCGGAACCGCGAGTCGTAGTGGCGCCCGATAATGGCTCCCAGTGCTACACCGTCCTCGCCACCCAGCGGATGGTTCGACACAAAGGTGTAGACACGTCCGTCATTGGGGTCGGGCAGGTTTTCGCGACCTTTCACCACCAGCGTCATCTTCAAATAGCGCACACACTCTTCCAGCCATTCTGTGCCCGTCTTGTCGCGCGACTCCCAAAGGAAGGCGTTCACCTCGTCCTGATGGGCTATGCGCTTGAGCCAGCCCACGAGAAATCCCGGCACCCACTTAGACTTGGCACCCAACTTGCCGCGAAGAATACTTTCTATGTCAATCGTCTTTTCTGATATCTGAGCCATAATTCTCTCAAGTTTTCATTAACAATCTGCAAAGGTAGTGAAAAGTTCAGAAAACGTATGCACTTTTCAGGAAAAAATGTGCAAAAATGCAATTTTATAAAATATTCACTAAAAAAAGTGGAGAAAAGTGGAGGAAAGTGGGGGAAAATGTTTATCTTTGCACCCAAACTCATATAAAAAGAGGTACACATGCGATTCTTAGGAAATATAGAGGCCAAGATAGACGCCAAGGGGCGCGCCTTCCTTCCTGCCATCTTCCGCAAGGTGCTGCAGGCTGGGAGCGAAGAGCGAATGGTGCTGCGCAAGGATGTTTTCCAGCCTTGTCTGGTGCTCTATCCTGAGAGCGTGTGGAACGAGCAGATGGACCAGCTGCGGCAACGCCTGAACCGCTGGAACAAACAGCAGCAGGAGGTGTTCCGCAAGTTCGTGTCAGAGGCTGAGGTGATGACCCTCGACGGCAACGGGCGATTCCTGATTCCCAAGCGCTACCTGAACATGGCAGACATCGAGCTCGACATCAAGTTCACCGGCATGGGCGACACCATCGAGATATGGAGCCTTAAGAAAGCCCAGGAACTACAGATGAGTGCCGAAGACTTCGGACAGGCACTGGAACAACTGATGGGAGAAGACCAACAATGATGACAACCGCTGAGACATATCACATTCCTGTATTGCTGAAGGAGAGTGTCGACGGGCTGAATATTCAGCCCGATGGCATTTACATAGACGTGACCTTCGGCGGAGGTGGACACAGCAGGGAAATCCTGTCACGACTGGGCAAGAGCGGTCATCTGTATAGCTTCGACCAGGATGCCGACGCAGAAAAAAACATCGTCAGTGATGATAGATTCACCTTCGTCAGAAGCAACTTTAGATATATCAGCAACTGGATGCGCTACTACGGTGTAGACCATATCGACGGACTGCTGGGCGACCTGGGGGTGTCGAGCCACCACTTCGACGACGAGACCCGTGGCTTCTCCTTCCGTTTCGACGCTCCGCTGGACATGCGCATGAACAAGCGTGCGGGGCAGACCGCTGCCGACGTGCTGAACAACTACACTGAGGAGCAGCTGGCCGACGTATTCTACCTCTACGGTGAGCTGAAACAAGCACGGCGCCTGGCCAAGGCTGTAGTCGAATACCGCAGGCAGAAAGCCATAGCCACCACAGCCGACCTCAGCGAACTGGTGGAGCCGATGATGCGGTCGGAACGCGAGAAAAAAGATCTGGCCCGCGTGTACCAGGCTCTGCGCATAGAGGTGAACCACGAGATGGATGCCCTGCGCGACATGCTGCGGGGTGCTACACAGCTGCTGGCCGAGGGCGGAAGAATGAGCATCATCACCTACCACTCGCTGGAAGACCGCATTGTGAAGAACGTGATGAAGGCAGGCAATGCCGAAGGACGCATCGAGCAGGACTTCTACGGACGCATCAGCACACCCTTCCGACTGGTGAACAAGGTGACCACACCCAGCGAAGAAGAACAACAACAGAATCCCCGCAGCAGAAGTGCCAAACTCAGAATAGCAGAAAAGATACAGTAAAAAGCCAAGATGGAAGAAGAGAAGAACATGCTGGCAGAAGAACAGCAAGAGGAAGCAAAGGAACAGCAGACCGAGAAGAAGCTGAAGGAAGCCATCCAGAAAATCAAGGACACGGCCAAGGAGGAAGACCCCAAGCCTTCCAGCCAGGTCAGCCTGCGCACCATACTGGGCGGCGACCTGCTGACCACCGAGTTTATGCGCTCGCAGATATGGCTGTTCATACTGATTGTGGCCTTCGCTACCGTCTACGTGGCTTTTCGCTACCAGTGCCAGCAGGACATGATCACCATCGACCGACTGGAAACAGAACTCAAGGATGCCAAGTTCAAGGCTCTCACCTCGTCGAGCACACTGACCGAGAAATGCCGCGAGAGCCATGTGCTGGACATACTAAAACAAAATCAGGACTCGCTGCTGCATCAGGCAGACCAGCCCCCATACATCATACAAATAGAAGAGTAGAGAAGAGATGAGCACATTCGACAAAGGAAAAGTAATGCCGCGATTCATGATGATAGCCTTCATCATGACGTTCCTCGGCCTGGCCGTCATCGGCAAGGCTCTCTACATCATGACCGCCAAGAAACAATACTGGACCGAGGTGGCCGACCGACTGAAACGCGACAGCGTGAGCGTGAAGCCCAACAGAGGCAACATTCTCAGCTGCGACGGACAGCTGATGGCTACCTCCATACCCGAATACAAGATTTTCATGGACTTCCAGGCATCGGCCTTCGACGACGACTCGCTGTGGCTCGACAAGCTGGACTCCGTCTGCGAGGGGCTGAACAAGATTTTCCCACAGCGCACAGCCGAAGAGTTCAAGCAGCTGCTGGAAGAAGGACGCCACAAGAAGAACAGAAACGGCAGTGTGGGAGCACGCCACTGGGCCATCTGGCCACGACGCATCAACTATAACACCTATATGGAAGTGCGACAGCTGCCCTTCCTCAACATGCCCAAGTACAAGAGCGGGTTCCACGAGGAAGAGTTCAACTCGCGCAACCGCCCCTTCGGATCGCTGGCACAGCGCACCATCGGGGGTCTCTACGGTGCCAAGGACTCGGCATACTTCGGACTGGAACTCTCCTACGACTCCATCCTGCGCGGCACACCAGGCATCACCGGACGGCGCAAGGTGCTGAACAAATACATGAACATCCCCGTCACCATGCCCATCGACGGATGCGACATCGTGACCACCATCGACGTGAATATGCAAGACCTGGCTGAGCGCGCTCTGACGGACGAGCTGAAGCTGGTGAACGGAGAGATGGGCGTGGCCATACTCATGGAGGTGGAGACGGGCGACATCAAGGCTATCGTCAACCTGATGAGAAACAGCGAGGGCGAGTATATCGAAGGTGTCAACTCAGCCATCAGCTATCGTTGCGAGCCGGGTTCCGTGTTCAAGGTGGCTTCGTTCCTCGTGGCACTCGACGATGAGGTGATCCCCAACGACACCAGCTTCATCATCCATACCGGCAGCGGCGTGATGGACATGCACGGACGGCCCATGAAGGACCACAACTGGCGCAGAGGCGGCTATGGCGACATCAATGTAGCCCGGGCACTCGAGGTGAGCTCCAACATCGGTGTGAGCTACGTCATCGACAAGTTCTACGGCAGCAATCCCACCAGATACGTCGAAGGACTCTATCGCGTGGGCATCCACGAGGACCTGAAGCTGCCGCTGGTGGGATATCATCCTCCCTACATCCGCATGCCAGACACCAAGACGCAAGACCGCTCGAAATACTGGAGCAAGACCACCCTGCCCTGGATGTCGATAGGCTATGAGACACAGATAGCACCCATCAACACGGTCTCATTCTACAACGCCATTGCCAACAACGGCAAGATGATGCAACCCCGATTCGTCAAGCAGGTGCTGAAGAACGGCGAGGTCATCAAGGAGTTTGAACCCAGGGTACTGAAACGCCAGATTGCCAGCCCCAAGGCTATCAAGACCATGCAGACCATTCTGGAACATGTGGTCAGTCAGGGACTGGGCAAGAAAGCCGGTTCGAAGCTGTTCAAGGTAGCAGGAAAGACGGGAACAGCCCAGGTTGCCGACCAGCACGGAAGCTACCACTCGGGCATCACTCGCTACTGGCTCTCGTTTGCAGGATTCTTCCCTGCCGACGATCCACTCTATTCGTGCATCGTTTGTATCAAGAAGACTGGACTGCCAGCATCGGGCGGTGGTATGAGCGGTGTCGTGTTCCACCATATTGCCGAGGGCGTAATGGCCCGCAAGCTCAACTTAAGCATCGACGATGCCCACGACGAGCAGTCGGTAGTAATCCCTGATGTCAAGATCGGCAACAGCCAAGAAGCCAACCAGGTGCTCTACCAACTGGGTATTGACAAGCGCACGACTAACGGTACAAAGTACCAGCAAGACATCACACCCGATGTGACAGGCATGGGCGCCCGTGATGCCGTCTACCAGTTGGAACGTCGCGGACTGAAGGTAAAAGTGCATGGGCGAGGTAAAGTGAAGCGACAGAGCTACCCCGCAGGAAAACAAATCTCCAAGGGCAGCGAGTGTATATTGACTTTGGAATAGAAAGAGAGCATATTGACATTTGAACAAAATATATTATATAATAAGGTATATATGAAACTGAGTGAACTGCTGAAAGACGTGAAACCCGTCAGCATCATCGGCAATGCCGAGGCTGACATCACAGGCGTGAACATCGACTCGCGCAAGATAGAAAAGGGACATCTGTTCGTAGCCATCAAGGGTACACAGACGGACGGTCATCGCTTCATACCCAAAGCACTGGAACTGGGTGCTGCTGCAGTGCTGTGCGAAGACCTGCCCGAGGAACGTCAGGAGGGTGTCACCTACGTCCAGGTGACTTCTACCGAAGAGGCCGTAGGACCTGTTGCTACCGTCTTCTATGGCGAACCCTCAAAGCACCTGAAGCTGGTGGGTGTGACGGGTACGAATGGCAAGACCACCATCGCCACCTTATTATATAATATGTTTCGCAAGTTCGGACACAAATGCGGCCTGCTCTCCACCGTATGCAACTATATAGAGGGTGAAGCCATACCCGCTGACCATACCACCCCCGACCCCATCGAGCTGAACCATCTGCTGGCTCGTATGGTAGAGGCTGGATGCGAGTATGCCTTCATGGAATGCTCAAGTCATGCCATTGCACAGAAGCGCATTGGTGGACTGAAGTTTGCCGGCGGACTGTTTACCAACTTGACGCGCGACCATCTGGACTACCACAAGACGTTCGAGAACTACCGCGATGCCAAGAAAGCATTCTTCGACGCCCTGCCCAAGGATGCCTTCGCCATTACAAATGCTGACGACAAGAACGGCTCCGTGATGGTGCAGAACACCAAGGCACAAGTAAAGACCTACTCTACCCGGTCTATGGCCGACTTCAGAGCCCGTATCATAGAGTGCCACTTCGAAGGCATGTACCTTGAGATTGACGGACGTGAGGTAGGGGTGCAGTTTATTGGCAAATTCAATGTCTCCAACCTGCTGGCTGTCTATGGAGCAGCGGTCATGCTGGGCAAGAAACCAGAGGACATCCTGGTCATCCTGAGCACACTGAAGAGTGTGGCTGGCAGACTGGAACCCATCCGCTCGGCAGAAGGTGTGACGGCTATTGTAGACTACGCGCACACCCCTGATGCCCTGGAGAATGTGCTGAATGCCATTCACGAGGTACTCGACGGGAAAGGCGGACAGGTCATCACCGTCTGCGGTGCCGGCGGCAACCGCGACAAAGGCAAGCGTCCGCTGATGGCCCAGGAAGCCGTCAAGCAGAGCGACCGCGTCATCATCACCTCCGACAACCCACGTTTCGAAGAACCCCAGGACATCATCAACGACATGCTGGCAGGACTGAATGCCCAGCAGATGAAGAAAGTGATCAGCATCGCCGACCGCAAGGAAGCCATCAAGACAGCCACCATGCTGGCCCAGAAGGGCGATGTCATCCTCATAGCAGGCAAAGGCCACGAAGACTATCAGGAAATCAAGGGTGTGAAACATCACTTCGACGACCGAGAGGTGGTGAGAGAGATCTTCCAGGCGTAGACTGGACATCGGAACTTCGAAGCATCGAAACATCGGAACATCGGAACTTCGAAGCATCGGAACATCGGAACATCGAAGCATCGAAACATCGGAACATCGAAATATCGGAACATCGAAATATCGAAATATCGAAATATCGAAACAACAACAAAAAAAAATAGAAAGCAATGCTATATTACATCTTCAGATTCTTAGAGCAATACGACATTCCAGGGGCACACATCTGGTCGTATATCTCGTTCCGCGCGTTGCTGGCTCTCATCTTGTCGCTGCTCATCTCAGCATGGTTCGGTGAGTACTTCATCAAGTGGATGAAGCGGCACAACATCTCAGAGACAGCCCGTGACCCCAGCATCGACCCCTTTGGAGAACAGAAGAAGGGTGTGCCTACCATGGGTGGCATCATCATCATAGTCAGCATACTGATACCCGTTCTGCTGCTGGGCCGCATGCGCAACACCTACCTGTTGCTCATGATAGTCACTACGGTGTGGCTGGGATTTCTGGGATTCATGGACGACTACATCAAGATTTTCCGAAAGAAGAAGGACGGGCTCAAAAGCAAATACAAAATCATCGGACAGGTATCGATAGGCTTCATCGTGGGCCTGACCCTCTGGTTGAGCCCTGATGCGGTGGTCCGCGAGAATGTCTCTGAGGCCAGACAGAACCAGGAGATTGTGGTGAAACACAAGAGCGAAGCCGTGAAGTCACTACAGACCACCATCCCATTCATCAAGAACCACAACCTCAACTACTCGAGCGTTATGTCGTTCTTAGGCGAATACAAGGTGGCAGCCGGATGGGTTCTGTTCGTCATCATGACCATCCTCGTGGTGACAGCGGTCTCCAACGGTGCCAACCTCAACGACGGCATGGATGGTATGTGTGCAGGTAACTCGGCCATCATCGGTGTGGCATTGCTCGTCTTTGCATATATATCATCACACATCGTCTACGCTGCCTACTTCGACATCATGTATATTCCAGGCTCACAGGAGTTAGTAGTGTTCCTTAGTGCCTTCATCGGAGCCATGATAGGTTTCCTGTGGTACAATGCCTTCCCCGCCCAGATCTTCATGGGGGACACAGGGTCGCTGACCATCGGCGGTATCATCGGAGTGTGCGCCGTCATCATACACAAGGAGTTGCTGGTGCCTATCCTCTGCGGCATCTTCTTCATCGAGAGCCTCAGCGTCATCATCCAGACCCAGTGGTTCAAACTGCAGAAACGTAAGGGAAAGCGCGTCCGCGTGTTCCGTGCCACCCCGATACACGACACATTCCGCAGGCTCGACTCACAGCTCGACCCCACCAGCACATATATCCTGAAAGGCTGGCCTCACCGGCCGTTCCACGAGTCGAAGATTACCGTCCGTTTCTGGATTACTACGATTATATTAGCAGCATTGACCATTATAACATTGAAAATCAGATAATATATCAGCATGAGCAGAATAGTTATATTAGGAGCCGGAGAGAGTGGTGCTGGTGCAGCCGTTCTGGCCAAGAAGGAAGGATTCGACGTATTCGTCAGTGATATGTCGAAGATTCACGACAAGTACAAGAAACTGATGGACGACCACCACATCAGCTGGGAGGAAGGCCATCACACCGAGGAACAGATACTGAACGCTGACGAGATTATCAAGAGTCCCGGCATTCCCGATACCGCTCCTATGATTCTGAAAATCAAGGAGAAGGGCATCCGCATTATCAGCGAGATAGAGTTTGCCGGCCGCTACACGCAGTCGAAGATGATCTGCATTACAGGATCCAACGGCAAGACCACCACGACGAGCCTTATCTACCATATCTTCAAGGCGGCAGGCTACGATGTGGGGCTGGCAGGAAACATTGGCAACTCGCTGGCTTTGCAGGTAGCAGAGGATCCGCACGAGTACTACGTCATTGAGCTCAGCTCGTTCCAGCTCGACAACATGTACGACTTCCGTGCTAACATTGCCGTGCTGCTGAATATCACTCCCGACCATCTGGACCGCTACGACTTCAAGATGCAAAACTATGTTGATGCCAAGATGCGAATCATCCAGAACCAGACCCACCAAGATGCCTTCATCTATTGGAACGACGACCCTGTGATCCAGGCAGAGCTTGCAAAGTACGACATCCAGGCCATCCAGTATCCTTTCTCTGAGCTGAAGGAGAAAGGCAGCATAGGCTACATTGAGGAGGGACAGTACAAGATCGAACAGCCGGAGCCATTCAATATGGAGCAAGAGTCGCTGAGCCTGACCGGCAAACACAACATCTACAATTCGCTGGCTGCAGGAATAGCATCCAACATTGCAGGCATCAAGAAAGAGATTATCCGCAAGTCGCTGAGCGACTTCCCTGGTGTCGAGCACCGTCTGGAGAAGGTCTGCAGCGTCCGGGGAGTGCAATATGTCAACGACTCAAAAGCTACCAACGTCGATGCCTGCTGGTATGCGCTGGAATCCATGAAGACAAAGACCATCCTCATCATTGGCGGCAAGGACAAGGGCAACGACTATGGCCCTATCATCCCGCTGGTCAAGGAGAAGTGTGCCGGACTGGTATACCTGGGTGCCGACAACCAGAAGCTGCACGACAACTTCGACTCCCTGGGCATCCCCGTTCGCGACACCCACTCGATGAAGGAGTGCGTAGAGGCCTGCTATGAGATGGCCCAGCCGGGCATGACCGTCCTGCTGTCACCCTGCTGTGCCTCGTTCGACCTGTTCAAGAACATGGAGGACCGCGGTGAACAATTCAAGCAATTAGTAAGAAATCTGTAAATGAACAAGAAAATAGGCAATCTCTTCAAGGGCGACAAGGTCATCTGGATGGTGTTCTTCTTCCTCTGCATGATCAGTATCGTGGAAGTATTCTCTGCTTCCAGCGGTCTGACATACAAGAGCCGCAACTACATCGGACCTATCGTCTACCACGCCGGCACCATCGGATTTGGTGCCTTGGTAGCACTGATCACGCTCAACATCCCCTGCCGCTACTTCAAGCTGATGACACCTTTCCTGCTGCTCATTTCTGCCGTCACGCTGCTATGGGTGCTCCTGGCCGGGACAAAGGTGGGCGATGCCGGACGATGGATTAACTTCCTGGGATTCACCTTCCAACCATCAGAAATCGCCAAGGGCTCCATCGTGCTGGCCGTAGCACAGATTCTCAGTGCCATGCAGCGTGAAAACGGAGCCGACAGAAAGGCCTTCAAGTGGATAATGTGGATTACAATGATTGCCTGTTTCCTCATCGGACTGGAGAACCTCTCGACGGCAGCCATGCTCTTTGTCGTGGTCTTTTTGATGATGTTCTACGGACAGGTGCCGCTCCGCCAACTGGGCAAGCTGGCAGCTATCCTCAGCTTCGTTGTTGTCTTTGCCGTCAGTATGGTACTACTGGTTGGTCATGACAACAGCAATAAAGACCAGCAGCTGACTCAGACCGAGCAGACCGACGCTCCCAAGGAAGATCCCAGCTTCGTCGAGAAGATGTTCCACCGTGCCGACACCTGGAAGAGCCGCATCATGAAGTTCAACAAGGACGAGGTCTCGCCAATGGACTACGATCTGGACAAGGACGCCCAGGTGGCACATGCCAATATCGCCATCGTGTCAAGCGGTGTCGTAGGCAAGGGACCGGGCAAGTCTGTCGAGCGCGACTTCCTGGCTCAGGCCTTCTCCGACTTCATCTTCGCCATCATCATCGAGGAACTGGGCATCATCGGAGCTATTGTCGTAGTGCTGCTCTACATCATGCTGCTCTATCGCTGCGCACGTATAGCGAGCCGCTGCGAGAACAACTTCCCCGCATTCCTGGTCATGGGACTGGGACTGCTACTCGTCATCCAGGCCATCTTCAACATGATGGTAGCCGTTGGACTGGCACCCGTAACCGGCCAACCGCTGCCGCTCATCTCGAAGGGTGGTACATCGACCATCATCAACTGCGCCTACATCGGAGCCATCCTCAGCGTGAGCCGTTCGGCAAAGATGAAGAAAGAAAAAGAAAACGAACCCACAATGGTATAAATTCAATTAGAAATTAGTAACTTTGCAGTTCATAATTTAAACAATAGGTATATGAGCAACGAATTAAGAGTCATCATCAGTGGTGGAGGTACGGGAGGCCACATCTTCCCGGCCGTTTCCATTGCCAACGCTGTCAAGGCGCTGCAGCCAGAAGCCAAGATCCTGTTTGTGGGCGCCTTGGGACGCATGGAAATGCAGCGAGTGCCTGCTGCGGGCTACGACATCAAAGGCCTTCCCATTCAGGGCTTCGACCGCAAGAACCTGCTGAAGAACATCAAGGTGCTCTACAAGATATGGAAGAGTCAGCGCATGGCCCGTCAGATTATCCGCGAGTTCCGTCCTCAGGTGGCTGTGGGCGTTGGCGGCTATGCCAGTGGGCCGACACTGAACATAGCAGCAGCCATGGGCATCCCATGCCTGCTGCAAGAGCAGAACTCTTATGCAGGCGTCACCAATAAGCTGCTGGCCAAGAAGGCCAGCAAGATCTGCGTGGCCTACGAGGGTATGGAAAGGTTTTTCCCTGCCGAGAAGATTATGCTGACGGGCAATCCCGTGCGCCAGCAACTGCTCGCAAGCACCACCAGCCGCACCGAGGCATTGCAGTCATTCGGTCTCGACCCGACGAAGCAGACCATCCTTCTGGTGGGAGGCAGCCTGGGAGCACGCACCATCAACGAGAGCCTGCTCCAGCATCTCGACCTGGTGCGGGAGAGCAACATCCAGTTCATCTGGCAGACAGGCAAATACTACCACCAGCAGATAATGGACCAGCTGGATAAAGTCGGCAAGCCCGCCAACCTGGTTGTCACCGACTTCATCAGCGACATGGCGGCAGCCTATCAGGCCGCCGACCTGGTCATCAGCCGTGCCGGGGCGGGTTCCATCAGCGAGTTCTGCCTGCTGGGCAAACCCGTCATCCTGGTACCCAGTCCCAATGTCGCCGAGGATCATCAGACCAAGAACGCGCTGGCACTGGTCAATCGTCAGGCCGCCCTCTATGTCAAGGACGCCGAAGCCCCCGCGCAGCTGCTTGCCCTGGCCATCGACACCGTCAAGGACAAAGCCAAGCTACAGTCCCTCAGCGACAACATCCTGAAGATGGCCCTTCCCAACTCTGCCGAAATCATAGCAAAAGAAGTGATAAAATTAGCACAGCATGGAAATTAAAGATATCAAAGCCGTCTATTTTGTAGGAGCCGGTGGCATCGGAATGAGTGCCATCGCCCGCTATTTTCTGAAACGAGGCCTTGTGGTGGCAGGCTACGACAAGACCCCCAGCACACTCACCCGCCAGTTAGAGCAGGAGGGCATGCTCGTCCACTATGACGAGGATGTCGCCCAGATTCCTGCCGCCTGCCTCCAACCGTCATCATGCCTCGTCGTCTACACACCCGCCATCCCTGCCGAGCATGCCGAGCTGCAATATTTCCGCCAGCACGGCTTCGACATACAGAAGCGCGCCCAGGTATTAGGCACCCTCACCCGCCAGCATCGCGGACTGTGCGTGGCAGGCACCCATGGCAAGACCACCACCTCGACCATGTGTGCACACATCATGCACCAGAGCCACCTCGACTGTAATGCATTCCTGGGGGGCATCTCCAAGAACTACGGCACCAACTATATCCTCTCCGACAGCGACTACGTGGTCATCGAAGCCGATGAGTTCGACCGTTCCTTCCACTGGCTACGCCCCTATATGAGCGTCATCACCAGCACCGACCCCGACCATCTCGACATCTATGGCACCAAAGAAGCCTATCTCGAGAGCTTCCGCCACTACACCGAGCTCATCCAGCCCGAAGGAGCACTCATCATCCACCGAGGCCTCGAGATGCAGGAGCACCTGTCCGAGGGAGTGCGCCGCTATGACTACAGCCTCAGCGAAGGCGACTTCCATGCCGAGAACATCCGTATTGACAATGGCGAGATTACCTTCGACTTCATCTCCCCCATCCAGTCGGTCAGCAATGTGGAGCTGGGACAGCCCATCCCCATCAACATCGAGAACGGCATTGCCGCCATGGCCATGGCACAGCTGTCCGGATGTACCGCCGACGAACTGCGCCAGGGCATGAAGACCTATGGCGGGGTGGAGCGTCGCTTCGACTTCAAAATCAAGACCCCGCAGCTGGTGTTCCTCAGCGACTATGCCCACCACCCCAAGGAAATCTACCAGAGTGTCCGCAGCATCCGCGAGCTCTACAAGGACCGCAAGATCACGGCCATCTTCCAGCCACATCTCTATACCCGCACCCGCGACTTCTACGGTGATTTCGCCGATGCGCTGAGTCTGCTCGACGAGGTCATCCTCACCGAGATATATCCTGCTCGCGAACAGCCCATCCCCGGCGTCACGTCACAGCTCATCTACGACCACCTGCGCCCAGGTGTCGAGAAGCAGCTCATCCGCAAGGACGATGTCATTCCTCTGGTCGAGAGCCGCACCTTCGATGTACTCATCGTGCTCGGAGCCGGTGACCTGGACAACATGGTGCCACAGATGACCGCTATCCTGGAAAGTAAGATGTAAAACAACGAAAATTCCTCAGCATCGTGCATATCAACGCAAAAAAGACACTCATCATCCTGGCCGACATCATCATCGCGGCCTACCTACTGCTGGCAGTCACCATCTTCAACCGGCCCGACGCCCTGTACGATGCATGCCGCAAGGTAGAGATCAACATCGAGCAAGGAGCAGTGCAGGGGTTCCTCAGTGCCGAGGAAGTGAGGCGCGAGCTCATCCGCACACGGCTCTATCCCATGGGCGTGAGCATGGACCAGATAGACACGCGCAAGATCGAAGAAACCATGCTCAAGAATCCGCTCGTCGAGACAGCGCAGTGCTACAAGACCCTCACCGGCCATGTGCACATCCAGCTGTCGCAGCGCCTGCCCGTCATACGCGTCAAGGCCGACAACGGCGATGACTACTACGTCGACACCTATGGCCACATCATGCCCAACACCCAGTATGTCAGCGACCTGGTAGTAGCCACCGGCCACATCACCAAGCCCTATGCCCAGAAGGAGCTCCGCCGCGTAGGCAACTTCCTGGTGAGCCACAAGCTGTGGTTCTGCCAGACCGAACAGATCAACGTGTTGCCCGACGGAACCATCGAGATGGTTCCCCGCGTCGGCGACCACATCGTCTATCTGGGTCAGCCCGTCGGACTGAGTCGTAAGTTCGACCGACTTGAGAAGTTCTATAAGTACGGGCTCTCCAAGGCAGGCTGGAACAAGTACTCCTATGTCAGCGTCGAGTTCGACAATCAGATTATCTGTAAGAAGCGCAAGTCATAAACAAAAAAGAAACGGAAACAAGTAAATAGTAAACATATGGTGTCAAAGGATTTTATCGTAGCAATCGAATTAGGGTCATCCAAGATGACCGGCATTGCAGGAAAGAAGAATCTTGACGGAAGCATCCAGGTGCTCGCCTTCGTCAAGGAAAACGCTTCGCAGTGCATCCGCAAGGGTGTGGTCTACAACATCGACAAGACCGCCCAGTGCCTGACCAGCATCGTCAACCGTCTGGAGAAACAGCTCAAGACCAGCATCACGCAGGTGTATGTCGGTGTTGGTGGACAGTCAATCCGCTCTATTCGCAATCTCATTGCCAAAGACCTGCCCGGCGAGACTCAGGTCACCCAGGAGATGGTCATCGAACTGATGGATGCCAACCGCAACATGAAATATCCCGACCAGGAGATTCTCGATGCCGCCGTGCAGGAGTACAAGGTCGACTCGCAGTATCAGCTCGACCCCGTGGGCATCCAGTGCAACCATATCGAGGGCAACTTCCTCAACATTCTCCAGCGGCGCTCATTCAACAAGAACCTCAACAAGTGCTTCGAGTCGGCAGGCATCAGCATCGCCGAGTTCTACCTCGCCCCGCTGGCATTGGCCGACAGTGTGCTTACCGAGGCAGAGAAGCGCTCCGGTTGTGCGCTCGTCGACCTGGGAGCCGACACTACCACCGTCAGCGTCTACTTCAAGAACGTGCTGCGCCATCTGGCCGTCATTCCCCTGGGTTCCAACAATATCACCAAGGACATCGCCTCGCTGCAGATGGAGGAGAGCGATGCCGAGAAGATGAAGCTCAAGTACGGCTGTGCCTATACCGACAACAACGACATCGACAACAACCTGAAATACTCCATCGACCCCGAGCGGCAGATCGAGGCCCGCAAGTTCATCGAGATTGTCGAGGGCAGACTGGAGGAGATCATCGCCAACGTGTGGTGCCAGGTGCCGGAGGACTACTGCGACAAGCTGCTGGGCGGCATCATCCTCACCGGTGGCGGCTCCAATATGAAGTCCATCGACGAAGCCTTCCGCAACTATACCCACATCGACAAGGTGCGCATAGCCAAGTTCGTCACGCAGACCATCACCTCTACCGTTGCCGACATCAATGCCCACGACGGCAAGATGAACACCGTGCTGGGTCTGCTGGCCAAGGGCGACATCAACTGTGCGGGCGTAGAGATAGACCCCAACGGCGACCTCTTTTCCCAGCCACGCACGGTCACGCAGCCCGAGACCGTCGAGCAGCGTCGCGCCCGCCAGGCCAGTGAGACTCCCCAGGGCGTGGTGCGCAGTGCCGAGGAGATACGCCGCGCTGAGGAGGAAGCCCGGCGCAAGCGTGAGGAGGAAGCCCGTCTGGAGCGCGAGCGAGAGGAGGAGGAAGCGCGCGAGCGAGAGCGCATCCGCCAGGAGAACAGTCCCCTGCGCAAGCTGGGACGCTGGCTCAAGTCCACAGCCAGCAAGATAGTGGAGGACGAAGAGTAACCCTCAGGAATCTCAAGAAATAGTAAATAGTAAATCGTAAATCGTTAAATAGTAAATATCTATGACCGACAACAACATATTATTAGACTTCGGTGAACCCGAAAGGGAGAACAGCATCATCAAAGTAATCGGTGTAGGCGGCGGCGGCGGCAATGCCGTCAACCACATGTACCGCGAGGGCATCCACGATGTGACCTTCGTGCTCTGCAACACCGACAACCAGGCACTTAACGACTCCCCCGTGCCTGTCCACCTGCAGCTTGGCAAGGAAGGACTCGGAGCCGGCAACAAGCCCGAGAAGGCCCGTGCGGCAGCCGAGGAGAGTCTCGACGACATCAAGCAGATGCTCAACGACGGTACGCGCATGGCCTTTATCACCGCCGGCATGGGTGGTGGCACCGGTACCGGAGCAGCCCCCGTCATCGCCAAGGTCTCCAAGGAGATGGGCATCCTCACCGTAGGCATCGTCACCATCCCCTTCCGCTTCGAGGGCGACCGCAAGATTGACCAGGCCCTGGACGGAGTGGAGGAGATGTCGAAGCACGTCGATGCCCTGCTGGTCATCAACAACGAGCGTCTGCGCGAGATCTATCCCGAGCTCACCGTGCTCGATGCCTTCGGCAAGGCCGACGACACCCTCTCTGTGGCCGCCAGGTCGATTGCCGAGATCATCACCGTCCACGGACTCATCAACCTCGACTTCAACGATGTCAAGACGGTGCTCAAGGACGGCGGCGTGGCCATCATGTCCACCGGCTATGGCGAGGGCGAGGGACGTGTGAAGAAAGCCATCGACGACGCCCTCAACTCACCCCTACTCAACGAGAACGATGTCTTCAACTCCAAGAAGATCCTGCTCAGCATCTCGTTTGCCGGCAGCAAGGACGGCAAGGACTCGCTCATGATGGAAGAGATGAACGACGTCAACGACTTCATGGCCAAGTTCGGCGACTTCGAGATCAAGTGGGGTCTCGCCGTCGACCCCGAGCTGGGCAAGAAGGTGAAGGTCACCATCCTCGCCACCGGCTTCGGCATCGACCAGGTGGACGGCATGTCGCAGCACCGCCAGCGCCACAACACGCAGGAGGAGGCCACCCGCATCGCCGCCGAGCAGGAGGCCGAGGCCAGGCGCATGGACCGCCGCAACCGCTACTATGGCGGCGACAGCCAGGCCCGCCGGTACAAGCGCCGCCCCCATATCTACCTGTTCCGCCCCGACGACCTCGACAACGACGATGTCATCTCAGCCGTAGAGCAGACACCTACCTACAAGCGTACGCGCGAGATCCTGGACAGCATCTACGCCCAGGCTACCGGCCTCGACCAGAGTGCCGCCTCGGCAGACATCCCGCCCGCAGAACCCGTGCAGGGAGTCATCAAGTTCTGACATCAGAAGACAAAAAAAGGAGGATATCCGTTTCGCGGGATATCCTCCTTTTTTATATAGGTAGCTCTCAATGCTACTAATACGTCAGCACCTGTTCTCCGCCCCAGACGCCATCAAGGGTGGTGGTCGTCGTTATCGACTGCGAAGAGGCAAGAGTAGCACCCGAGAAGAAATCTCCCGATATGCGAGTAATCTTGTTTTGCTCCATCGGGACGTCAAACTCACGCTCCAGCAGTTTACTCTTATTCTCGCCGTAGGCGGTAACCTTCAGATGGATGGTACCCTGCGAATCGTGCAGGAACGTATAAAGGTCAAACTGTGCCTGCCGCTGTCCGGTCTCTACCCCAAAACTGACATCCTGCTTGGACTTGGTAACCCCAAAACCGGTGGCAGCATTGAAATGCCCACTGCCACCCTGATAATAGAACTCCATGCCTTCCACGCCTTCAGGGATTTCATCATTGATGATAAAGCGGCAGAGCGATGTGATGCGCCGCAGCGACAGCGATAGCGTCTGAGGCTCCTGGCCGATGGTAACCTTGGAATAATAGAGGAAGGTGTCCGTATAGCCTTGACTGTTCGTAAACTGTATCTTGGCAGGATCTGTCATCGTAGGGTTGCCATTACTGCTGTGGGCCAAGGCTACCAGCTGATAGTTGCCCTCCGCCAGCTGGAACCCCGCACTGCCAAAGTCGCTGTCGCCCTTTTTCTGGTTGACCTTATTCAGGCGGTTTCCATCCATATCGTAGACCGCAAAGTTCAGACACGTGACCAGCTCCCCAGCCTCACTGCGCGTAAACTGTGAGAAAGGCATCTGCTCCAGCTGGAAGATGCTCACCTTCAGGTTGCCCTGCTGTTCTGCCGGTGTGCCACCGTCAGTCTCAGTCACAAGGGTTTTCTCGCAACCCATCAACATCGAGGCGAGAAATGCCATAAGAATTATACGTCTCTTCATTTTCATAACTTGCAGTATTAATAGGTGATGTCAATAACCGGGCGGAGCCTGATACCTTCAGCGAAGTTAGTGTTATAATGATGGAATTCATACCCCGTACTGACTTTCTCGGAATAAGCCCAGTTCAACACGTCTCCGTCCAGACTGAAATACTCCAGCGTTCTTCCACTTGTAGCTCCTACGGTGGTTACCTGCGTGTCCTGGGTGAAGATTGTCGTTTCGGCAATGGTAGGCAGTCGCCAGGCACTGCTTACGCCGGCAGGTTTCTCCAGTGCAGCCATCGCCGTCTCCAGTGCTTGCAGCCAGTCAGATGCAGCTTTACTTGAAGGTGCCTCATAGGCAATGCTCGCCTTGGCCAGCAAGACGGCCCTGCGGTTCGCTTCATCCACCGTCACCACATAATATCCGTTACAACGCTGCCCCGCCACAGGATTCTCAAAGGCCACATTGGCATCATCGAAATCAAAGGTAATGGTACGGTCTTCGCCCCATCCACCCATGGCAAGTATACCTGTCAGGCTGACGCCCTGGGCAGCCTTGTATGTTCCGACTAACGAGAAGTGGTGGTTGGCCTCCAGCTCCTCCTCTGCATTATACGAGTAGGCCTGCGTACCCGCATCGGTGGTCATCGACACCTTGACTGTAGGCTGGCCCTTCGAGGGGAAGAGCATCTGCCTGGGTTCCGCCTTCCATGTAGAACCGTCAGACTGTCTGGCAAGTGCTATCTTGTAGCTCTCCGTGGGAGTGTCAGGATAGGTGCCGTCCATTTTCATCGAGCTGTAGAGCGGAGTGAACGACACCTCCACACTGGTGATGGTGGCAGGCACGTTCTTTATCTCAACACCATCCAGACACAGGACCTTGTACTCGAGCACAATGTTCTGGTTCAGCGTCTCGCCGTCCTCCAGGTCTACATTAGCCACGGCCCACATCAGGTCGTCCATCACCTTGCCCTCCAGCCGGGTTATCACGCTGTTCTTCGTGGCCTGGGTCTGCGTGGGCAGCGAGAAGCGCGACAAGTCTTTACCGCCAATGGCGTAGAGCGTATATCGTCCGGCAGCCAACTGAGCTGCAGCCTGGTTGCTTTCCTGGTTTGTCGTGAGCAGCTTGACGCATTTCCCCGCGTCATTAAAGATATAGATCCGGCCATCGGCCAGTTCCTCACCGCCGGTATCGTCACCTCCAGCACGCGTAACGATATTCAACTGGGCAGTGGCATTCTCCTGTTGAGTTGTTTCTGCAGGGTCCTGTTTAGATTGTTCATTCTCCGGTTCAAGTATCTTCTCACAAGAAGACAGCATTAAAACACTAAGTAAGATGATGAGTTTGGATTGTACATTTCTCCTCATAATGTATTGTTTTTAGTTTTTAGATATGCAAAATTAGTAAATAATTATTTCTCCTCCAAGGATTTTGCACATTTTTTTTAAAAAAAAGCTAATTCTGTGCATATATTTGGTATTTCCGATTATTATTCGTATATTTGCGGCGATGAGAGATTGTTACAGGAGCATACTACGACTATTGTTTACCGTCACGCTCACTGTGCTGGCGGTTCAGGACACACTGGGACAGGATGACGACAGCATTGCCTATTCGCTCAACCTTCCTGAGACGGTGGTGCTGGCCGACGGCATGACGTTCGAGGAATACCTGCTGAAACAGGTGCAGGCCCATGCCCGTCCGCTGAAGGAGCGCGTGTCTACGCTCGACTACCGGGTAACCTGCCAGCTGGAGAAAGACATCGACCTGACCACCTTTCCCCACCGCCGCACCATCACCTTCGCCGCCCGTCTGGCAGGCTATTACACCATCCTCACGGCCCTCCGCGAGCACAAGCACTTCGGCATCACGATGGCTGAGGACGTACACTTCAGCAAGGGTCGCATCACCACCTCCAACGTCCGCATGGTGGAGATGCAGCAGCCGCTCAGCGAGAAGCAGATAGCCGCGTTCCTGAAGCACGACGGCATGATGAGTGCCAACGTGTACGACAAGTTCTACAAGAAGGTTCGCGAGAAGGCCAAGGAGCTTCAGAAGCTCCACCGCAAGAAGAAGGAGACGGGCATGGAGTATAGCGGCAGCTACACCCAGGGCGGCCGTACCATCTATGTGGTGAAGCTCGACAACATGCGCGTAGACATCGCCGACGGCTGCTGGCAGATTACGCGCATCAGCTACCAGGAGGGCCAGAACAACATGTACTACGAGTTCAAGGAGGTTCGCCCGGGCCTTTTCCTGCTCAGTCACGGGCGGGCCAAGCTGTTTCTCGACCGTGAGAAATGGCCCAAGGGCTACATCTCGATGAAGATGCAATACACCTACCGCTGAGTTGCAAAATAAGCAAAAATGTTGCAGAATTAACAAAATCTTATATTTTTGCCCGTTGCATTTTGGTTAATTGTAGAATTATGCTTAACTTTGCAGCTTATTATCACTATAAGGGTGTTTTGAGACCACTAACATATCCAACGATGAAGAAAGCGTTTTCAGTCTACGCTATAGCGTATGCAGTGCTGTTGCTGTTTGTGCTGGGCTTGCTGTACACCTACCCGAAACTGGAGCTTCATCTGCTGCTGAATTCGTGCCACACCAAGCTGCAGGACACCTTCTTCACCTACTACTCAATGCTGGCCGAGTGGCCTATCTATGTGTTGGCGCTGCTTCCGCTGCTGCTGAAGCATGTCAAGCTCACCATCTTCTACGCCGTCTGTGAGCTGACGGGCGGAGCGGTGCTGCAGGCGCTGAAATATTTCTTCGACATGCCGCGTCCTGCCGTAGCGTTCCAGAACTACCCCGACGGTGTGCTCCCCGTGGTGGAAGGCATCGACATGCACTCCAGCAACTCGTTCCCCTCCGGCCACGCCTTCACCTTCTTCGTCTTCTGCACGTGCTGCGCACTCTACCTGGCCTACCGCCATCAGTGCAAGACCTGCCAAGGCAAGCCCACAGCAAAGTTCCTCTATGCCGGCACCCTGCTGCTGCTGTTGTCGCTGGCCGCCCTGGGGGCTTACTCGCGCGTCTACCTCTCGCAGCACTTCCTGTCGGACGTCTGCGTAGGCAGCATCATCGGTTTCGTCACACCCTGCCTGATGTTCTACCTCTTCCGCAGCAAACTCGTCTAAAAATCCTCGATTTCATCGGACTTTTAATCAGATTTATCAGGAAATCCGTAGTTTAAAAAACTCAGATTCATCAGATAATCCGTAGTTTAAAGAAAAAAACACGAAATCTGCGTTTTCGTCGTGTGTTGCAGTTGCAAAATTAGCAAAATCGTTTCAAAATCAGCAAAATTTGCCGTTTGCGTTGTCAAAATCATTGTTTTTTATTATAAACTGTTTACCTTTGTCAACTAAAAACAATCTTCAATGAAAACGCGATTTCATAAAAACACCAAAGTTGCCGACATCCTGATTACCGCCATTGGCGGCACGTTGTCCGTCGGCGTGACAGCTTTCGGCATCTTCCACTTCGGCCTCAGCGAGACGTGGCCCGAGTTGGTGCTGAACATTTTCTACATCATCTGCTTCGCCCTGATCTGGATGTATTTCTTCAACATACGCGTCAACACCTACCAGTTCAACTACTGGTGCTCGCTGTCGATGGGCATCACGGTGCTGCTGCGCGACGTGCTATGTCCGCCGCCCCTTGCCAACCTGCCCATGCGCTCCGTCAGCTTCACGCTGGCGGTGCTGCTGCTCTGCACGCTGACTTACTTCTATGCCCGCCGCGAGTGGAAAGCCTACACGAAGAACAACCTGTGGATTATCTTCGTCGTCGATGCGCTCATTGCTGCCATCTACCAAGTGGACATCATGTTTTTCGAGCCGGTGGACGAGTACACCAACTACTACCTCACCGAGATATGGATACGTCCTACTATCAGCTACGGCTTGGTGGCATGCTTCGTGACGGATATGGAAGGGGATAGTTGAGAGTTGAGAGTTGAGAGTTACAAGCAAAAAACAAAATTGAAATAAAACAAAAACATTTATGCAACAACATTTGAACATTTTGCGAGGGCGGCCGTGGCTTATGCTGCTGCTGATGCTCGCATGGCTGATGCCTCAGCAGGCATCGGCTACCTATGTGGACGATGCCGCCAACTACACCGTGCGGTTGGGCGGTACGAACATCGTCTACTTCACGGCTCCCGTGTACGACACGAGCGACTCCGACACATGGATCGAAAAGGGTCAGCTCAAGGTGACGCCGGAAGGCGGATCGACACAAACCATCTTCCAGTGGGAGTCGGAAACGGACATCAACAACAGCAATACGACGCTGTCGTGTAAGTTCACCACCGATGCCGACGGTTTCTTCGACATCACGCTTGGCAACTCGAATGGCACCTCCCGCCTGACCAAGAGCAACGGTGGAAACAGGACACTGGTACGCAACAGCGACGGCAAGACCTTCGAGTTTGCTGCCGAGTGGGTGGTGCCCTACAACATGTTGGGCAAGAAGCTGACGTTCACCTGGGAAGTCAACCGCAATGGTAACGGCGGACGCTCGGCCGAAACGGTGAAGAACCTCAAGTCGGTCACCATCAACATGCCGGCGGCGGCCTCCAAGCTGAAGCCGTTCGTAGCAGCGCCGATGCTCAACCCGCGTAACCCCGGCAAGCTGGAGCTGCCCTGGTATCTCGCCTCGGACAGCATCACCAAGGCCTACTACGAATACGAGGATGCCACTGGCAAGAAACAAAAGGTGGACATCAACAACATGAACAACGGCACCATCATGCTCGATGCCAACGTGCCCTACAGAAAGTTCCATATTGTCTGCAACTACAAGGAGAGAGGCGACAAGGGTTCGTACCTGATCGAGAATGTCTCCTCGTCGACAACCAACCTGGCCATCATCCATTCGCCCGTCGGCCTCACCGCCCGCGCCTTGGACGAACAGAAGGCGAAGGTGGAACTGAAGTGGACGGTGCCCTATGTGGACGACGAGGACCTGGTGCCCACCGACTTCTTCGAGGTTCAGCGCTCGCTGACCGGCAAGGAGGAAGACTTCGTCACCATCGGCCAGCTGTTTTATTCCAAGAACGACAAAAAGAGGGTCTATACCTATATCGACAGCACGCTGGTGGACGACGTTCAGCCGAGCATGCTCAAGAATGGCGGTACGCTGGACAACCTGACCTACCGTGTGCGCCGTACCATCACCCAGGACTGGGGATGGACCGCCGCCAACAACTGTGCCACGAGCGCCCGCTGCGTTGTCGACAACCTGCACCTGCTGCGCATAGCCAACTATTCGGCCAAGTGGGAGGATGAGCGTGCGTACACCGTTCGTGTGTCATGGGACTATGCCAACGAGTATCATGCCATCTGGGACGACCGTGCACAGATGGTGCTGCACGTTGTCTCGAAGAACAATGCCGGCGCGGTGGTCGACGACCAGACCTATAAGCTCGACGCCAACGAGCGCGCCCAGCGCTATAAAATCCTGAACCTTTCGCGTTCGTGTGTGCATTATGACATTGACATGTATGTGGAGCGCGGCGAGTCGCCCATCAACTTTGTCGAGCAGTTAACTCCCGACTTCTTCCCCATCCGCTCCGAGTCCGACTGGCTTGCTTTCTGCAAAATGGTGAGCGTCGCCGGTGGCAGGAGCGACGTGAACGCACGCCTCTATGCCGACATCACCATCAGCGGCTATGCGGGCTACAGCACCACCGCTCCCTACCAGGGCATCTTCGACGGCAACGGCTACACGCTGACCTACAACACGGATGTCAGCGTTGAAGATGTGGGAGCCCCCTTCCGCTATGTGGGCAATGCCACCATACGCAATCTGCACACCGCTGGCACCAACAAGACCAGTGACCGCTATCGCGCCGGACTGGTAGGCCAGGTGTTAGAAGGCAGCACCGTCAACATCGAGAACTGCCGTTCGTCAGTGACCATCAACAGCAGCGTGAATGGCGATGCCACCAACGGCGGCTTCGTGGCTGTCATGTCTGGCACGGTCACCATCCGCAACTGTAAGTTCGACGGCAGCTTCGAGGGTGCCAACTGCAGCCACAACGGTGGCTTTGTGGGCTTGGTCAACGGCGGTAGCAGTCTGACTATCGAGAACTCGATCTTTGCGCCCGACCACATCACTACCAAGCTCGCAGAATGTCAGACCTGGGCACGCCTGGCTAATGACAACGCGAAATTCTCAAACGTCAACTGCTATGCCACCAGCGAGTATAAGCCCTATATCACCATCCGTAGCGCCAGCGACTGGAATAAGTTCCTCACCATGGTGGAAGATGCCAAGAACGGGTACGATGTGGATGCGGTCCTGCAAGCCGACATCACCACCAGCGACTATGTGGGAGGCAGCAAAGCAGCTTACTATCGCGGCACCTTCGACGGCAACGGACATACGCTGACCTTCAACAAGGCAGGCTGGACGGAGGATTACATTGCTCCCTTCCGCTATGTGGGCAATGCTACCATTAAGAATCTGCATACGGCAGGCTCCATCCAGTCCAGCAGTGTATATGCGACTGGTCTCGTGGCTGCCCTTATCAATAATACCACTGTTACCATTGAGAACTGTCAGTCGTCTGTTAAGCTGAACTGTACAGGCAGTGGTGACAAGACGCTCAGTGGCTTCGTGGGACGACTGCAAGATTGTACGCTTACGATCCGCAACTGTAAGTTCGACGGCAGTTTCGAGGGTGCCAGCAGTTATGGTCACGCCGGCTTTGTCAGTTGGGCAGCCACCAACACGAACGTAACCATCGAGAACTGCCTATTCGCTCCTGACCGCATCAGCACCATGACCAATATGTGCAATAATTGGGCCCGCAAGGATGGTGATGCATCAGCTAAGCTAACGGTGACTAACTGCCATGCCACCAAGGACTTTTCGGTGTTTGTCATCCGTTCCAGTGCCGACTGGGACACGTTCCGTGAAATGATTACAATAGCTGAAGGTAATTATTATTTGGATGCCTGGCTCGCTGCAGATATCACTACGAAGCAATCGGCGGCCATGCAGAAATCATGGACTGGCACGTTCAACGGTAATGGTCATACCATCACCGTCGACATCGATGGCGGCGATAGAGAGTATATTGCCCTGTTCCATTCTACGCGCAACCATACTATTAAGAACCTGCATGTCAAAGGTAAAATCAAGGGTGGTAGGTATTCAGCAGGACTTGTTGGCTATACCAATGGCACTTATAATCATATCGACAACTGTCGCGTATCTGTCGACTTAAATTATGACTTTAGTAGTAGAGGGAATGGCGGTGGATTCGTCGGTGATGGTGACAATAAACCACAAGTCATCACGAACTGCCTGTTTGATGGTACAATGAGTACAATCCCTGGTAGCAATCCTCTTGTTTATGCCGCTGCATTCATTGGCTGGCAAGATAATAAAGGTAATCAAATTTCAGGAAATTCTTTCAACAACAACCTGGAGAATGGAACCTATCCCAAAAATTCTAATATAGATGCGACCTATGTAGGAATGAACTTTTATCTATCAGGACTTACTTCAAACCCCCAGTGGGCAAACGCCGGTCAGTATGGCTCAAACAACTGGACCTACCACGCCGTTGAAACACGTTTTAACCTTTCCGCTGGTGGTAACGTTCAATGCTGGAGCGAAGCCAGTCAGGTAGGCAGCAAGTCCGCCAGCGAGATGGTGGCCCAGCTGGGTAGCGGCAACTGGAAGGTGGATGGCGATAAAGTGGTTCCCATCATGGCCGACGACTTCAGCACCAACCCCTGGTACGCTGGTACCATTTCGGCCAGCCAGCAGGTAGAGGCCTTAGGCAAGGACGCCTGGACGGTTGTCGACGGCAAGGCGGTTCCCATCATGGTGCCCATCGTGGACGAAACCACCATGGAAGAGATCCTGAAAAACCTCCCCGACGGCTGGAAGATAGAGGGTGACGACCTCGTGCCCGCTATTATGGCAATGGATGAGCCTCAATATGCCACCATCACCAAGCCTACCCTGCCCGACTTCTACCACAAGAACACGGGTACGATTGACAAGGTGCTGCTGACGCAGACGCGCCAGAGCAGTGTGCTGCTGTCGTGGAACA
>CAMNPM010000028.1 GCA_946548065.1 uncultured Prevotella sp. | reverse complement strand
GATCGCTATAATAGTTTGCCATAATTTCTTATTTGTTTTCTTGATTCTTCTTATGAATACTTCCTCCTATTCTTGCGCCTCCAACACCACCGCACACAAATGCACAGAGGTTAACTAATGCTGCAAGTTCATAGTTGCCTTTCGTGTGAAAGAAATAGGATAGGCCGAGCAGTGCGATGGCACAAATTATGAGGAAATAATCCAATGCTTTCATCTTACTTCTTTAGAAAATCAGGATTAATGATCCAAGTGAAAATTGATACCCCCACACACATAATGATGACATCCACCACTATGGCGAGTACGCCATTGTACTGGACAATGTTGTAAGCAGGAAGCATGTTCCAAATAATGATGAAAGCCAGCCAACCTATAAGGACAACAATTTTCTTGGTCTTGGTGGTCATTTACTTCGAGTTCTGCTTATAATACTTAATCAGCTTGGGTACAACTTCTTCCACCGTACCAACGATGACGTAGTCGGCAATCTTGTTGATAGGAGCATCGGGATCGCTGTTCACAGAGATGATGATACCAGAATCCTGCATACCAGCGATGTGCTGAATCTGTCCAGAGATACCGCAGGCGATATACACCTTCGGATGAACGGTGACACCCGTCTGACCAATCTGACGGTCGTGGTCGAGCCAGCCAGCATCCACAGCAGCGCGGCTTCCACCTACCTCACCATGCAGCACCTTGGCCAACTGGAACAGCATGTCGAAGTTCTCCTTCGAACCCATGCCGTAACCACCAGCCACCACGATGGGCGCACCCTTCAGGTTGTGCTTGGCAGCCTCTACGTGGTGGTCGAGCACCTTCACGACGAAAGCCTCGGGCGATACATACTTGCTAACCTCAGGATATACAACCTCCTTCTTGCAGTCACCCTCATAAATAGCCTTCTGCATTACACCACTGCGGACAGTAGCCATCTGAGGACGATGCTCAGGATTCACAATCGTAGCCACGATGTTACCACCGAAGGCGGGGCGAATCTGATAGAGCAGGTTCTCATACGTCTTGCCGGCCTTCTTATCCTCGAAGTCACCAATCTCCAACTCTGTGCAGTCGGCAGTCAGACCGGAGGTCAGTGATGAAGACACACGGGGTCCGAGGTCGCGACCAATCACCGTAGCACCCATCAGACAAATCTGCGGCTGCTCCTCCTTGAAGAGGTTCACCAAGATGTCCGTGTGGGGAGCAGAGGTGTAGGGGAACAAGTCGGGAGCATCGAACACAAACAGCTTATCGACGCCGTAGGGCAGAATCTGATCCTCCACCTTGCCCTTGATGCCTGTGCCGGCCACGACGGCGTGGAGCTCTACCTTCAGTTCATTGGCGAGCTTGCGACCCTTGGTCAGCAGCTCCTGAGATACTTCCTGTACCTGAGTACCTTCTATCTCGCAATATACAAATACGTTGTTCATATCCCTATTAACCAATAATTTTCTCGTCCAACAATTCTTTGATCATTCCCTCGACATCAGCATCAGAAGCAGTCAGAGTCTTCGACTCCTTAGCCTGGAACACGATGTTCTTGATAGCCTTCACCTTCGTGGGTGAGCCACTCAAACCGCACTGGTTCACATCGCCATCCACGTCGGCCACCGACCACTGGTTCAGTGTCAGCTCCGGGCGCTCGTCGTACAGATAGTCGTAGGGCGTACCCTCGGCAGGACGCTCCATGGGGCAAGTGGCGCGCTTGTACTTCATCACCAGCTTGGCATTCTGCGGGCGACAGGGAGCGGCACTACCGTTCACGGTAATCACTACGGGCAGCGGAGCCTTCACGGTCTCCACGCCGCCGTCGATGACGCGTTTGATGGTGGCAAAACCACCATCCACACTGAGCACCTCCTCGGCATATGTTACCTGGTTAAGGCCCAGCTTCTGGGCTACCTGCGGACCTACCTGCGCCGTATCACCATCAATAGCCTGACGACCGCCAATCACGATGTCCACGTCGCCAATCTTCTTGATGGCAGTTGCCAGTGCGTACGAGGTAGCCAGTGTGTCGGCACCTGCAAACAGGCGGTCGGTCAAAAGCCAACCTGTGTCAGCACCGCGATAGAGTCCCTGACGAATAATTTCTCCCGCACGTGGAGGACCCATCGTGAGGATTCCTACAGTTGAGCCTGGATGCTGCTCCTTCAGACGGAGGGCCTGCTCCAGGGCGTTCAGATCTTCTGGATTGAAGATAGCGGGCAGCGCAGAGCGGTTGACGGTGCCTTCGGCAGTCATCGCGTCCTTGCCCACATTACGGGTGTCTGGCACCTGTTTGGCCAGCACAACAATCTTTAAAGCCATAAGTTATTAATTAAATCAATGTTTATTCGTTTTAAAACGGCTGCAAAGGTACTACTTTTTGCGCACACAGCCAAATAAAATGCACAAAAACGGACAAAACGTGCACATTTCCCGCCTTTTGTGCAATATAAAGCGAACCTTAGCGCCTACAGTTTTCCCTGTTCGCCCAGATAGGAGTCCTTGAATCCCAGGAAGTAGAGCACGCCGTCCAGTCCGATGGTGTTGATGCTCTGCTTGGCATTGGCCACCACGCGGGGCTTGGCGTGGAAGGCGATGCCCAGTCCGGCTTCCGAGATCATGGGCAGGTCGTTGGCCCCGTCGCCTACGGCAATGGTCTGCGCCAGATTTACCTTCTCCACCTGTGCGATGAGCTTCAGCAGCTCTGCCTTGCGGTGGCCGTCCACGATTTCACCCACGTAGCGTCCCGTCAGCTTGCCGTCGTCGCCAATCTCCAGTTCGTTGGCATAGACATAGTCAATGCCGTAGCGGCGCTGCAGGTATTCGCCAAAATAGGTGAATCCGCCTGAGAGGATGGCAATCTTGTAGCCGCATGTCTTCAGGATGCTCATCAGCCGGTCGGCCCCTTCGGTGATGGGCAGGTGTTCGGCAATGTCCTGCATCACGCTCACGTCGAGTCCTTTCAGCAGGGCCACCCGGCGGGTAAAACTCTCCTTGAAGTCTATCTCGCCGCGCATCGCACTCTCCGTGATGGCCCGCACCTCGGCTCCCACGCCGTTGCGCTCGGCCAGCTCGTCGATGCACTCCGTCTGTATCAGTGTCGAGTCCATATCGAAGCAGATCAGTCGGCGCATCCTGCGGAACATGTCGTCGCGCTGGAACGAGAAGTCTATCTCCATCTCCTGCGACAGTTTCATCAGCTTCGACTGCATCTCCTGCCTGTTCGTCGGCTCACCGCGTAGCGAAAACTGTATGCAGGCCCGTGTGTGCTTGGCGGGATTCTTGATGCTCTTGCGCCCCGTGAGTCGCAGGATGCTGTCGATGTTCAGTCCCTGGTCTGCCAGTATGCGCGTGGCCGCCTCAATCTGGCGGGCTTCCAGCTGCCGGCCCAGCACCATCATGATGTAGCGGTTCTTGCCCTGATGGTTTACCCACGCCTCGTATTCGTCGTCGCTGATGGGTGCAAAACCTATGTTCACCCCCAGCTCGGTGGCCTTGAACAGCAGTTCCTTCATGGCCAGCCCTGACTTCATCTCGTCCATGCGGATGAGGATGCCCAGCGACAGCGTGGAGTGTATGTCAGCCTGTCCGATGTCCAGTATCTGCGCGTCGTATCTGGCCAGAATGCCCATGATGGATGCCGTCAGTCCCGGACGGTCCTGTCCCGTGATGCGAACCAAAATCTGTTCTTCTTTCATTGTATAGTGCCTTTTTTTGTCTTTTTTTCTGTTCACAGATGTTACCTTCTGCCATCATCTGTATACGCTCTCATAGCTGCAAAAATACAACATTTTTTACCGTTTTGCAAGTCTAAATACAGTTACTTCAGATAGTCCTCGAAGTATTGGGTGATGCGCTCGTGCAGGTGTACGCTGGCATGCCCGCGCATGTTGTGCTCCTCGCCGGGATAGGCGAAGAAGTCGGGCTGTGTGCCGGCCTTGATGCAGGCGTCGAGGAACGACAGGCAGTGCTGAGGCACCACGGTGTTGTCGTTGTATCCGGTGATAATCTGCAGCTTGCCCTTCAGGTTGGCGGCCTTGCCGACGAGCGAGCTCTTGGCATAGCCCTCGGGGTTCTGCTGTGGGGTGTCCATATAGCGCTCGCCGTACATCACCTCGTACCACTTCCAGTCGATGACGGGTCCGCCGGCTACGCCGACCTTGAACACGTCGGGGTGGTTGAGCATGAGCGTGATGGTCATGAAGCCTCCGAACGACCAGCCGTGAACGCCCAGCCGCTGCATGTCGACATAGGGTAGGGAGCGCAGGTATTCCACACCCTGCATCTGGTCTTGCATCTCCACCTGTCCGAGCTGTCGGAAGGTGGCTTGTTCGAAGTCGCGTCCGCGGTTCTCCGAGCCTCTGTTGTCGAGGATGAAGACGATATATCCCTTCTGTGCCATGTAGGTCTCCCAGGAGCGGCTCATCCAGTGCCAGGAGGCCTCGACGTTGTGGGCGTGCGGCCCGCCATAGACGTATATGACGGTGGGATAGCGCTTGGCAGGGTCGAAGTCGTGGGGCTTCACCATACGGTAGTAGAGGTCGGTCTGTCCGTCGGCAGTCTTGATGGTGCCGCTTTCGAAGACGGGCTGCTGATAGTCGGCCCACGGGTCTGGCGAGGTGAGGAGTCTTTGATGTCTGATGCCTGATGTCTGATGCCTGATGTTAGCGATGCTTACCAGGTCGTAGTTGCGCGGAACGTCAGGCGCGCTCCATCGGTCGTAGAACAGCTGTCCGGAGCGAGAGGGCGCGGCATAGTGCGAGCCGATGCCGTTGTCGAGCAGGGTGCGGCGGTGCGTCTTCACGTCGACGGCATAGGTGTTGCGCTGCAGGGGATGAGCCTCGTTGCTGGTGATGAGGATGCTCTTGCGCTTGGTGTTGAACCCCAGCAGCTCCAGGACTACCCACGGTCCGCTGGTGAGCTGGCTGACGAGGTGTCCGTCTTTTTGGTAAAGATAGAGGTGGTTGTAGCCGTCGCGCTGGCTTTGCAGTATGAACTTGTCGGCATCCCAGGGCAGGAACTGTATGGGATGCAGGGGTTCTACGTATTTGGGACTGGTCTCGCGATAGAGTTCAGCGAGTCGCTGGCCCGTCGTGGCATCGTAGCTGACCAGCCGGCAGTCGTTCTGGTCGCGGTTGAGCTCGAAGAGGTAGAGGGTCTTGGCATCAGGGCTCCAGGCGATGTTGGTGAAGTAGACGGGCGTGGAGCTGTCGGTGCTGTCGCCTGAGAGGGAGCCGACGGGAGTCTGCAGATAGACGGTACGCTGGGAGGCGATGTCGTAGATGCCTATGGTGACGCGATGGGTGCTCTCGCCGGCCATCGGGTATTTGTCGGGCTCATGGGTAGCCTCACGGGTGTAGAGGTTTACTTGCGGATAGTCGGTGACCATCGACTGGTCCATGCGGTAGAAGGCGAGTCGCTGTCCGTCGGGGCTCCAGAAGGTGCCTTTTTCTATGCCGAACTCATTGCGGTGTACGCTCTGTCCGTAGACAATCTCGCGGCTGCCGTCGTGTGAGAGCTGATGGGCTACATCGTCGGCGGTACGGACGAAGAGCTGGTTCCCGTTGACGTAGGCTACGGCTCGCGACTGGGCGTTCCAGTCGCCGTTGAAGCCTTCGTCGGCGCACTGCTGCTGCCACACCACCTTGTGCTGCTGCCAGTCGTAGAGGATGCGCTGCTTGCCATTCGTCAGGCATACAAGCGGTTGGTCGGGGTAGGGGTATTCAGCAGAGTAGGCAGAGTGGAACTCCGGTCCCAGGTCGCTGAGCGAGAAGAGCGGGGTGCGCTTCAGCTGCTCTGCATCGCTGCCGCCAGCCTTTGGGATAGCGGTGCCGCCTTCTTCGGCATCGAGATACATCAGCTGTTCGCCCCACCAGGTGAGCCAGAGGCTCTTGGGTACCATGTTGCGTACGTTGGTGCCGCCATAGTTGAGGTCTTCAAGGGTGAAGAGTTTCTTTTGCTGGGCATTCATGGGCATGAGAGTGAGGGCCGTCAGGAACAGCATCAGCCCGCGCTTAATCTTCGTCGTTGTCATGATAGGATCTTCTGTTGTTTCTGCCGAAGTCACGGTTGTTGCGCTTTCTAGTATCCCTAGGCTTCCTAGTATCCCTAGTATCCCTAGGCTTTCTAGGTCTCATAGAGTCCCTAGTGTCTCTAGGTGGTCTGGTGCTTCTGGAATCCCTGGGCTTGCGGTCGTCCAGAGAGTGGAACTTGAAGCTGCGGATGTCGGCTTCCTCGTTCTCTTCCTGCTCGTCGAGGCGTTTCTTGAACTCGCGCTCTTTCTTGAAGCGATGCTTCTCGGCCATCTGTTTCTTCTCTTCCTCCGTCTTCACCACGCCGCCCTCTTCGCGGAAGACGCGCATCTTGCCGTCGAACATCTGATACTTGCGGAACTCGCACTCCAGCGAACCGTTGAACAGGGGAATCTTGATGGAGGGCTTCAAGCCAATCTGGTCGAAGCATTCCTCGCGGTAGGAGAGCACCCAGGCGTCGTTGCCCGTAAACTGGTGCTTCAGTCGTTCGCCAATCATCTTATAGGTGGCCAGCAGGTTGGGTGTCGAGATGCGCTCGCCATAGGGCGGGTTGGTGACCATGATGCTGGGCTGCTTGGGCTGCTGGAAGTCTTTGAAGTCTTGTTCGCTGACGGTGATGAGGCTGGAGAGTCCGGCGGCCTTGATGTTCAGCCGGGCTGTGTTGACGGCCTTGATGTCGACATCGTAGCCATAGATGTGGTGATGGAACTCGCGCTCCAGCGAGTCGTCGTTGTATATCTGGTCGAAGAGGTCGGCATCGAAGTCGGGCCACTTCTCGAAGGCGAACTCCTTGCGGAAGAGTCCTGGTGCCATGTTGCGGGCAATGAGTGCTGCCTCGATGAGCAGGGTGCCTGATCCGCACATGGGGTCGATGAAGTCGCACTCGCCCTGCCATCCGGTCATGAGGATCATGCCTGCTGCCAGCACCTCGTTGAGCGGGGCTTCGACCGACTCCTGCCGGTAGCCGCGACGGTGGAGCGACTCGCCGCTGGAGTCGAGACACATGGTGCACTCGCTCTGTCCGGGGGCTACGTCGGCAATGTGGATGTGCAGTCGCATGTCAGGGTTGGAGATGCTGATGTTGGGCCGCTTGCCCGTATGCTCGCGGAATTGGTCGACGATGGCATCCTTCACCTTATAGGCTACGAACTTGGAATGGCGGAACTCTTCGGAGAAGACCACAGAGTCGACCGTGAAGGTCTTGTCGAGCGACAAGTACTGCGACCAGTCGACGGTCTTTACACCTTCGTAGACATCGTCGGCCGACTGAGCCTTGAAGCGCTTGATGGGTTTGAGGATACGGATGGCGGTATGCAGTTGGAAGTTAGCACGATACATCAGCTCCTTGTCGCCAGTGAAGGACACCATGCGGCGTCCGGGTTGTACATCTTCGGCGCCCAACTGCGTCAACTCTTTCGCCAAGACAGACTCCAGTCCCATAAAGGTCTTGGCGATCATTTCAAATTTCTGTGTCATTATGTATAAGGTATAAATGTGGTGCAAAGATACAGCAAAAAGGGTAAAATACAAAGAAAAAGGGCAATTTTCTTTTTTATTCAGAATCTTTTGTGTAAATTTGCCCCCAATAACAACGCAAACCATATTATGACTGACCTCTCAGTGTTGTTCCTCTTCTCGTTTCGCTCGCTGCTGCGCCTTGACATACTGGTGTGGGTGGCAGGCGTTCCGTTGCTGATATTTGCAGCCATTGTGCTGTACTCTCAGTTCCGTACCTACCGTAGGCTGAAGGGCGAAGTGGAGCAGCTGGACAAGATGAAGCTGCACTCGGTGGAGTACGACCTGGTGCTGAAAGCCATGAAGCTGGCAGTATGGCGCATCGATGTGGCCACCCGCACCATCACGATGGAGGCCGACTACCGCGACGACAGTGACAGCTTCAGTCCGCCGCCTGGCATCTCGCTGGAGGAGTTGTCCAAGTATCTGTTGCCTGAGTATAGGGAACTGTTGTTGCATAGTGCGAGCGACCTGCTGGAGGGCCGCCTAGAGATGACCCATCTACAGTATCAGTTCAAGTTGCCCTATACGGACAAGACGTACTGGAGCGAGGTGTTTGCCACCGTCGACAAGCGCGACCTGGAGGGCCGTCCAATCAGTGTGGTGGGTACGGTGATGCGCATTGACCAGCAGAAGAGTGCCGAGCGCGCCTTGATGGATGCCCTGTATCATGCCGAGGAGAGCGACCGCCTGAAGTCGGCCTTCCTGGCCAACATCAGTCACGAGATCCGAACGCCCCTCAATGCCATTGTGGGCTTCAGTGACGTGCTGTCGTCGGTGGAGGATGCCACTGAGCGTCAGGAGCTGTTGCAGCTGATTCACCAGAACAACAACCGTCTGCTACGCCTGTTCGACGATGTGGTCAGCATGGCGAAGCTTGAGGCACAGGGCGACGGGGCGGTCAAGAAGTCGACCTTCAGCCTCAAGGAAGTCATGCAGCAGTTGGTGGACAAGTATCAGGACTCGGCTGTGGCTTCGGATGTGCCTCTAAGCATTGACGAGTCGGAAGCACTGCCCCGTCTGACCACCGACCGCGACCGTCTGCGCGAAATCCTGAACCAGTATGTGAACAATGCCTTGAAGTTTACCACTCAGGGCCAGGTGACAATGGGCTGCAGCAGCCGGGGCGATGTGTGGCGCATCTGGGTGAAGGACACCGGTATCGGTATTCCGGAGGAGCGTTGTAACGAACAGCTCTTCGAGCGCTTTGTGAAGCTCGACGAGTTTAGTTCAGGAACAGGACTCGGACTGAGCATCTGCCGGAGCCTGGCCAAGACCATTGGCGGCACCGTAGGTCTGGAGTCGCGTGAAGGAAAAGGCTCTACGTTCTGGGTAGAGCTAAAGAAGGAATCGTCATGAAACGTTGGTATTTAGTAGTTTTTTTAGTTTTGTTTCCTCTCATCCTGTTGGCGCAAGACCGCATAACAGGTTATGTGATTGACGACCAGACAGGCGACAGCCTGGGCTTTGTGTCAGTACAATATAAAGGTGAAAAGCTGGCCGTGATGTGCGACCACAGGGGCTATTTCTCGATACCGAAGCGGCTGGGCAAGAAGCTGACGTTCAGTGCCGTAGGCTATAAGACGCGGTCGGTGACGGTCAAGGCCAACACCCATCGTCTGCTGCTTGCGCTGAAGCCCGACAATCATACGATAGGCGAGGTCACCGTGCGTTCGAAGCGTGGCAAGTATAGTAGGAAGAACAATCCCGCCGTAGAGTTGATGCGCAAGGTGATTGCCAATAAGAAGAAGACCGAACTCGCGAACAAGGACTACTATCAGTACACCAAGTATCAGAAGCTGACGCTGGCGCTGAACGACGTGAAGCCCGACATGCAGACGAATCCCAAATTGAAGAAGTATCCCTGGCTCACCAATCAGGTGGAGAAGTGCCAGATGACGGGCAAGCTGATTCTCCCGGCCAGCGTGGACGAGACGGTGACGCAGAAGATTTATCGCCGCAGTCCGCACGACGAGAAGACCATTGTCCTGGGCGAGAAGTCGGAGGGACTGATGGACTTCTTCCAGACGGGCGACATCGTGAATACCGTGGCCAAAGATGTCTTCACCGATGTGAATATCTACGACGATCAGGTGCGCATCCTGCAGCATCCGTTTACGTCGCCCATAGGCAAGGGGGCTATCTCTTTCTATCGCTATTATATAGAGGACACCCTGAAGGTGGACCGCGACTCGTGCATCCATCTGCACTTCCTGCCCAACAACCAGCAGGACTTTGGCTTCCGGGGCGACCTGTATGTGCTGAAGGACTCTTCCCACCAGGTGAAGCGCTGTGAGATATTCCTGCCCAACCAGACGGATGTGAACTTTGTGGAGAGTCTGAAGATTATCCAGGAGTTCAGCCAGCTGCCTTCAGGAGAGTGGGTGCTGACCACTGATGACATGGCGGTTGAGCTGGTGCTGTTCGACTTTATCCAGAAGGGTGTAGCCATCCGTACCACCCGACTCTCAGACTATCAGTTCGACCCTATTCCCGACCGTTTGTTCAAGGGACGTGCCAAGATGGTCGTCGACCCCTATGCCGGGCAGCGCGACGATGCTTTCTGGCAACAGCAGCGCAAGGTGCAGCTGACAGAGAAGGAGGCCAACATGGGAGGATTCCTCAACGGTGTGAAGACCATAGGCGGTTTCAAGTATATCCTGATGGCTTTCAAGGTAGTGACGGAGAACTATATCGAGACCAGCGAGCATAGCAAGGTGGACATCGGTCCTGTCGTCTCCATGCTGAGTACCAACTTTATCGACGGTCTGCGCACACGGCTCTCGGCACAGACCACCGCCAACCTCCATCCCCATCTGTTCTGGAAAGGCTTCGTGGCTAAGGGATGGAAGAGTAAGAAGTTCTATTATAGCGGACAGATGACGTGGTCGCTCAACAAGAAACGCTACCTGCCCGACGAGTTCCCCAAGCGTAACCTCACGTTCGTCTCTACCTACGACGTGATGTCGCCGTCGGACAAGTTCCTCCCCAGCGACAAGGACAATGTGTTCACCTCGTTCCGATGGGCCAAGGTAGACAAGATGATGTTCTACAACCGCCAGCAGTTCACCTTCGAGTACGAGCAGGACTGGGGCTTGCGCACCCTGCTGAGTCTGAAGGCAGAGCAGAACGAGGCTGCCGGCGAGATGCCCTACTTCAAGTTCCGCACTACGGAGTTGAAGGCCGAGGTGGAGTACAGCCCGGGAGCGCAATATGCCAACTCGAAGTCGAGGCGCCTGAAGGTGAATCGCGAGGCACCCATCTTCACCGTGAGCCACACCTTCGGACTGAAGAACTTCCTGGGAGGCGACTACAACTACCACTATTCCGAGGCCAGCATCTTCAAGCGTATCTGGCTGAGCAGCTGGGGACGCATCGACTTCTACACCCGTGCCGGTGTGCAGTGGAGCCAGGTACCCTTCCCCCTGCTGTGCATGCCTGCGGCTAACATGTCATATATCAGCAGGAAACAGATGTTCAACCTGATTACCAACTTAGAGTTCCTGAACGACCGCTTCTGGAGTGTCGATGTGAACTGGGACATGCAGGGAAAGATACTCAACCGCATACCTCTTATAAAAAAGGCCCGCCTGCGCGAGTACATTGGATTGAAGATGCTGTGGGGTGCACTGTCGGACAAGAACAACCCATACCTGGCGAAAAACAGCGGCAGCAAGGTGCTGCTGCCTTTCCCCGAAGAGACACAGATCATGAATCCCCGCATTCCGTATTGGGAGATTTCGGCCGGCGTAAGAGGCATCTTCCGCTTCTTCCAGATAGAGTACGTGCGGCGCATGAACTACAACCCGCCCGCACGAGGCTCGAAAAACAGCGTCCGCTTTGGTTTCACCATGATGTTCTGATGCTTTGCAACTTTTCTGTGCTACGATGCGTCTAACAGACAGAAAACATTAATTAAATCAAGCAAAGTATGAAGAAAGTGTTATTAGCAGCAATGGTCCTGATGCTGACCGCTGTCAGCGTCAGTGCCAAGGTAAATGCGGGCGACAAGCCCACGGTGGAGGAAAAACGTCAGCTGACGGGCTTTGAATGTATCCAGCAGCTTGGCAGCCTGGACGTGAAGTATCAGCAGGGTACTGCCTTCTCTGTAGTGGTGAGGGCTCCTCAGAACATCATCAAGGATGTGCAGACCCGTGTGGAGGGGAATAAGCTGATTGTGAGCATGAAGGGGCACGGCCGCACCTTCAGCTTCGGGAAGTCCAGCGGCGACGATGTCACCGTGCTGGTCACCTCTCCCGACCTGATAGGTGTAGAGCTGAATGGCTCCGGCGACTTCGAGTGCCGGAAGCATCTCGATACCGATCAGCTCGACCTTTCCCTGCGAGGGTCAGGCGACATGAAGTTCCACGACGTCATCTGCGACCGAATAAGCCTTTCTGTAGTAGGCTCAGGCAATATGGGCATCAGGAAGCTGGTGTCGCAGCAGACCCATATCTCACTGGTGGGCTCGGGCGATGTGGAGGTGGCCCAGCAGCAAGTGCTGCAGACCAGGATTACCCTGAAAGGGTCGGGTGATGTAAAGGTGAACTTCTCGAAATGCGGCTCGATAGAAGCGCGCCTGTTGGGCTCGGGCGACATCACGCTGGCTGGCGACGTGAAGCAGTTCAAGCACACCAAACGCGGTTCGGGTGAACTGGATACCAGTCGTCTTACGGTCAAGTAGACAGAGTGTGTGATATGCAAAAAAAATTAGGGGTGTCTCACGACGTCCCTAACCCTTTTTCTAACTAACTTATTATCAACTATTCATTACTCATTCAAAATTTCACGCTGCAAAGATAAGCATTTTTTTTCTTTAATCTTACAGGTTGAGATGAAAAAACACACGTAAACGTTTGCGTTATTCTTTCTTTTTATGTACCTTTGCAGCGCAATTTTCGTTGTACGAAAGCAAATATGAATAATAATGTAACTTGAAGCGGTTATAGTGCAAGATATGATCAACAAGCGCCAACATAGGACATCCTTGAAAGACCTGGCAAAGGAGTTAGGCGTCAGCATAGCCACCGTCAGTCGCGCCCTGCGCAGCTCGCCCGAGATAGGCAAGGAGATGCAGCAGCGGGTGAAGGACTTGGCCCAAAAGATGAACTACCGTCCCAACCCCTTTGCCCAGAGCCTGCGCAAGGCCTCACCCCGGATGATAGGCGTGGTGGTGCCCAACCTGGTGACTCACTACTATGCCGCCGTCCTCGACGGAATAGAGGACGAGGCCCGCCGCGCTGGCTACAGCGTCATCAGTGCCAACAGTCATGAGAACTTTGAGGACGAAGCCCTGGCCGTCGACAACTTCGTGGGGCTGCATGTGGAAGGCATCATAGCCTGTCTGGCGCAGAACACCACCGACTACAGCCACTATGAAGAGATTGCCGAGATGGGCATCCCCCTCGTCTTCTTCGGCCGCACCTGTCTGACCGACCGCTTCTCCAGCGTCACCGCCAACGGCGACGAAGCCGCCCGGCAGGCTACCCTCCACCTGCTCGAAACAGGCAGCCGCCGCATCGCCTTCTTGGGCGGACCCAACCACCTGGACATGGTGCGGCGCCGCAAGCACGGCTATCTGGAAGCCCTGAGAGAGTACAAGATTCCCATCGACCGCGACCTTGTGGTGTGCGACACCATCGACTATCAGGTAGCTCTCGCCGCCACCCGGCGACTGTTGCAGATGTCCAATCCTCCCGATGCCATCCTCGCCTTCAACGATATCATCACCTTTGCCGCCTTCACCGCCATCAAGGACAGCCATCTGCGCATCCCAGAGGATGTGGCCCTGATTGGCTTCACCGATGACGCCCATGCCGCCTACGTCACCCCGCGCATGTCGGCCATCCAGGACCAGTCGCACCAGATGGGCGTCACCGCTTGTCAACTTTTGCTCAAAAGTATCAATGGCGACCCCACCGTCTACAAGAAGATAGTGCCACAGCAGCTGGTAATCCGCGAAACATCGGCAAAATCGGGCGTCTGAGGCTTGGCATAAACAAAAAGTACCTTTTTTGGTAACATTACGTCACGAAAAACACATCGGCAAATTCTCTGCTTTTTAAATTAATTTTCTAACTTTGCACCGTCGATTCGTGACAGGAATGCGACTGGTGCAATGTATTACTATGAACTTGATTATTTATCTATATTACTAACTAAAACGTGTTACTATGAGTAAAACATCTCTAAAGATTATTGTCCTCGTCATGGCTGCGCTCATGATGCAGGCAATGGGAATTGGGGCTGTTCTTAGAGCCAAGACAGTAACCGGTACGGTGGTCTCGTCGACCGACAACGAGCCGCTCATCGGTGCCACCATCCAGCTGGAAGGTGCACAGGGTACCGGAACGATTACCGATTTTGAAGGCAACTTCTCGATCGAGGCCAACGAAGGACAGACCTTAGTAGTCTCCTACATCGGCTACATCACCAAGAAGGTGGCCGTTGCAGGAGCCAGTCACTACAACATCACTCTCGACGAAGACAAGGCTTCGCTCGACGAGGTTGTGGTCATTGGTTATGGAGTGCAGAAAAAGAAGCTCGTCACGGGAGCCACCGTACAGGTGAAGGGTGACGACGTGGCCAAGCTCAACACTACCAACCCGCTGCAGGCCCTGCAGGGCCAGACCCCCGGTATGACCATCATCTCTGAGTCGGGTCAGCCCGGTGAGGGACTGAAGGTCAACATTCGCGGCTTGGGTACCACAGGCTCCAGCGGTCCTCTGTACATCATCGACGGTGTGCGTGGCGACATCTCTACCATCAATCCTGCCGACATCGAGTCTATAGATGTGCTGAAAGATGCCGCCTCGGCAGCCATCTACGGTTCTCAGTCGGCCAACGGTGTCGTGCTGGTGACCACCAAGAGCGGTAAGGAAGGCCGCGCCGTAGTCAGCTTCGATGGCTATTTCGGCTGGCAGTATGCACCTCGCAAGACCAAGATGCTCAACTCCAGGCAGTATATGACCATCATGGACGAGCAGAACGTGAACTCCGGCGGTGCTCCCTACGACTGGTATGCGCTGAAGGATGACGGGACACCGAAGTATGCCAGCATCTTCGACAAGAACGGCAATCTGATTGATACCGACTGGGTAGACCAGATGTTCAAGGACGGAGCACAGACCTACAGTGTCAACCTGGGCATCAGTGGCGGTTCGCAGAAAGGCAACTATGCCATCTCTCTGGGGCACATGAACCAGGAAGGTATCGTGGGAGGCAAGGATGTCTCCAACTATGCGCGCTACAACTTCCGTGTCAACTCCGAATATCAGGTTATCGACAACTTCCTGAAGGTTGGCGAGCAGGTGTCGATGATCTATTATATTAAGAATGGTATCAACGTGGGCAACCAGTACAACAATACGCTTCGTTCCGCCTTCGGCACGTCACCCCTTGCTCCTGTCTACAGTGACAATGGCAAGTATGGCTCGCCCTACAACGACACCTCCAATAGTGAGTGGTATAATGCCGACGGCAACCCCTACGGAGCCATGATGACCAATACCAACAACAAGACCAAGAACATGACCATCGCAGCCAATATCTTTGCTGAGATGGAAATCATCAAGAACCTGAAGTTCCGCACCACGTTAGGTGTGAAGTACGACTCCAACAACTATCGTTCGTTCTCGCCCTTGTATCATTTCTCCGTCTATTCGCTCAACGACACCCGTACCAGTGTGTCGCAGAGTGCCAGCGACGGTCTGGGCATCACCTGGACCAATACGCTGAGCTATAACTTCAAGGTGAAGGAGCACAGCTTTGATGCCATGATAGGCTACGAGGTCTATCGCACTGAGGGTCAGAGCATCTATGGTGCCAACGGTTCGCTGCGCGACGGTTTCGACACCTGGCAGTATGCATACCTGAGCAACGGTACGGCCAAGAACACCGAGGGCGGCCTCTCAGTCAGCGGCACCCCTTGGGACGAGGAGCGCATGGTGAGCTACTTCGGTCGTGTGGGATGGAACTGGCAGGAGAAATATATGGCTACTGCCACCCTGCGCTGTGACGGTTCTTCGCGCTTTGCCCCCGGCCACCGCTTCGGTTGGTTCCCCTCCGTCTCCGCCGGTTGGGTGGTTACCAACGAGAAATTCATGGAGCCCGTGCTCAGCGTGATGGACTACTTCAAGATCCGTGCCAGCTGGGGACAGGTAGGTAACCAGAACATCGGTAACTATATGTACCTGGCTCCTATGAGCTTCTCTAACATCTATTACAACTACGGCACTACGCTGGGCAGCGAGGGCGACACCTGGGGAGCCCGTCCCACCCGCTTGGGCAATGAGAACATTACCTGGGAGACTTCTGAGCAGTTCGACATCGGCTTCGATGCCCGCTTCTTCAACCAGCGACTGAATGTGAACTTCGACTTCTACGTGAAGACCACCAAGGACTGGCTCGTTCAGCCTCCCGTGTTGGCAACAGTAGGTACTGGCGCACCCTTTATCAACGGCGGTGACGTGAAGAATACTGGTATCGAGTTAGGACTGGCCTGGAACGACCGCATCGGCAAAGACTTCCATTACTTCGTCAATGTCAATGGTGCCTATAATAAGAACAAGGTGGGTAACATCCCCAACGAGGATGGCATCATTCACGGACAGAGCAACATGCTCTACGACAACTCCACAGAGTTCTATCGCGCCTCCAACGGTAAGCCCATCGGCTACTTCTGGGGCTTCAAGACAGCCGGTCTGTTCCAGAACCAGCAGGAAATCAAGGACTGGATTGCCGCAGGCAATGGTGTCTATCAGTCAGATCCCCAGCCTGGTGACGTGAAGTACTATGACATCAACCACGACGGCGTCATCAACGACAGCGACAAGGTGAACCTGGGCAACGGTATGCCCGACTTTACCTTCGGTTTCTCGCTGGGCTTCGACTGGAAGGGGCTTGACTTCTCAGTGACGGCCAACGGCCAGACTGGCAACAAGATTGTGCAGAGCTATCGCAACGTAGGTTCGGCCACGGCCAACTATACGACACAGATCCTTGACCGTTGGACAGGTGAGGGTACCTCCAACAAGATTCCTCGTGTCACCAACACCAATGTGAACTATCAGTTCTCCGACCTCTTTATTCAGGACGGTGACTTCCTGCGCATTAGCAATATCACGCTGGGCTACGACTTCTCGAGGCTGCTCCGCCAGAAGTGGCTCTCGCAGGCACGTCTCTATTTCCAGGTACAGAATGCCTTCACCTTCACCAAGTATGACGGCATGGATCCTGAAATCGGTTATGGTATGGACGGATGGGTATCGGGTGTAGACTTGGGCTACTATCCTCGTCCGCGCACCTTCCTGTTCGGTGTTAACTTGAAATTCTAACTTCAGACGATAATGAGTATGAAAACAAAAATATATTCAATAGCCATCGCCGGACTGCTCACCATGGGCATGACCTCCTGCGGTGATAGTTTCCTTGAGGTACAGTCGAAGACCGAAGGCACTACCGGTAACTTCTATACCAGCGAGTCTGCTGCCTCGCGCGCACTCGTCGGTTGCTACGATGCCTGGCAGTGTACCGTCTCCAACGGTCCGGTGTTTACCTTATTATATATGTCCGACCTGTTGAGCGACGAGTGCTTCGGAGGCACTGCCACCAGCGATGCCCGCAACTCGCAGGTAGTCGACCGTTTCGACATCAACCAAGACAACTCGCAGGTCGACCTGCACAATACGCTCTGGATCAGCTACTATGAGGCTATCTATACCGTCAACGAGCTTATCCAGCACGAAAACGATATCGCCTGGAGTAGTGAGGCCTCTCACGGACGACTCATCGGTGAGGCACGTGCCATCCGAGGCATCCTCTATTTCGACCTTGCCCGTATCTTCGAGAACGTACCCCTGATCACGGTGCCTACCAAAGAGAATGTTCCGCAGGCCGATCCGCATGAGGTCTATGCTCAGGTGTTCGACGACCTAAAGTATGCAGCAGCCAACATTCCTGCCGATGCCTATCCCAAGTCGAGCTCGTCGACCAACGACGGTCGCATCACCTGCTATGCCGCCAAGGCCATGCTGGCTCGCGCCTACCTGTTCTATACGGGTGTCTATGGCCAGGAGCCTGAAAACCTGACCAAGGCAGAGGTGCTGCAGGGACTGGAGGACATCATCGCCAGCGGTGAGTACTCGCTGGTTCCTCTCTACAAGAACCTCTGGTATTGTGCCAGCACCAAGTGGGAAGGCAGCGATGCTGCCGGATGGAAGGAAGTTTCCACCTATGCCGGCGAGGACAACAGCGAGAATATCCTGACCATGAAGTTCAACTACACCTCCGACTATAACGGTAATGCTGGTGGTAACAACGCCATCCAGATGCTCTCCGTCCGCGGAGGCACGTTCAAGGCTCCCTATGGCGAGGGCTGGGGCGGTGCAACGGTCAGCAAGCAGTTCTTTGAGTCGTATCCTGCTGCCGACCAGCGTCGCGACGCTTCCATCATCGACCTCGATGCCGAGGGTATCTCGTCGATGGACAGCTACATTCAGAACGGTTATCTGAAGCAGCGCGAGTATACGGGCTACTTTAACAAGAAGTACACAGCCCGTTCGGCCTATCTGCTCAACGAGTCGAGCGGCACATGGTCGCTCACCCACTACTGGGCCAACGTACAGGCTGGCGACTTTATGATTTCGCAAGCTATAGGCTATACCCTGATGCGCTATGCCGATGTACTGCTGATGGCTGCGGAGCTGGGGTCACCCAATGCCCAGAGCTATCTGAACCAGGTACACAGTCGTGCCTATGCTACTGAGAATGCCGACGGCAGCGTGAATACGCCCAAGCTCAACGTGACTCTCTCTAAGGCCAATATCATGGAGGAGCGCCGTCTGGAGTTTGCCTTCGAGGGCATCCGCTATTGGGACTTGCTGCGTCAGGGCATCAATGTCGCTGCACAGACCATTGCTGCTTCCAGTGCCAAAGTACTTGACGGCGGTCAGGAGACTACTGTGACCATCAAGGCCGAGAACATCATCTCCAAGCGTGGCTTCCAGCAGATTCCGCAGACACAGATCACGCTGTCCAACAATGTGCTGAAGCAGAACGCAGGATGGTAAGAATTGAAGAATCAGGAAATTGAAACTTTGAAATTTGAGAATTATGAATATCAAGAAATCAATATATCTGTCCGCAGCTGTACTCTTTACATTGGGAGCTTGTGCTCCGGACGATCATAGCCTGAGCAAGCCCGACCTCCAGTCGTCCGACTTGGTACAGGGGTTGGCCTATACGGTCGATGTAGATGCTCAGAATACGATTACCCTGACCAGTCTGCTCGATGAGAGCTACAACTGCTATTGGATTCATCCCAATGGTCGTGCTCAGGGTAATGTTGCCACGCTGTCGCTTCCCTTTGCCGGAACCTATGAGGTTACCTTTGGTGTCGACACGCGCGGAGGCGTGGTGTATGGCGAACCATACCGGTTTAATATCACAACCAACAACATGTCGCTGCTCGAAGACCCGCTCTACGGCTATCTCACCGGTGGCGTGGGCAAGTCAAAGAAGTGGGTTCCCGTCGACAAAGACTATGGCGTGGGACAATGCAATTGCCCTGTGATGTATGCCAATCCTGACGACGTGCTGAACGACGGCTCTGGCGACACCAACATCGGCATCAACCACATGGTACCCAACTGGGTTCCTGGTTTCCAGTCGTGGCTCATTCCACAGGACTCTCCCTACATGAAGAGCTCAATGACCTTCTCGCTCGACGACAAGAACGGCTGTACCGTTGCCGTCTATCGTGCTGAGGAAGACAAAACCTACAACGGCAAGTGGAACCTGCTGGTGGAGGACAAGAACCACCCGACACTCTCGTTCACCGATGCCTTCGCCCTGCACAATGTAGGTTTCGACGAGGTATGCTCTAACTATACCAACAATATTGTAATTACCGAGCTCACTCCTTATTTCCTCCAGCTGGCCACCATGCGTACCAACAGCGAAGGCCCCTGGTGGATTGTGTGGAACTTCATAGCCGAGGATGTGCAGAAGGGCATTGTCGAGATACCCAGTGACGAGGTTAATTACCTCGAACCCTCAACTCCCGCACTGCCTGAGATTGAAGACCTGAAGAAGAAACTCTTCACCACCGACATCAACGGTGTAGAGTTCGAGGGTGCCGAGATGACCTATCAGGTCAGTCAGGATGCCGCCTACGACTGGATGTGGTGGAATGGTGCTACCTCAGCCTGGGAGAGTGTCGTTAAGGGCAACTATGGCTCCAACTGGGCTCCCATGTGGGACGAGGATGCTGTGGCCGAGAACGAACTCACGCTCACCAAGAAGGGCGAGTATGCCTATGGTGAACAGACAGGCACCTATTCTATCGACGGCTCAAAGATTATCTTCGACCAGCCCGTTACCTTCTTCACCGTTACTGGCGACAATCGTACCATCCAGCTGACGGGAACCGAGTGGCAGGTGTTCAAGGTTGACCCAGGGTCGGAGCTGATTATCGGTGTACCCGACGGTAAGGATACTAACGGCAGCAACAATGCTTACCTCGTAGCCGGATTCACCTACAAGGCTGTGGGTGGTGGCCAGACGGGCCCCGTCAATGTTCCGTTCATTGCTGAGAATGCCAACAACTATATCGAGGCAGGCAACTACTTCCGCTGTCAGATCTATAACCCGTGGGGTGGTGGCGGCGATGCTATCGATCCTGCCAACATTAAGCTGAAGAAGAACCAGAAGCTCAATGTCACGCTGCGTCTGTCGGGCTTCACCTTCTCGCAGCCTGCCAAGATGGTGCTCTGCTGCAACCGCGGTAATGAGCAGGATTGGGAGCCCAACTGCTTCGGCTATTCGCGTGCCATCACTGTCAATGGCGATGGTGTCTATACCATTTCCTGGACTAATGACACTGGATCTACCGTAAAGTGGGACGATGCTACCTCTGCCCTCACGATGACGATGCAGTATGTGGGCTTTGCTACGCTGGCCGATGAGTCTGACGCTGGCCTGAAGGCAGCCTGCTCTATTGAGAGCATCACTATTGAATAAAAGATAAAAAAATGACAAGTTGAAAAATTCAAGGTTATGAAACTATCAAGAATATATTCCGCAGCTATGGCGCTCCTCGTAGGAGCCGCCATGCTGACCGCGTGCAGCGACAAGGATGACTACTCGTCCTATTCTGCTCCGCTGCTCACCGACGGTTCTGTAGTGACGGGTTCTTCTGATGTCACAGCTACCTCGGCAACCTTCCATGGTACGGTGACGGGACTGGAGAAGATGAGCTCCGCCTCATATGCTACAGGCTTTAAGTATGGCTATGCACAGAACGCCCTCACTGAGACCGCTACTGCAGCCTCCACAGCCGAGTTCTCTGCCAGCCTGTCTGGACTGCAGAACAATACCACTATCTACTATCAGGCTTATGTCACCCTGCAGGGCAAGCTGACCTATACCGGCGAGGTGAAGTCGCTGATTACCACCGATGCGAAAGCCATCACTGAGGGTCATGACTATGTGGATTTTGCCAAAGCAACGCTTTTCGGTTCTACCCAGCAGGCTCCCGCTGATGCCAAGGACGCTGGATTCGTCATCTCGCTGTCGCAGGATGTCGAGGACGTGCGCAACGGTCTGCGCCTGTCGATTGGAAGCACTCCGCAGGAGTATTCGCGCTCTACGTGCGGACTGCTGCCCTCCACTACCTATTATTATGCTGCCTACCTCGACCTCGGTCCAGGTGTGGTGTATGGTGACGTGAAGACGTTCCAGACTGCTGCCCATGAGATTAGTGTGGCTGATGAGTTCGTTGACCTGGGGCTCTCCGTCAAGTGGGCCAAGCACAACATAGGTGCCAAGGAGTTGTCTGACTTTGGCGGGTATTTCGGCTTTGGCGACCTGACGGGTATCAACCCCAGCATCGATCCTGCCGACTATGCCAGCAGCGACACCTATAAGACAGCCTCCGATGTGGCTTATCTCTATACCGGCGGTAAGGGTACCCTGCCTACTGCCGACCAGTTCGAGGAGCTCTTCTCGCTTTGTCAGGCTACCTATGGCGAGATTGATGGTGTGCGCGGCTATACCTTCACCGGCCCTAACGGCAACAGCATCTTCCTGCCTGCAGCAGGTAAGCGTGTAGGCAACAGTGTGGTGGAGACAGGTGAGAAGGGTTATTACCTTACCGGCTCTGTCAACACCAGCAGTCCTCAGTTTGCCGTCGACTATGAATTCTCCAACACTGTCGGCACTCGTGCCACCCGTGCCACCTACGAGGCACTCGCCGTGCGTCCGGTGTCTACAGCCCGCGATGTGAAGCTCGACAAGTCGCTGCTCTACCACACGTGGTATCTCGACATCGACGAGGAGGCAAAGTGTCGCAAGTATGCCGGTCCGCTCTATTTCTATGGTTCCGACGACTCGTGGCGCACCGTGACCAACGGTGAACCCATCCAGGGCGATGTCTGGAACTGGTCGCCCGACTATGCCGGCAACAGCTGGCTTTGCGAAGCCAAGGACTATGGCTACATGATCTTCAAGGAAGACGGCACTGTGGAGGTCAACCAGAACGGCACCGTCAAGACGGGTACGTTCACCGTGGATGAGAAAGAGAAGACGCTGACGCTCCAAGGTGTGGAGCTGCTCTATCTCGACAACTACTACGGACAGGCCACCAACTGGACCACCAAGCTGAAGATCCTGGCCATCGACGATACGGGTATGCAGATTGGCGTGATGCGCGACAATTCGAGCGAGGGTCTCTGCACTTGGTCGTTCAACTATGTCAACGAGGAGGCCCGCAAGCCCACCAAGTTCGTTGTCAGCCTGCTGCACTGGGATGACAACTACAATGGTGCATGGAGCAGCTTCACCAGCGAGGTGAAGGTAGAAAGCGGCAAGCAGTACACCTTTGAGTGCACGGGTCAGCGCGATGGCGGCAAGGTAGTGGTATTAGACTTCCCAGGCCTGATGACTACCTATCCCAATGCCATCATCCGCATCGACAAGATTGAGTGCGACGGCAAGGAGATAGCCTTTGATGTTGCCAAGTTCAAGACGGGCGACCTGGAGGGCAACGGCAACTACCGCGTAGAGCTCTTCAATATCTGGGGAGCCGGTACTGGCAGTGACAGTCCGTTTGGCGGTGGTGCCAAGGAACAGGAGCCTGCTCTTGCCTTCAACAGCTCGATGAAGATTACCTATACCATTGTTACCCTCGAGGGCTTCGAGTGCGGACTGAGTGCTGCTGCCAACGACTGGAGCGGCAACTGGGGCGACGAGAAGATTGGCGTAGGCGGTCCTGGTACCTATACCGTTGTCAACCACACTCCCGTACCCAACGGCATGGTGGTGGTGGCTGATATTGCAGGCTTTGCTGCTGCCTATCCTAATGCCAGCGTCACGCTCAATAAGGTGGTGGCCGACGGCAAGGAGGTTGCCTTCGACGAGTCGAAGGTCAAGTATGGCGACATTGAGGGCAAGGGCAACTACCGCATCGAGCTCTTCAACGCCTATGGTTCCGGCACGGCTGCCGACAGCCCCTTCGGTGGTGGCGCCAAGGACTTCGAACCTGCGCTTGGCTTTACCAAGAGCCTTGCAGTAACATTCACTGTTAACAGTCTTTATTAATCGTTATGTGTAAGAATATGAAGAAATTTCTCATGCTGTGTGTGGCCTTTTTGGCCACCACAGCTTTCGCTGCCTGTGGCGGCGACGATACGGGCGATGGTGGCGGCGGCACGCCTGTGTCCAAGCTCACCGTGCGTCCCCTTTCTCTCTCGTTCACTGCTGACGGCGGCGAGCTGACCGTCAGTGCGCAGGCTCCCACGCAGGTGACTGCCACCAGCAGCGCTGACTGGTGCCAGGTGTCGGTAGGCAGTGTGCAGGGTGGCCTGAAGGTGTACCCCCTTACGGTAACTGTCGGTGCCAATCCTACCACCTATAGCCGTACGGCCACCATCAGCGTCACCGCCGGTTCAGAGTCGGCTACCGTCACCGTCACGCAGGCCGAAGGAACAGCTGCTCCCTCGGGTGCTATCACCAAGGACGCTAAGGCTCTTGCCAAGGAGATGGTGCCAGGCTGGAACCTCGGCAACACGCTGGAGGCCACCGGCGACGGACTCGCTGCCGAGACAGCCTGGCAGCCCACGCAGACCACCCAACAGGTGATTGATGCCGTCAAGGCGGCAGGCTTCAAGTCGGTGCGTATTCCGTGTTCGTGGAACATCCACAGCGACGGCAGCGGCACCATTGATGCCCAGTGGATGGCCCGCGTCAAGCAGGTTGTCAACTACTGCATCAACGACGGTCTCTATGTGGTGCTGAACGACCACTGGGACGGTGGCTGGATAGAGGTCGAGGGCTTCTCGGCATCTACCACATCCTTCCGTCCGCTCACCGACGAGCAGATAGCTGCCAAAGCTGAGCGCCTGAAGGATATCTGGACACAGATAGCCAACGAGTTCCGCGACTATGACGAGCATCTGCTCTTTGCCGGACTGAATGAACCCTTCCAGCAGTACGACCTCTTCAACGGTCGCCATGCCGACCTCATGAAGAACCTCAACATCTATAACAAGGCTTTCGTTGAGGCAGTACGAGCCACAGGCGGCAACAATGCCCAGCGTACGCTCGTCGTACAAGGCCCCAGCACTGACATCACATCCACCAGCCAGCTGCTGAGTGCCAGCGACCTGCCTGAACAGGCCGGTCGGCTGATGGTGGAGGTACACTACTACAACCCAGGCCAGTTCTGCGGCACCTTCGATGCCTCAGGCGACAAGGCATTCTACTACTGGGGCGCTGACAACCACTCCACCGACCACAATGCCACCTATGGCGAAGAAGACAACCTGCGCTACCTGTTCGGCCTGATGCAGACGGCCTTCACCTCCAAGGGCTATCCCGTCATCATCGGTGAGTATGCAGCCCAGCAGCGCACCATCACGGGCGACCAGGACAAGCACAATGCCTCCGTCAAGGCATTCTACAAGTGTGTCAACCAGTATGCCGCCAACATGGGCATCGTGGCCTTTGCCTGGGATGTCAACGACCTGGGCAACTTGCTTACCGAGACAGGCACGGGTACCATCATCGACCGTAAGAATGCCTCTGTCGTAGGTACCAATGCCCTCGAAGGCATCAAGGCTGGTGTGGCGGCGGCTACCTGGCCCTATTAATCAGGTCTGCTGATTTTTAATCCATAGCATACACGTTTCGTGCCGCCTTAGTCATAAGTGCGGTTCTTTAGGGAGCTCCAGATTGTTACTGCAAGGTCTGGGGCTCTTTTATTGTTTCTTAAAAAATAGGCCTACTGTTTGGTCAGTCCATTTCTTTTTATTATCTTTGCATCCGATTACGCTAAAACAAAGAAAAGAATATCGATATTTTTTAGAAGCAATGGAACAAGTTTTCAGTTACATCATTGGCCTTGGGGCCGCTGTAATGATGCCCATCATCTTCACCATTCTTGGTGTGTGTATAGGCATTAAGTTCTCTAAGGCGTTAAAGTCAGGACTTTTCGTTGGTGTCGGTTTTGTGGGTTTGAGCATCATCACCGCCCTGCTGGTGGACACGATGTCGCCGGCCTTGTCGAAGGTGGTCGAGATATATGGACTCGAACTGCAGGTATTCGACATGGGGTGGCCTGCAGCCGCGTCGGTGGCCTACAACACGCTGGTGGGTTCGTTTATCATTCCCGTCTGCTTAGGAGTCAACTTAGTGTTGCTGCTCTTAGGCTGCACACGCACGGTGAACATCGACCTGTGGAACTACTGGCACTTTGCCTTCATCGGTGCGGTGGTCTATTTCATGACCGACAGCATTGCCTGGGGATTCTTTGCAGCCATCGTCTGCTACATCATCACCCTGGTGCTGGCCGATGTTACGGCCAAGAGATTCCAGCAGTTCTATCCTGGCATGGACGGCATCTCCATTCCTCAGCCCTTCTGTCAGGGATTCATGCCGTTTGCTGTGGCCATCAACAAAGGACTGGACTATGTACCCGGCATCAATAAGGTGAATATCGACTCGGAGGGCATGAAGCAGAAGTTCGGTCTCTTTGGCGAACCGCTCTTCCTGGGTGTGCTGATAGGCATCATCATCGGCTGTCTGGCCTGCAAGGACTGGGACGAGGTGGTGGCCAACATCCCCGTCACGCTGCAGATAGGCATCAAGATGGGTGCCGTCATGGAGCTGATACCTCGCATCACGTCGCTCTTCATCGAGGGTCTGAAGCCTATCGCTGAGGCTACCAAGGAACTGATAGCCAAGAAGTTCGGTGCCGACAAGGAGCTGTATATCGGCATGTCGCCCGCACTGGTCATCGGTCATCCTACGACGCTCGTGGTATCGCTGCTGCTCATCCCCGTCACGCTGGTGCTGGCCGTCGTGCTGCCTGGCAACCAGTTCCTGCCGCTGGCCTCGCTGGCTGGCATGTTCTACGTCTTCGTGATGGTGCTGCCCTATACCAATGGCAATGTGCTCCGCTCGTTCATCGTTGGTCTGGTGGTGATGGCCATCGGACTCTACTTCGTCACTTGGATGGCAGGCGACTTCACCAGTGCAGCCCATGCTGTGGCACAGATTCATCCTGACGACAAGACGGTGCAGGTGCCTGCAGGGTTCCAGGCCGGTGCCCTCGACTTCGCCTCCAGCCCGCTGTCCACGCTTATCTATGCCTCGATGAAGTATCTGTCGTATATCGGTGCAGCCGTACTGACGGTGCTCACACTCGCACTGGTATGGTGGAACCGCATGCGCATCAACAAGAAATAATCACTTAAAAACGAAAAAACATATCAAGATGAAAAAGACAATTCTTTCTTTTGCCCTGTTGGCAGCAGCCTTAGGCATGCAGGCCCAGCAGAAGGTGAACTTCCAGACGGCATGCCATCCAGCCGACGTGAAGCACTACGACACCAAGACGCTGCGCGAGCGTTTCGTGATGGAGAAGGTGATGGTGGCCGACGAGATTAACCTCACCTATTCGCACTACGACCGTTTTATCTTCGGTGGAGCGATGCCTGTCACCAAGACCCTCAGGCTGGAGAACTTTCTGGAGCTGGGTCTCGATGTCGACCCCACCATCAAGGACAAGTACTTTCTCTACAACCGCGAGTTGGGTGTGGTCAACTGCGGCGAGGGCGACGGCTGGGTTATTGTCGACGGCAAGGAGTATGCCCTCTCTCCCAAGGAAGCCCTGTATATCGGTCGCGGCCATATCGGCAAGGACAAGGACGTCAACAAGCGAGTCGAGTTCCGCTCCAAGGACGCCCAGAAGCCTGCCAAGTTCTACCTGAACTCTGCTACGGCCCATCAGCACTATAAGACCCAGTGGATTACGCTCGACGGTCGCAAGGGTTCGCTCAAGGCTGCCGTATGGGGTCCTGTAGGCACCACCGAGGAGGCCAACAACCGCACTGTCTATAAGCTCATCGTCAACGACGTGCTGGAGGAAGGTCCCTGCCAGCTGCAGCTCGGTCTGACACAGCTCAACCCTGGTGCCGTATGGAACACGATGCCTCCTCATACCCACGGTCGCCGCATCGAGGCCTATTACTACTTCAACCTGCCTGAGAAGCAGACCATTGCCCACGTTATGGGCGAGCCCCAGGAAAGCCGCGTCGTGTGGCTGCACAACGAGCAGGCCATCATGTCGCCCGAGTGGAGCATCCACGCTGCTGCAGGCACCTACTACTATACCTTCATCTGGGGAATGGCTGGCGAGAACCTCTACTACAACGACAAGGACAATATCCCCGTCGACCAGCTGAAATAGCCAAATCGTAAATAGCCAATCGTAAATAAATAGTAAATAGCTAAATCGTAAATAACTATGGCTCCTATTCAAACTACAAAGATGTCCAACTGGCGTTGGGTCATTTGTGCGTTGCTGTTTCTGGCAACCACTGTCAACTACATGGACCGACAGGTCCTGTCGCTAACATGGAAAGACTTTATCGCTCCTGAGTTCCATTGGACCGATGCCGACTACGGTACCATCACCGGATGGTTCTCCATCTTCTATGCCATTGCCAACCTGCTGGCCGGTAAGTTCATCGACTTCATGGGCACCCGCAAGGGCTACCTCATTGCCATCTTCGTATGGTCGCTTGGTGCTGTGCTGCATGCCGGTTGCGGCTGGGTGACCCTGCAGCTGACGGGCTACGAGTCGGTGGCCCAGCTGGGGCAGGTGGCAGGCGATGCTGCCGTCACCATAGCCACCGTGTCGGTCTATCTGTTCCTCTCCTGCCGTCTGATCCTCGCCGTCGGTGAGGCCGGCAACTTCCCCGCAGCCATCAAGGTCACTGCCGAATACTTCCCCAAGAAAGACCGTGCCTTCGCCACCTCGCTGTTCAACAGCGGAGCTTCCGTAGGTGCGCTGGCCGCCCCCGCCACCATTCCCCTGCTGGCCCGCTACTTCAAGGATGCCGGTGTGGGCAACGGTTGGGAGATGGCTTTCATCATCATCGGAGCCTTGGGCTTCATATGGATGGGACTGTGGGTATGGCTCTACGACAAACCCGCCAAGAGCAAGCACGTCAACCAGGCCGAGCTGAACTATATCGAGCAGGACAACGACATAGCCGACATCCAGAACAAGCAGGAGGCCAAGGAAGAGAAGACCATCCCCTTCTGGCAGTGCTTCACCTACAAGCAGACCTGGTCGTTCATCGTTGGCAAGTTCATGACCGACGGTGTGTGGTGGTTCTTCCTGTTCTGGGCTCCCGCCTACTTCAGCGACCAGTACGGCTACACCAGCGACTCCGCTATGGGTATAGCCCTCATCTTCCTCCTCTATGCCATCTGCACCATCCTCTCGTTCGTCGGTGGCTACCTGCCCAAGATCTTTGTCGAGAAGTACGGCATGAACCCCTATGCCGGCCGTATGCGCGCCATGCTAATCTTCGCCTTCTTCCCGCTGCTGGGCCTGCTGGCTCAGCCCCTCGGACAGTATAGTGCCTGGTGGCCTGCCATCCTCATCGGTCTGTTAGGAGCCGGACACCAGTCGTGGTCGGCCAACATCTTCTCCACCGTGGGCGACATGTTCCCCAAGTCTACCATCGGCACCATCACCGGCATCGGTTCTATGGCAGGCGGCGTGGGCTCGTTCCTTATCAACAAGGGCTCTGGTAACTTCTTCACCTGGGCCGAGGGTCAGGGCGATGCCTTCTCGTTCTTCGGCTTCGACGGCAAGCCAGCAGCCTACATGGTGGTGTTCTGCATCTGCGCTGTAGCCTACCTCATCGGCTGGTGCATCATGAAGATGCTCGTTCCTAAGTACAAGCCCATCGTGCTCGACGAATAATCTTTCATACGCTAATAATCAAAGGGCTGGCTGCTCGAAGAGAATTCCTTGAATTCATTCGGCAACCAGCCCTTACCATTCCTCTCTCCACCCTCCACCCTCCACCCTCTTTCTTCATAGCCTCTTAACTTTTAAGTGAACTTTCCCATCTGATTTTTATGACCACGAATTTCACTAATGACAACTTCGGAGAGCAAAGAGAAGACTATTTGACAGTCAAGAGAGAATGTTTTGGTAAAATCAAAAACACCGAATGAAATACCTCAAAAACACCGAATGAAATACCTCAAAAACACCGAATGAAATACCTCAAAAAACAAGATTTCCTTGCGTAATCC
>CAMNPM010000027.1 GCA_946548065.1 uncultured Prevotella sp. | reverse complement strand
CTGGCGAAGCGTTATCGTTCGCTTGCTGATGACATCAATCGTCTTCAGCACGAGTAAAAGATGCTTACGTTGCCGGCATCTGACCGCAGTTGGTGACTATCGCCTTTTTAGCGGTGAGTAAAATATCCCGGGTTACTCCTGCCGCCGTCAGCGTGTGCGTAGGAATGATCTATATGTGCTGCGTTATACGTCGTACCCATTCCCCCTACCAGTTTGGGGCAGTTCTGGAACACTTCTACATCATATTTTACTTTTGTCAGATTCCAGTTTTTACCTACATATATAGTTTTCAGACTGGTGCAATTCTTAAACATTGTACTGATGTTTTCCAGCTTATCAGTCTTGAAACTACTCAGGTCAAGGGTGGTCAGCGATGTACATCCGTAGAACATTCCCCTGATATCCTCCAATTTAAGAGTGCTGAAACGGCTCAAGTCAAGGCTAGTCAGCGATGTACACCCATAGAAAATGTTTAACATGCTTCTGACATTTGAAGTACTGAACTGGCTCAGGTCAATTGATGTCAACGAAGAACAGTGGTCGAACATAGCATGCATGTAAACTACTTCATACGTCTTCAGATTTTTCATGCCTACTATTTCCCTAAGATTCGAACACAGGCAAAACCAGTAAGCGGTATGGATCAGCGTCTGGTATCTGCCAAAAGAATCGTCGAAGACCACTTTGGTAATACTTCTCGCCGCATGATGCCAAGGTCGCTCTTGTGGCATAAGATAAGGTCTCAACGGACGTCCGCCGCGACTAACAAGATTATTGTCATAATAGAACGTCAGTACTGTGTCATCATCGCTAAGCACAGTATATGGGTCTTGCCCCCATGCCGTCATAGTAAAACAAATAGTAGCTATAACAGCAAATACAATTCTCTTAATATTCTCCATAATCCTATTTTTTCATGTATTTTTTGCTAATTCTTCATGCAAATATAATATTCTTTACTTACACAGTAGCACATTTCCTTGCTTTTTTACATTTTATTAACACCCAAGTTCACAGTGAGAATTTTGTCAGATTCAGACGGAACAGAAAGAAAAATAGGTTTTCATTTTGTATTTTCCTCACTTATTCGTACCTTTGCAGGCAATTTATAATAATAGTATGGAATTAGCTAGCAAATACGACCCGAAAGAGGTCGAATCGAAATGGTACCAGTATTGGCTGGACAACAAACTCTTCTCAAGTAAACCCGACGGCCGCGAGCCGTATACGATTGTCATCCCGCCGCCCAACGTGACGGGTGTGCTGCACATGGGGCACATGCTGAACAACACGATTCAGGACATTCTGGTACGCCGTGCCCGCATGGAAGGCAAGAACGCCCTCTGGGTGCCCGGCACCGACCACGCCTCTATTGCCACAGAGGCCAAGGTGGTGAAGAAGCTGGCCGAGCAGGGCATCAAAAAGCACGACCTGACGCGCGACGAGTTTCTGAAACACGCCTGGGCCTGGACCGACGAGCACGGTGGCATCATCCTTAAGCAGCTGCGCCGCTTAGGTGCCAGCTGCGACTGGGACCGCACGGCCTTCACGATGGACGAGAAACGCTCGAAGAGTGTCATCAAGGTATTTGTAGACCTCTATAACAAGGGACTCATCTATCGCGGCATGCGCATGGTGAACTGGGACCCGAAGGCACTGACCGCCCTCTCCACAGAGGAGGTCATCTACAAGGAGGAGCACTCGCACCTGTTCCACCTGAAATACTATGTGGACGGATTAGTAGAACTGGATGGACAAGAAGAACTGGAAAAAGCTGGCAACATCATCCACAAGGACGACCGGGGCTACTATGCCGTCGTGGCCACCACGCGCCCTGAGACCATCATGGGCGATACCGCCATGTGCATCAACCCCAAGGACCCGAAGAACCAGTGGCTCAAGGGCCGCAAGGTCATCGTCCCGCTGGTGAACCGCGTCATCCCCGTCATCGAGGACCGCTACGTAGACATTGAGTTCGGTACGGGCTGTCTGAAGGTGACGCCCGCACACGACACCAACGACTACATGCTGGGCAAGACCCACCATCTGGAGACTATCGACATCTTCAATGCCAACGGAACCATCTCGGAGCAGTCGCCCCTCTATGTTGGCATGGACCGCTTCGACTGCCGCAAGCAGATAGCCAAGGACCTGCAGGAGGCCGGCCTGATGGAGAAGGTGGAAGACTATACCAACAAAGTGGGCTACTCGGAGCGCAACCCCGACACCGCCATCGAGCCCCGTCTGTCGCTGCAGTGGTTCCTCAAGATGCAGCACTTTGCCGACATCGCCCTGCCTCCCGTGCTCAGCGGCGAGCTGAAGTTCTATCCCCAGAAATACGTCAACACCTATAAGAACTGGCTGGAGAACATCCAGGACTGGTGCATCTCGCGCCAGCTGTGGTGGGGACACCGCATACCTGCTTATTACTATAATGAGCAAGGCGACTTCGTCGTAGCAGAGAGCCGTGAGGAGGCCCTGCGCTTGGCTCAGCAGCAGAATCCTGCCGTCACCGATGCCGACCTGCATCAGGACGAGGATGCGCTGGACACGTGGTTCAGCAGCTGGCTGTGGCCCATCTCACTGTTCGACGGCATCAACAACCCCGGCAACGAGGAAATCAACTACTACTACCCCACCAGCGACCTTGTTACGGGTCCGGACATCATCTTCTTCTGGGTGGCTCGCATGATTATGGCGGGTGAGGAATACATTGGCAAGTTCCCGTTCAAGAATGTTTACTTTACGGGTATCGTCCGCGACAAGCTGGGACGCAAGATGTCGAAGTCGCTCGGCAACTCGCCCGACCCCATCGAGCTGATTGAGAAGTTCGGTGCCGACGGTGTGCGCATGGGCATGATGCTCTCTGCTCCTGCCGGCAACGACATCCTGTTCGACGAGGCGCTGTGTGAGCAGGGGCGCAACTTCAACAACAAGATATGGAATGCCTTCCGACTGGTGAAGGGTTGGCAGGTAGCCGACGTAGAGCAGACCGCAGCCGCGAAGACTGCCGTAGAGTGGTTCGACGCCAAGCTGAAGGCTGTCAACGAAGAGCTGGACGACCTCTTCTCGAAGTATCGCATCTCGGAAGCCCTGATGGCTGTTTACAAACTGTTCTGGGACGAGTTCTCGAGCTGGTATCTGGAGATGATCAAGCCCGCCTATATCAACGGCGAGGCCCAGCCCATCGACCGCGAGACCTACAATCAGACACTGCACTTCTTCGACACGCTGCTGAAGATGCTGCACCCCTTCATGCCCTTCATCACCGAAGAGCTGTGGCAGGCCCTCGCCGAGCGCAAACCTGGTGAAAGCATCATGCGCGAGAAGCTGGAGCTCAGCAAGTTATCAGACCAGGAGAGCAAGCTCATCAGCGACTTCGAGCAGGTGAAGCAGATAGTCTCCGGCGTGCGTATGGTTCGCTCGCAGAAGAACATCGCTCCCAAGGAGTCGCTCGAGCTTCAGATCAACGGACAGTGGTCTATGGCCAACGGCATGTCGTTTGCTGCCGCTATCCAGAAGATGGCCAATGTCTCTGCCATCAATGTCGTCAGCGAGAAAGACCCCACGGCCTCGGCCTTCATGGTAGGCACCGACGAGTTTGCCGTACCCCTGGGCTCGCTGATTGACGTCGATGCCGAGATTGCCAAGCTGGAGGCTCAGCTACAGCATCTGGAAGGCTTCCTGGCCGGCGTGATGAAGAAGCTGTCGAACGAGCGTTTCGTACAGAACGCCCCCGAGCAGGTGGTAGCTATGGAGCGCAAGAAGCAGAGCGACTCTGAAGAGAAGATTGCTGCCCTGCGCGAGTCGATAGCCGCCCTGAAGCAGAGCAAGAAGTAACCGGCAAGTTTGCATCGGATTAACGTTATAGAGAGTGAGGACAAGCGTGGCGAAGTCCCCACTCTCTTTTCATATTAAGCAGGGCTAAATATTTTTACAATCTTAAAAAATCGGGCTGTCAGCCAGAACTTTCTGCGCAAGAAAAGTGGAATGATTGTTTGGTCAGGCCGATTTTTTTTCGTAACTTTGCAAGCCATTATTAATAAATTAATAATACAACGAGATAAAAAGCAATGAAACCAACAGCAATCTTGCTTCTGCACTGCCCCGACCAACAGGGCATCATATCGGAAGTGACAAAGTTTATAACAGACAACCAAGGGAACATCGTCTACCTGGACCAGTATGTGGACAAGCAGGACGGGATGTTCTTTATGCGCATAGAGTGGGAACTGGACGGTTTCCTGATTCCGCGCGACAAGATATACGACTATATCACCACGCTCTACGCACAGCGCTACCAGATGAAATTCTCGCTGTACTATAGCGACAAGCGTCCGCGCATGGCCATCTTCGTGTCGAAGATGAGCCACTGCCTCTACGACCTGCTGGCGCGCTGGAAGGCGGGCGAGTTCAACGTAGACATTCCCTGCATCGTCTCGAATCACGAAGACCTGCGCTATGTGGCCGACCAATTCCAGATACCCTACTACGTATGGTCTATCAAGAAAGACCACTCCAACAAGCAGGAGGTGGAACAGCAGGAGATGGAGCTGCTCAAGAAGGAGGACATCTCGTTTATCGTGCTGGCACGCTACATGCAGATTATCTCCGACGAGATGATAGCAGCCTATCCACATCACATCATCAACATCCACCACTCGTTCCTTCCCGCCTTCGTGGGAGCCAAGCCCTACCATCAGGCCTGGGAGCGCGGTGTGAAGATTATCGGTGCCACCAGCCACTATGTGACGGCAGAGCTCGACGCTGGTCCTATCATCGAGCAGGACGTGACGCGCATCACTCATAAGGACACGCCAGAGAGCCTGGTGCTGAAGGGCAAGGACCTGGAGAAGATCGTGCTGAGCCACGCCGTGTCGAAGCACATACAGCGCAAGATACTGACATATAAGAACAAAACGATTATCTTCAGCTAACAATGAATGTAGCCATCGTAAAATATAACGCAGGTAACATCTACTCGGTGGTGAACGCCCTGAAGCGACTTGGCGTGGAGCCTCTGCTGACCGACGATGCCGAGCAGCTGCAACACGCCGACCGCGTGGTGTTCCCCGGACAGGGTGAGGCCAGCGGGGCAATGGAATATCTGCGCAGCCGCAAACTCGATGACGTGATCCGCAACCTGAAGCAGCCCGTGCTGGGCATCTGCATCGGACAGCAGCTCATGTGCCGCCACTCCGAGGAGGGCAACACCGACTGCATTGGCATCTTTGACGCCGACGTGCGGCTGTTCCAGCCGGAGCACCATGAGGACAAGGTGCCCTGCATGGGCTGGAACAGGCTCTACGACACACAGTCGCCACTGATGCAGGGCATTGAGGGCGAATACGTGTATTTCGTACATAGCTACTATGTACCCATATGCCCGGAGACTATCGCCAAGGCAGACTATATCCAGCCCTACTCTGCCGCTATGCACAAAGACAACTTTTACGCCTGCCAGTTCCACCCGGAGAAGAGCGGACGCGTGGGCGAACGTATCATCAAGAATTTTCTGGAACTATGATAGAGCTGATTCCTGCCATAGACATCATCAACGGACAATGCGTCCGACTGACCAAGGGCGACTACGAGCAGAAGACCGTCTACAGGGACTCTCCTGCCGAGGTGGCCAAGGAGTTCGAGCAGATTGGCTTCCGCCGTCTTCATGTGGTAGACCTCGACGGAGCCAAGTCGAAGCATATTGTCAACAGCCAGGTGCTGCAAGACATCACCACGAAGACCCAGCTCACCGTCGACTTTGGCGGAGGCATCAAGACCGATGCCGACATCGCCGCAGCCTTTGCCGCCGGTGCACAGCTGGTGACGATAGGCTCTATTGCCGTCACCCACCCCGACCTCTTCATGGGGTGGCTGCAGAAATACGGAGCCGAACGCATCATCCTGGGGGCTGATGTGAGGAACGGCAAGATCAGCATCAACGGATGGAAAGAAGACTCGGCCGAAGACTTGCTTCCCTTCCTCAGGAAATATGTGGATGCAGGCGTGAGAAACGTGCTGTGCACGGAGATTTCCAAAGACGGTACCCTGCAGGGGCCGGCCATAGAGCTCTATCAGCGGGTGATGAGCGTCTACCCTGAGCTGCACCTGATAGCCAGCGGAGGCGTATCGTCGATGGACGACATCCGCGCCCTCGACGCTGCCGGCATACCGGCTGTCGTCTTCGGCAAGGCCATTTATGAAGGACGTATAAACTTAAAGGAACTATGGGACTGGCAAAACGCATAATACCCTGTCTGGACGTGAAGGACGGCGAGACCGTCAAGGGCACCAACTTCGTCAACCTGCGCAGTGCTGGCGACCCTGTGGAGCTGGGCAAGGCCTACTCAGAGCAGGGGGCCGACGAGCTGGTGTTTCTCGACATCACGGCCTCGTTTGAGGGTCGCAAGACCTTCACGGATATGGTGACCAAGGTAGCCGAGACGCTGAACATCCCGTTCACCGTGGGTGGTGGCATCAACGAGCTGAAGGATGTGGAGCGGCTGCTCTATGCAGGTGCCGACAAGGTGAGTGTCAACAGTGCGGCCATCCGCCGCCCGGAGCTCATCGACGAGATTACCACTCGTTTCGGCTCGCAGGTGTGTGTGGTAGCCATCGACGCCCGCCTGGATGATGACGGCTGGCACTGCTACCTGAAAGGCGGGCGCGAGCGTACGGAGCGCGGACTCTTTGAATGGGCCCGTGAGGCTCAGGAGCGTGGTGCGGGCGAGATACTCTTCACCTCGATGAATCACGACGGCACGAAGAACGGCTATGCCAATGAGGCTCTGCGCCAGCTGGCCGACACGCTGTCGATACCCATCATCGCCAGCGGTGGAGCCGGACGGAAAGAGCATTTCCGCGATGTCTTCACCATCGGGCATGCCGACGCTGCCCTCGCAGCATCGGTGTTCCACTTTGGAGAGATACCCGTTCCGGAACTGAAGAATTACCTACACAACGAAGGAATAAACGTAAGAATATGAAAATAGACTTTGACAAGATGGGCGGGCTGGTGCCTGCCATCATCCAGGACGCTGACACCCGACAGGTGCTGATGCTGGGCTTTATGAACGAGGAGTCGTACCAGAAGACGCAGGCCACCGGCCACGTGACCTTCTGGAGCCGCACGCGCCAGACGCTCTGGACCAAGGGAGAGACGTCGGGCAACTTCCTGAACCTGGTGGACATGAAGCTCGACTGCGACCACGACACGCTGCTGGTGAAGGTACACCCCGACGGTCCGACGTGCCACCTGGGCACCGATACCTGCTGGGGCGAAGAGAACACGATGCCTGAGTCGTCGTCCCTGCTCTTCCTCGCTGAGCTGCAAGACTTCATCAACAAGCGCAAGGAGGAGATGCCAGAGGGTTCCTACACCACCAGTCTGTTCAACAAAGGCATCAACAAGATAGCCCAGAAGGTGGGCGAAGAGGCTCTGGAGACCGTTATCGAAGCTACCAACGGCACCAAGGAGCAGCTGGTGTACGAAGCCTCCGACCTGCTGTATCATCTGCTGGTGATGCTGACGGAGAAAGGGCTGCGCATTGAGGATGTGGCCGTGGAGCTGCAGCATCGCCACGACCCCAACTGGGACAAGAAACGTCGCGAGGCCAAGGCCGCCGGGACGATGAAATGAATTGTAAACTGTAAATCGTAAATAGTAAATTGCATCGATGTTAATAGACTATCAGAAAGCGAATATCTATCAGAAGGACGGCATCCTGGTGCTGAAGGAGGTCGACTTTCACGTAGACGAAGGCGAGTTCATCTATATCATTGGGCGCGTGGGAGCCGGAAAGAGCACACTGCTCAAGACCCTCTATTTCGAACTTGATGTCGACGAGGCAGAGCAAGCCATCGTGCTGAACCACAACCTGAGTGAGATGAAGCAGAAATACATACCCAGGCTGCGCCGGCAGATGGGTATCATCTTCCAGGACTTCCAGCTTCTCGGCGACCGCACCGTCAGGGAGAACCTGCGCTTTGTGCTGAAGGCCACCGGATGGAAGAACCGCGCAGAGGTGGACGAGCGTATCGACGATGTGCTGAACGACGTGGATATGCTGGAGAGGGGCGACCGTTTCCCTCATGAGTTGTCGGGCGGCGAACAGCAACGCATCGCTATTGCGCGAGCCATACTGAACAAGCCCAAGGTGATCATTGCCGACGAGCCTACAGGCAACCTCGACATAGAGACGGCCCGGCAGATTATCGCCTTGCTGCGAAAGATCACCCAGTCGGGCACTGCCGTTGTGATGACCACCCACAACACCTCGCTGCTGCAGGAGTTCCCCGGTATCGTCTACCGCTGCATCAACCAGAAGCTGGAAGACATCACCAACGACTACAACCAGATTTCACACTACGAAGAAGAACCAGAGCAGACGGCCAAGAAGGTGCTCGACTACTCTGACCGAGAAGATTTATCGATATAACTCATAAGAACCATCGATATAACTCATAAGAGCCATCGAATTAGCTCGGTGGACGTTTTGAATTAACTAAAACTGATATACAAGATGAAGGTAATGAAGTTTGGCGGCACCTCGGTAGGAACACCGGACCGCATGAAAGACGTAACAAAGTTAGTAACCAAGTCGGGCGAGCCTGTATTCGTAGTACTGTCAGCTATGTCAGGCACCACCAACTCGCTGGTAGACATTTCCAACTATCTCTACAAGAAGAATCCTGAGGGAGCTCATGAAGTCATCAACCAGCTGGAGCGCAAATATGTCAAGCACATCGACGAGCTCTACAGCACTGACGAGATGAAGGAGAAGACGCGCGAGTTCCTGAAGTCTGAGATGGATTTTCTCCGTTCGTTCACCAAGGAGCTGTTTACATCCTTCGAAGAGAAGACCATCGTGGCACAGGGTGAGCTGCTATCTACCAACATGATGGCCAACTACATGCAGGAGCAGGGCATCAAGGCGGTATTGCTGAACGCCCTCGACTTTATGCGCACCGACAAGAACTCAGAGCCCGACCCCACCTATATCAAGGAGAAGCTGACGGCCATCATGGAGAAGAATCCCGACCAGCAGGTGTATATCACCCAGGGATTCATCTGCCGCAATGCCTACGGCGAGATTGACAACCTGCAGCGTGGAGGTTCCGACTATACAGCATCCATCGTCGGAGCAGCCCTGGGCGCTGAGGAGATTCAGATATGGACAGACATCGACGGCATGCACAACAACGACCCGCGCGTGGTCGACAAGACTCAGCCCGTGCATCAGCTGCACTTCGAGGAGGCTGCCGAGCTGGCCTACTTCGGTGCCAAGATCCTGCACCCCACCTGTGTGCAGCCCGCCAAGTATGCCGGCATACCCGTACGCCTGCTCAACACGATGGCCCCCGATGCTGAGGGTACCACCATCTCGAACCAGACGGAGTATGGCAAGATAAAGGCTGTGGCTGCCAAGGACAACATCATCGCCATCAAGATCAAGTCGTCGCGCATGCTGCTGGCTACCGGATTCCTGCGCAAGGTGTTCGAAATCTTCGAGAGCTACCAGACTCCTATCGACATGGTCTGCACCTCTGAGGTTGGCGTGTCCATGTCTATCGACAACTCTGCCCACCTGGGCGAGATTGTGGACGAGCTGAAGAAGTACGGCACCGTCACCGTCGACACCGGCATGTGCATCATCTGCGTCGTCGGCGACCTGGACTGGTCGAACATCGGATTCGAAACGATGGTGATGGACGCTATGAAGAATATTCCCGTACGCATGATCTCGTATGGCGGCAGCAACTATAACATCTCGTTCCTCATCCGCGAGGAAGACAAGAAGCGTGCCTTGCAGTCGCTGAGCGACAATCTGTTCAACAACAAGTAACCCTCTGCCAACACAAGACGATGAAGGGAATATTTCCGATAGACAAGCTACAGCGGTTGCAGACACCGTTCTACTACTACGATGCCGAGTTGCTGCGCAATACACTCCGCGTCATCAACGACGAGGCTCACAAGCACGAGGGATTCTGCGTACACTATGCCGTCAAGGCCAACGCCAATCCCAAAGTGCTGCGCCATATCCGCGAGGCCGGGCTGGGAGCCGACTGCGTCAGCGGCGGCGAGATAGAAGCTGCCATACGGGCCGGCTTCCCCAGCTCCAAGATAGTTTTTGCAGGAGTGGGCAAGGCTGACTGGGAAATCAACCTCGGACTGGACCACGACATCTTCTGCTTCAATGTGGAGAGCATCCCTGAGCTCGAAGTCATCAACGAGCTGGCCATAGCCAAGAGCAAGACCGCCCGCGTGGCTTTCCGGCTCAACCCCAATGTAGGAGCGCACACTCATGCCAACATCACTACCGGACTGGCCGAGAACAAGTTCGGCATTGACATGCGCGACATGCTGAAGGTGATTGAGGAGGCACGACGGATGAGCAACATCCGCGTAGTGGGACTACACTTCCACATCGGGTCGCAGATTCTGGACATGGGCGACTTCGAGGCTCTCTGCAACCGTGTCAACGAACTACAGCTGGAGCTGGAGCGCCACCACATCCAGATTGAGCATATCAACGTGGGAGGAGGACTCGGCATCGACTACGAACACCCCAACCGGGTACCCCTACCCGACTTCCGAGCCTACTTCGACACCTACGCCAAGAAGCTGAAGCTGCGACCGGGACAGACACTGCACTTCGAACTGGGCCGCGCCGTCGTAGGGCAATGCGGTACGCTCTTCACACGCGCGCTATATATTAAGGTAGGCAGTGTCAAGCAGTTCTGCATCGTCGATGCAGGATTCACCGACTTGATACGCCCGGCTCTCTACCAAGCTTACCACAAGATTGAGAACCTGTCGAGCGACGAACCCAAGGAGACCTACGACGTAGTGGGGCCTATCTGCGAGTCGACCGACGTCTTTGCCAAGCAGACAGACCTGAACCGCTGTCATCGCGGCGACCTGATAGCTATCCGCTCGGCAGGAGCCTACGGGGAGATTATGGCATCGCAGTACAACTGCCGCCGCCTGCCCCAGGGCTATATGAGTGATGAAATATAAACTATGAACAACGAAACAAAGACGATATCCATCCTATTAGTCGTTCACGACCAGGCTGCATTGCTGGAGCAGAACCTGCCTCTTTTCCTGGACACGGCCAAAGAGGCAGGAGCTCAAGTCGTTGTCATCGACGACATGTCGACAGACTCCACACCCGACGTGCTACAGCGCCTGCGCAACGACTACGACAACCTCTACACGACATTCCTACCTAAGTCGGTCATCAAGAACCCCAGCCGGCGGCGACTGGCCCTCAGCGTGGGAGTGAAAGCAGCCAAAGGCAACTATATCGTGATGGCCGATATCCACCGCCCTCCCCTGTCTGTAGAATGGCTCACTGAGCTGGCCGACGGCGAGGCAGCACTGGTCTACACCAACCGGAAGGGCGAACAGACTACGCATGTTGTGGCATCCCAGCTGGAAGACCTCAAGTCGACAATCATCAAGGCCGAGCGCAAGAACGAACGTGGGCATTGCGGCCATTGGCTCAAGCAGCACCGCGGACTCTACGATGCCTTTGCCGTAAAGAAGAGCAGGGCCTTCGATGCCATCAGCTATGTCGACCAGCCCGTGTCTGGATGGCAGCTCCTGGGATTGAGGCTGAAAGTTTGGTTATAAGGAGGAGGAAGAAAGCCATGCGAATTCTACACTATTACGACAAGAAGGACAATCTGGTGAGCCAGCATGTGAAGATGCTTGCCGACAACTCGGTGATGGGCGTGGAAAACTTTCTGGCCAGCGAGTCTGAACAGGCCAGGACACTGCTTCAAGGCACTCCCTTCGACCTGCTGCATCTGCATGGATGCTGGCGCAACTCATCTAGGTCGATTGCCCACATGGCACTGCGACAGGGAACCCGGCTGGTGCTCACTCCGCATGGCCAACTGCAATCCTGGATACAGGAAGACCGCTTCTGGCAAGAGAAGCTGCCCAAGCGCATCCTCTACCAGCAAGAGCTCGTCAGGCAGGCCTATGCCGTCGTGGTACAGGGCAGCATGGAACAGGAATGCCTGGACCGACTGGCGTGGAACCCGCGTACGGTAGTCATACGCAATGCCGTACTCACCAACAGCACTTCCCCGCAGGAGATGGCTCGACAGACCTTCGATGTCTATCGGAAGGTGATGGACTCCAACCCCCTGGAACTGATGACCGATGACACACGCGGCCTGCTGAAAAACATCCTGATAGCCGGCATCACGGGCGACCAGCGGTGGATAGACTCCGACCGCTCTGCTGCCCCCGCCGACATACACATCGACCAGCGTCAGTGGCGGCTAGTGTTCTGCTACGCCCATCAGGAGCAGATCAGCGACACCATAAGGAAAGGCATTCGAGTGATGGCACTCGACACGCCCGATATTGACGCATCACAAATCAGTTACTTCCTACCCGACGGATACCAGGCCACGCAAAGCATCCAGCAGGCCATAGGCAACCAGTTCCCGTCTGAGAACGAACGGCTGCTGGCCACCTTCCGACAGCTCAGCAAGTGGGTCGCCACCCGACAGTTCAGCATCAGGCACCTGGTGGAGCTGAACCGCGAACTGCGACAATATCCCTGCGACGAAGACGAGCTGGCCGACGAGCTGAGGGAGCGACGGCTGTGGCGTTTCGCCTCGCGGCTCATGCAGCTGGCCAGCGAGCTGACGGGACTGACCGAGGGATTCATGCCCATGCAGCCTACCAGCGACCGCACCACCAGAAAACTCAGAAAACAAATCGATAACCACCTAAAGATATAAAAGCAATAACTACTATGAAAAAACTAAATCGCGACATGCATTACCTGCAGCTGCTGTCTACCTCGTTCCCCACGATAGCGTCGGCAGCCACAGAGATTATCAACCTCGAAGCTATTCTGAACCTGCCCAAGGGTACGGAGCACTTCCTGGCCGACCTACATGGTGAGAGCCAGGCCTTCAAGCACGTGCTGAAGAATGCTTCCGGAAATATACGCCGCAAGGTGAGTGAACTCTTCAAGGGCGACATCCGCGAGGCAGAGCGACGCGAACTGTGCACACTCATCTACTACCCCGAGGAAAAACTGGAGCTTATCAAGGCTGCCGAGGAAGACATCGACGATTGGTATCACATCACCATCCACCGCCTCGTGGCCGTCTGCCGCGACGTCAGCAGCAAGTACTCCCGCTCCAAGGTGCGCAAGTCGCTGCCCGAGGAGTTTGCATATATCATCGAAGAGCTGCTCCACGAGCGGACCGACGACATCAACAAGGCAGCCTATGTCTCCGTCATCGTCGACACCATCATCTCAACAGGACGTGCCGACGACTTCATCGTGGCCCTCTGCAACGTCATACAGCGCCTGGCCATCGACCAGCTGCACATCCTTGGCGACATCTACGACCGAGGACCCGGCGCACATATCATCATGGACACCCTGCGGCAATACCACTCCTGGGACATACAGTGGGGCAATCACGACATGCTGTGGATGGGAGCAGCAGCGGGCAACAATGCCTGCATCTGCAATGTGCTGCGACTGTCGCTGCGCTACGCCAACCTGACAACGCTTGAGGAGGGCTACGGCATCAATCTGGTGCCGCTGGCCACCTTTGCGATGGATGTCTATGGCGACGACCCCTGTGAGGAATTCATGCCCAGGCTGCTGAAAGGCAACCAGCTCGACGAGAAGACACTCCGACTGACAGCACAGATGCACAAGGCCATCTCCGTCATCCAGTTCAAGAAGGAGGCTCAGATCTTCCACCGGAGGCCGGAGTGGCAGATGGAGGACCGCTGCCTGCTGGAACACATCGACTATCAGCGAGGCGTATGCACCATCGACGGCAAGGAGTATCCGATGACATCCTGCCACTTCCCCACCATCGACCCCAAGTATCCCAACGAGCTCACCGGCGAGGAGTATCAGCTGATGGAGAAGCTGCACCACTCGTTCCGTGTCTGCGAGAAGCTGCAGAAGCACATCAAGATGCTGCTGTCGCACGGATGCATGTACAGCATCTTCAACCAGAACCTGCTGTTCCACGCTTCCTGTCCGCTCAACGCCGACGGCAGCCTGAAGCAGGTCGAGCTATACAATGGCGAGCACTACAGCGGCCACGAGCTGATGCACAACATCGGCATGCTGGTGCGCGCTGCCTTCGAGAGCGATACCGAGAAAGAGCTGCGGCTCTTTGCACGCGACTACTTCCTCTACCTCTGGTGCGGCAAGGACTCACCCCTGTTCGACAAGTCGAAGATGGCCACCTTCGAACGCTATTTCCTGAAAGACAAGGATACCTATAAGGAGGATAAAGGCTACTACTTCCAGCTTCGCGACAACGAAGAGGTGTGCGACCGCATTCTCGATGCCTTTGGGGTCAGAGGACCGAACCGACATATCATCAACGGCCACGTACCGGTGCATGCCGGTGCGGGCGAGAACCCCATCAAGGCCAACGGACGACTGATGGTCATCGACGGAGGATTCTCTGAGGCCTACCATAAGGAGACGGGCATTGCCGGATATACGCTGGTCTACCACTCGCGCGGATTCCAGCTGGTGCAGCACGAACCGTTCATGAGCGCACACGACGCCATCCAGCGAGGCATCGACATCAAGTCGACCACACAGCTGGTAGAGCTCTCTGCCCACCGCATGCTGGTGGCCGATACCGACAAGGGCGAGGAGCTGCGCTCACAGATTACCGACCTGCGCGAACTGCTCTATGCCTACCGCCACGGCATCCTGAAAGAGAAGAACAAGATATAAAGCCACCAAGAACCACAGCCACATGCATGCAGTACTCATAGCCATCGGCAGCAACCATCAGCAGGCAGCCCATATCCAGTGGGCCTGCCAGCGGCTCTCGCGGCTGCTCACCGAACTGCAACTCTCGCCAAGGCTCTGGACTGCCGACATCCACGGCAGCGGTAGCTACTATATGAACCAGCTGGCCTACGGCCATACAACCATGACGGTCGACAGGCTCACTGCCGTAATGAAGGACATCGAGGCTGCTACAGGACGCTCCAGGCAGCACGTCACCCTCGACCTCGACCTCATGCTCTACGACACACAGCGCTATCACCTCAACGACTGGGACCGGCCCTACATACAACAGCTGCTACCCTTCGTCCACACCAACGAATAAGAATCCAAAAACCTGCCTTATGCAAAGCAAGGTATTACTCATCTATACAGGCGGCACCATCGGCATGAACCGCAACCCGCAGACCGGAGCACTCGAGCCTTTCGACTTCGAGCACCTGCTGCTCAACGTTCCTGAGCTGCAACAGTTCGACATGCAGATAGACACCTACCAGTTTCAGCCGCCCATCGACTCCAGCGACATGTCACCACGACTCTGGACAGAACTCTCGCACGTCATCGCCGACCGCTACCACCGCTACGACGGCTTTGTGGTGCTCCACGGCACAGACACCATGGCCTTCACCGCATCTGCCCTGTCGTACATGATGGAAAACCTGACCAAGCCCATCATCTTTACCGGTTCACAACTGCCCATCGGACAGCTGCGCACCGACGGCAAGGAGAACCTGATTACCTCGATAGAGATAGCTGCAGCCAAAGACGCTGAGGGACATGCCCTGGTGCCAGAGGTGGGCATCTACTTCAGCGGACACCTGCTGCGCGGCAACCGTACCACTAAGCAGTCGGCCGACGAGTTCAACGCCTTCGAGTCGTTCAACTATCCCCACCTGGTGGATGCAGGCGTCAACATCGCCTATCACCGCGAGCGAATCCTCCAACCGCAGTGGGACAAGCCGATGGTGCCTCACTTCCGGCTCGACAACAACGTCATCATCTTCTCACTCTTCCCAGGCATCCGCGAAGACCTCATCCGACACATCATTCACACGCCCAACCTACGGGCCATCGTGATGCGCACCTTCGGATCGGGCAACGCACCGCAGTCGCCCTGGCTGCTCAACGCCCTGAAGGAAGGGGCGAAGCACGGCAAGGTCATCGTCAACATCAGCCAGTGCATGCAGGGGACTGTTGAGATGCAGCGCTACGACACAGGCTACCACCTGCAGGAGGCCGGCGTGGTCAGCGGCCACGACTCCACCGTCGAGAGTGCCGTCACCAAGCTCATGTACCTGCAGTCCCACTACGACGACCCCGACATCATCCGCCAAAAGATGAACCAAAGCATCCGCGGAGAAATAACACTCTAACCCCACCCCCAAACAAACCTTGTAAAAACCTAGTAAAAACTAGTCCAACTAGTCTAACTAGTCTAACTAGTCCAACTAGTCAAAACTAGAAAAAATAAAAAACCCCTAAACAAAAAAAACTTTATGAAAGAACTGAAAGGAACAAAAACCGAGAAGAACCTGCAGGAAGCCTTTGCAGGAGAGTCAATGGCCCGCAACAAGTACAGCTACTGGGCCTCGAAAGCCAAGAAAGACGGCTATGTCCAGATAGCCGCCATCTTCGAAGAAACCGCTGCCAACGAGAAGGAGCATGCCAAGATGTGGTTCAAGCTCCTGGAGGGCGGAGCCATCAAGGACACCGCCAGCAACCTGGAGGCTGCCGCCGGCGGCGAGAACTTCGAGTGGACCGACATGTATGCCCGCATGGCTCGTGAAGCCCGTGAGGAGGGATTCCCTGAGATTGCCGAGAAGTTCGAGGGCGTTGCCGCCATCGAGAAAGCCCACGAGGAGCGTTATCGCAAGTTGCTCGACAATGTCCGTCAGGAGCGTGTGTTCTCAAAGGACGGCGACGTCATCTGGCAGTGCGCCAACTGCGGCCACATCGTCATCGGCAAGAAAGCCCCCGACGAGTGTCCCGTCTGCAATCACCCACAGTCCTACTTCCAGGTGAAAGCCGAGAACTACTAAAACCAGCAGAGGTGAGAGGGGGAAAAAGACTCCTCTCACCTCTTTTCTTAGAAAGGGGAGATGGAAAACGATCGTTTTCTATCTCCCTCTTCTTTATTTAAATATGAGACGGGAGCCATTGACGGTGACGACAGCCCTACCCCGCTTTCCGTTGCTCCGTATCACGGCCATGGCGCATCCCTGCCAGGTGCGGTGCTGAGCATCGAAGTAAGGGTCGTTGTCCCTGACGTTCGCATTCCCCACAGCCAGCAAGGTGGCACAGCCCGTCACCTTCACATCCAACGTCTCCTGAGCATCGGGTACCACACGTCCCTGGGCATCCACCACCTCGATGGTAATAAATGCCAACGACTGTCCGTCGGCCTTTAGCTTCTGGCGGTCGGCCGTCAAGCGGACAGCCACCGGTTTGCCTGCCGTCTGCAACTCGCAGCGGTCGCTGCCTGCCTCAGCCCGTAGGGTGCCGGGCTCGTAAGGCAGTGTGAACACCGCCTTCATCTCCTTGGTAGACTGCTCACTCACCAGCTGGTCGTTCAGGAAGAGACGTACCTGAGGCTCTCGGCTGTACACCTCCACCTCTATCGGTTTGCCTTCCCACCCCGTCCATGTCCAGCGTTCCGTGGTAGGCCATGTGCTCCACATCGATGTCTTCACTTTGCCGTAATAGCCGTCCGGCTCTCGTACGGCCATCCGGGTCTGCCCGCCATTCCACAGCAGCGAGCGGTAATAGCTGACGGGCTTGCGCTTTCCTGTCAGGTCTACATCGCCACAATAGGCTGCATGCCAGGGATATAGCGGACGCTCCCAGCCCTCGCCTGGGACATCGCCCTCATAGTAGTAACGGCCGATGCCGGACTCACCGATATAGTCGAGACCTGTCCATACGAAGTCGCCCAGGATATACGGATGCTTCTGTGCACGCTCGTAGTTCTGCCAGGCATCACGAGGGAAGCTCTCCGTCTGCATCATCACCCGTGAGGGAACTCGCTGATGGTCGCTCTCGGCCTTGAATATCATGTAGTTATATCCCACGATGTCATGCTCTGCGGCCAACGGGTCGTAGATGTCCCAGTCAGCATCCCATGCCGCCAGTGCCGAGGTCACAGGGCGCTTCTCCGGGTCTGTTTTCCGGATATGCTCTGCCATCTGGCGGGCTGTCTTCACCACCTCTATTTTCTTGCGTTCTATCACCTCGTTGCCAATGCTCCAGCAGAAGATGCAGGGATGCAGGCGGTCGCGCAGCACCATAGCATCGAGGTCGCGCTGCCACCACTGGTCTATCAACAGGTGGTAGTCGTAGTCATTCTTCTTTTCCCTCCAGCCATCGAAAGCCTCGTCAATCACCAGCAGTCCCAGTTCGTCACAAGCTCTCAGGAAGGCTTCCGAGGGCGGGTTGTGCGAGGTACGCACGGCATTGAACCCGGCTTCCTTCATCAGCTTCGCCTTCCGGTATTCGGCATCATCATAGGCGGCTGCTCCCAGTATGCCATTGTCGTGGTGCAGACAGGCCCCGTTCAGTTTCACCGACTTGCCATTGAGCAGCAGTCCCCGCTGCGCATCGTAGTCGATGGTACGGATGCCATACGTCACAGGGATGCGGTCAATACCCTCCGCCACCAGTTCCGTATGGTAGAGGTAAGGGTCCTCCGGCGACCACAGACGGGGCTGCTCCACCGTTATCTTGCGCTGTATGGGATACGAGGTCCCGTCTTCACGCACAACGCTGGCACTCAGCTCCACGTGATGGACATCTGGAAAACGCACCTGCAGGCTCCAGTCGTCTATATAGGTCTTGCCGGTGGTGACAAGCCACACGTTCCGATAGATACCCGACCCGGAGTACCACCGGCAGTTCTTCTGCTGGGAGTTGTCGACACTGACCACTATCTCGTTGTCACCTGTCTTAACATATGGGGTGGCATCCACCCAGAACGACGAATAGCCATAGTGCCATCCCCCTGCCTCCGTGCCATTGATATATACCCTCGAGTTCATATAGACACCCTCGAAATAGAGGCGAACCTTCTTGCCCTCGTAGGCTTTACCCAATGTCAGCTGGCGACGGTACCATCCCTTGCCCGCAGGCAGATAGCCGCCGTCGTTGCCGGAAGGAGCAGCAGCGTCAAACCGCTGTTCTATGCTCCAGTCATGAGGCAGTGTCACAGCACGTGCCTTGGTGAAATCACTGTCGGTCTGCACAAACAGCCACTGGTCGTTGAGCAGTTGCTTCCGCTGGATAGCCGTTGCCGCATTCAAGGTCATCATCCCCGATAACAGCATCACCGCCACCATCATTGTCCTTGTCCGTTTCTGAATCATCATCTTGCTATCTATAACACTTTTGGATGCAAAGTTAAGAAAAAAGACTGTAACAAAAGACGGAATTTGGAGAATTAACGCAGAATTACCGTGAATAGAAGGCAATACAGAAAAGTTACTGGCGTAAGACAACAATGACAGCAAAGTAAATAAAGAAAGCAATGACAACATCAACCAAGCAGCCCGTTCAGAGTGAGCTGGGCGAAAGTGTCATGGTCTACCTGAACCAGTTTCTGCTTCGGTGCCACTCTTGAGATTCGGATTTTTGAACCGTTTTGTCCAGTCTTCGATGAATGAAAGTAGGATATAAGTGGCGAGTCCGATAATGATACCGTCGGTGATGCTGCCCGTGATAGGCATGAGCAGGATGCAGAGGAAGGCGGGCATGGCTTCTTTGGGCTGTGAAATGCTGATGTGGCGCAGGGAGCCAAAGAGACGGAAGCCAGCCACCACCAGCACGGGGGCTGTTGCAACGGCAGGAATGGCCAAGAATAGCGGAGCGAAGAACAGGCTCAAGGCGAAACAGAGTGCTATGACAAGGGCTGTGAGTCCCGTACGCCCGCCTTCGGCAACGCCTGTGGCACTCTCCACATAGGTAGTTACGGTGCTGGTGCCCAAGCAAGCACCGCCCACGGTGCCGAGGGCATCGCTGAGCATGACGCGCTGCATGTGGGGTATACGCCCGTTCTTACGTATATTGCCCGATGTGGCCATGATACCTACAATGGTTCCAAGGCTGTCGAAGATGTCGAAGAAGAGCATCGTCAGTACGCATACCCAGAGGTCGGGTGAGAGCAAGTCGGCCCACGAGAACTGGCAGAACAGCGGGGCTGGGGAGTCGGGCAGCGAGAACAGTGTGTCGGGCAGTGTGGTTACGCCAAGAGGGATGCCCGCCAGCGTGACGATAATGATGCTGAGCAGAAGTCCTCCACGTAGCCTCATGACAGAGAATGTTCCCGTGAGCACCAGCCCCAACAGGAAGAGCAGCGAGGAGGGACTGGTCAGGGTGTTGATATGGTTGAAGATGGTCCCGGTGGCGAGCAGACCGCTGTTCTTCATACCTATCATAGCGACAAAGAAACCGATGCCGGCGGCGATGGCATACTTCAGCGAGGCAGGCACCATGTCGAAGATGATTTTTCGCATGTTGCTCATGCAGAGCAGGACAAATAGGATACCCTCTATGAGCACGGCGGTGAGAGCAAACTGCCATGGGTAGCCCATGGCGAGGCAGACGGTCTCGATGAAAAACACATTGAGTGAAAGACCTGGTGCCTGGCCAAAAGGCTTGCGAGCCAGAAAGGCCATGAGCAGTGTACCGACGATGGTGGCAAGGACAGTGGCGGTGAATACGATGCCGACGGGAAAGCCGACTTTGTCCAGTGGTGCAAACATGGCTGGCAGCAGGGCCAGGATATATGACATGGTGGCAAAGGTTGTAAGACCTGCCAACACTTCTGTCTTGAGGTTGTCGCGCAGTGGCGAAAAGCCTACGAGGGATAAAAGCCTATTTTTCATTTACTATTTACGATTTGAATGATGCTGGGATGATGAGGTCGAACTTGGAACCGCCAGTGTAATCTGAATCAAGTGTAAGTGTGCCGCCAAGGCGTTCGGCAATCATCCGGGCTACGGAGAGGCCGAGACCAGTGCCTTGCGCAAAGCTATCGAGCTTGGCAAAGCGCTCGAAGATGAAGTCGCGCTTGTCGGCAGGAATCCCCGGACCAGTGTCTGCCACGGAGAAATGGAGACGGTCGCCTTCCTGGGTCAGTGTGAGGGTGATGCTGCCCAAGTGAGTGAACTTGGCGGCATTGTCGAGCAGGCGTGCAAGGACGGTTTGTATCAGGTGTGGATGAGTGCTGACCTTCAGTTCGTCGGGTACCTGGCAATGATTCTCGAGTGTCACGTCGACCGCTACCGAGGGGCGTACGGCTTCTATGGCCTGTACCACGATGAGGGCAGGAAAATAGTCCTCTGCCGGTGGCAGGTCGGTGCTGCTCTCCAAGTCGGAAATCTGGATGAGGTCGTCGAGGATGTTGGTCAGGTGGTGTGTGCCCTCCTGAATATGCTGGCTGATTTCAAGCCGTTCGGCATCGTGCAGTTCGATGTCGGGCATGGCGAGTACCTGCGTAAACCCGCTGATGTGGTTGAGGGGAGTGCGTATCTCGTGCGTCATGCTCTGGATGAAAGCCGTCTTTGCCTTGGATGCTGCTTCGGCATGGTCGCGCTCGATGGCGAGCTGCTTGTTCTGCGCCACCACCACGTTGCGCTCGCGCTGCAACTGTTGGTTCTTGATTTCCAGCTGTCGGCTCCAGCGGCTGTTATACACCAGAAAAATGAGAATAGCACCGATGCCCATAATCATAGCGATACTTCCCGTGGTGAAGCGCGACCGCTGTTCGAGCTGGGCGTTGGCTGCCTGCAATTCGCTGAGGGCATACTTTTTGTTCAGATGGTTCAACTGGTCGTGTTGGTCGACGGCCGAGAGTGAGTCTTTCAGATCATCGAGCTGGTGATAAATTTTCAAAGCCTCCTCAAAATGACCTGCTTTCTCCAGTACATTGGCATGCTCCTCAAGGGCTACAGTCAGATTGCTGCTATCCGTATTCTTTCTGGCCAATTCCAGCAAACGGGTGCTATGCCGTAGGGCTTCATCGATATGTCCCTGTTTACTAGCCAGTTGACTGCGCTGCTGCGCGATGGTGATAAGGTTCAGGTCATTGTTGCCAGCAATGTCCTCATGGTAGGCAGCCGAGTCGATGGCCATTTTTGCCTGTTGATAGCTGCCGGTGGCCAACAGATAGTCGGCATGAGCCGAATGGTAGGTGAAATGGAAATTGGCGTTGACTGTTGCCTCCGAATCGCCAGCAATGACAGGATATCGATTCACTACTGTCTGCCACACCCTCAGCGTACTGTCCACAGCCGTATAGCGTTTCATCTTCAATTGTTCCTCGCAGAGTGAATGATAGCAGTAGAATAGTTCGGCGGGTGTAGTTCCTTCCGGGAAGTGGTCAATGGCTTTCTTCAGATACGACTCTGCCTCTTTGCCATTATTAGTATGGGCATAGCCTATACCAAGCGTCTTATATGCCAGAAACAGTCCGAAGCCTTCCTTGTGCTTCTCGGCTTCCTCCTGCATGCGGCAGGCTTCGTCTGTAGCCTTGTCAAACTGGTTGTCCCAGACATAGGCCTCTGCCAGTACTGCCCAAATGTTGTAATACCATTGGCGCTGGTTGTGCTCGGCACACACCTTCATGCTCCATGCCGCAAACTGTTCAAGCGAGTCGGTTTCATTATTATTGTAATAGGTGAGAGCCTGCTTCAGGAGTGCATAGCAGGAGTCATTCCAGTCGACGGTGCTATCCGTCGATCCTGTCCTGCTGCCTGCTCCATGCTGGCATGAGAACAATAGCGGGCCGCAGAGTGCTACAATAAGCACGAGGAGGGAGAATATGCGTTTTTGTGTCATAACGGTCGGGTGGACTATGTTTCTGGTGATGTATCGGTATCCATATCGCTTTTGGCAGTAAAGGCTTTACTGCTTTGCTGAATGTTATGCCAGCAGGCACGGAAGAAGAGGAAGATGCCCAGGGCGACAAGTCCAATGAGGATGTACTCCAAAGGGGTGAGCGATAAGACTTCTGTCATGTCTATGCGAATTTTTAATGGTTACGACTGCAAAGTTACAGACTATCAGTGATCTTTCGCATACCAAATTATCCATGTACCTATCAAACCTTGTGAAAGTTTATATCAAACGGATGATAGAAACATATCAAATTGTCCACAGCCTGAAATGAATGCATCAAAAAAGGCCGATTTCACAGACCTTTCATGATTATTATTACATACCTTCGTTTTTAAACTTCTTCAAGGCTCGGTGATAGGCTAAATAAGATGAGAAGCCTGAGGCAATAGCGGCCGATTCCTTCGTCTCGTTGGGATGCTGGGCCTGATACTGCTCGAAGTGAGCCAGGCGGAGACTATTGACATAGGCTGCAAACGAGCCAAAACGGCGGCTGAAGGTGAGGGAAACGTAAGATCGTCCCGTCTGACAGTGGCTGACAACATCGTCAATCTTCAGGTGGGGATTCAGATAGGCCTGCTGGTCTTTGACGTAGTCCTCAATCTCTATGGCCGTTTGGTTGATGAGTTCCTCTTGGTTGTGATTATTGTCGGTCTGCCGTGTGTCGCACTCCTCGGCATGTTCGCCTTCAGGAGTGGTGAGAATGCGCAATCGGCGCCATACGGGCATGACGTTGAGCAGCAACACGATATTGCCTACTGACAGGAGCACGTTCTGCACAGCCAACACGGTAGGAGAATCGAGAATATAGGCAGGCCATATCAGCGGCACGTAATAGACTGGGGCGAGCCATACGCGGCGGGCATAGTCGGCAGGGAAGTCGTCGGGGTTGGAGTAGTTCTGGTCGCGGGCTTCATCGAGCCAGTGCTTCACCTGATACATCGCCACGGCAGCATAGCCCATCATGATGATACTTTCCACCACAATCCAATATTGCCAGAAGCGCATGCCCGAATCGGTCATAATGGGTGTGGGCAGCCACGCATTAAGAACTACTGGCAGAATGGTGGCAAGCACGATCAGAGCCGCTATCCACGACACCGTGCGCCACTGGTGCCACTGCTTCACCGTGCCGAAGAAGCAGAGCAGCAACAGGCCGCAGTAGAAGAACCATGTGCCGACAAGATACGACTTCATCAGCACCCATGCCGCCTCGCTCGCGGGGTTGAGAGCGTAGGGCACCAACACAACACTGCACAGATAGACCAGCACCTGCAACTTGCGGTCGGGCCAGATGTAGCGGTGCTCCTTCTTCGGGGCGCGGCAGGTGTGGAACCACCTGACGGCGGCAAACGTCCAGCAGGTGGTCAGCAGCATCACAGCCGCCATTCCGTAGTAATAGTATTCGCTCATGTGTTGACTCTTTATCGTTGCAAAGATACAACTTTTCTTTGGATTGGAATACGAAAATCAAGTTTTTCTGCATAAAATTTGGAAGTTTGGAATAATTTTCCATGCATGATTACCACAGCCAGATTACGAACACGGTTTACTGCCAAAGTAAGGTCGTTGAAATCGGTGATATTAATTACGCTGACCTTGTTTGTAGTTTCTTGCCCTCTTTGTTCCAGATGTATATCCAAGCGCTTTGGCGGCTGGTAAACGTATTGCCGGAAACGCCTATGACCTCTCCTACAGTCTGCTTTGAGAGTGTGCAGATCTTCTTGCCATTGATGTCGTAGGTCTTCACCCAAGCCCCGTCTACAGCCACGAAGAAATCACTGCCCCAGCCGACCACTTCTCCAATTGAACTTTTCGACAGCGTGGTGACCTTCTTCCCAGCCTCATCATACACCTGATACCAAGCCCCGTCGGCCTTGATATACGATATCTGCTGGGCGTTGGCAAACATAGAAAAGAGTGCCATAAGCATTAATAGTATTATCTTTTTCTCCATATTACGACTTAAATCTGACAGTCGGCGATTATGGTATTCAGAATGTCGCCAATGGTATGCGTAGGAAGAATCTTCTGCGACTTATAAATGAAGTTGGCATTGTAACGGCAGAGTCTGGAGTCGGCCTTGGCCTCTTTACCAGGCAGACGGCTCCCTTCAAAGTTCAGGAATCGCAGTTGGTCAGGACTGAGACGATCAGTGCTTTTTAGGATGCCTTCACACTCAAAACCGTGACAATAACGATTGCCTTGCACCTGTACGACGAGGCAGCAGTCGTCGGAGACTTTAATTTTGGCTTCTAACAGTCCGACGGCATGACTCATACCGCAACCAATGAAAATCTGTTGCAATGGCTTGGCTTCGGGACAGCCGTAAAAACTTAGAATTTCATCAGCATCCTCACGCCGTCTAAGAATCACATCTATATTGCTCATACCAAGCACAACTCTCTCCTCATCAGTGTCCTTTACCAATACCGTTCTTAGTTTTTCAGCGAGTAAGGCAGCTATTTGTGCATAGCGCACTTTTTCATAAATATCGTTCAGCCTCAATTCGTGCAATAATGGCTCTTGGTGAAGGAAAGGCATGCCAGCGTCTATGGTCCACTGCTCAGCAATGGCACTCTGATTGCTAACTTACCGACAATAGTCGCTGATATAGAACTGGTGCTCCTTTCGGATGACACCATTCTTGCTGCATTCCTCCAGTAGCAGTGCCAGTTCGTCGTAGTGATGCACCTGCCAGCGAGTATTCTCTACGATGTTTTTCCTGTCAGGAAACTCCTTGACGAGTGTCAAAACGCTATATGAGCATCCGATGTTAGACTTCAAAAACACTTGCTCGTAGCGTTTTAATTGAAGAATGTTCGGCAGGCTTTTTAATTTGTTTTCTACAATGAGGAAAGCACACTCTCTAACAACAGGACAGCCCTTGTGGGTCTTTCCTGTGTCTTTGGAGTAAGTGACACAAAGGTCCAGATGGTAGTATTCGCGCTTCACAGTCCAGCCCTGTGGCCACGCCCTGCTAATACCAAGCATACGGCTCATCAGTTGTTCGAAAACTTGGCGGTAGTTTATTCCTAACCAATAGAGGAAAAAACACATAGTTTTATGTCAGTTTATTTCATCAGCGAGCATCCACACGGGGGCGTGGGCGTCCTCATCCCCCAATCCTCATCCCTTACTGTATCATTACCGCTTACGCGACATCGCGGGCGATGACGCCCACGTCCCCCATGTGGATGCTCGCAATATGCATAAAATTAAGGACATCATATTGAACACCCTACTTCCGAAGCTTGTGAACTTTTTATCTGCTAAGCATCACTACCTCCCCAGATACTCACCAACGATGCCTACGGGGTCACTAGCATTCACATACCCCCATCCGGCAGATCTGTCATCGCCAGTGTCATATAGCTTCTTTCCTGCTTTACTATAACAGATGACTTGCCTGACTCTTACCAAACTGTAGATTTCGTCATATTCAGCTTTTGTCCTTGTTGTCACAACAGGCGTTTTACGGCCTATCATCCGTGAGAAATAATTTTGCCATTCAGGTGTATGATAAACGGCCTTAACCCATACAAAATGATTTCCGTCTTTGTTGGTCGTGATATTGGGGTTATATGAAATGGTCACCGTTTCATCTTCACTGACTGTTATCCATTCTGTTGCATTGGTCTTGACTTGACTATAAGCCATATTACATAGCATAAGTAATGGCAATATGGTAAATTTGAACCAGCTGTTTTTCATATTGGTAGAAATGTTTTTATTTAAAAGATGTAGGCGAGTATAGGGCGTGCCTATACCCTCCTACCTTTTTATGTTATACAGATTAAAACCTTATCATAAGAATATACAGAATAAACTATTCATTCATTTCCTGAGCAGCTTTTAGCATTTTCTGTGTAATCTCATTGTATTTAGCCCATTGAGATGCAGACATGCTACTTTGGGCATTTTTCATCTTGTCACTGAATTCTTGTGCTTTCTGCATTAAAGCTGGATATTCAGATAAGGCTGTCATATCGCCCTTAGAAGCTTTCTTTAGATAAGAGATGTACTTGTCCACATATTGTTCGTATGATTGTAAAAGATTATCCCAATCCTCAGAACCAGAAGAAGTGCTTATTATGTCATCATCTGATTCGTCTAAGATGGAAGCAACATCATCGTCAGAAGAACTTTCATCACTAGTCAAAGAATTACTCCCATTTATTTCATCATCCTCTTCAACAATTGACGACAATCGTATTTTAGCAGGAATTTCTTCGCCAACATTCTCATGATTCTCAATTTTAATTGTAACAGTTTGACCTGATGAAGTCTGACGCAAAACATCATAATCGCTGAAGGACCAAGCATCAGCTTTTCTTGCAGAAATTACATTTCCATCTTCGTCAAGAACCTCAACTGCGATATAGGCCTTTAGGTTTTCTGGTAAAGGTTCAATGCACTGCAGTTCCACATTAACTTCGTCGACTATACCCTTCTTGTATTTGTAGGTTTTGTCAACAAGGGTGAAATAACTCGACAACTTACCACCAATCGTTGTGTTGTCAACTGATACCTCAAAAGAATCTCCGCCCTTTTTCCCTCCACAGGAAACAATGGCCAAAGCCCAAAAGGCTACCATAAACAATTTAAATGTGTTCATATATTTCGTACGGCTTTTTCGATTTTTTTTGAATACCACCATTTAATGTTTCTAATTGTTTACGAAAATCTGCATACCGCACACAATAAGTTAATTGCATGCGGTACGCTGTTAAATGCTTAATTGGTTATCTTAAGTTTAAATTTCGCAACCTTCTTAATTCCTTCGCTCACATCTCCTTCTTTTCCTCCTGTAAACGTTAGGTTGATGGTTTCACCAGGTTCGCTTTCAAGAAATTCCTTAAATTCCTTTCCGTCGCTATCGCCTGTACGCCATTCTTCATAATTTGGAAGAAGTTCTTTTACATTTCGACCATTTTCATCTTGGCCAACTCCTACTAACCACATTTGGCCGTATTCACTGACTAACGATGATGTGTTCACTGTTTGGAGAAGTTTGAATCCAATTTCCACCTCAGGATAGCCATAGCTGCTTTCAGTAACTTCCCCGCAAAAAGCAACTTCTACTTTCCCCTTAAGAGAAGAAGGAAGTATAACCTCCAGAGAAGGTTTTACTTCTTTTATTTTAGATATTTCATCTTTTGATTCACCTTTGCTTTCATCATCCTCTTCAACAATTGACGACAATCGTATTTTAGCAGGAATTTCTTCGCCAACATTCTCATGATTCTCAATTTTAATTGTAACAGTTTGACCTGATGAAGTCTGACGCAAAACATCATAATCGCTGAAGGACCAAGCATCAGCTTTTCTTGCAGAAATTACATTTCCATCTTCGTCAAGAACCTCAACTGCGATATAGGCCTTTAGGTTTTCTGGTAAAGGTTCAATGCACTGCAGTTCCACATTAACTTCGTCGACTATACCCTTCTTGTATTTGTAGGTTTTGTCAACAAGGGTGAAATAACTCGACAACTTACCACCAATCGTTGTGTTGTCAACTGATACCTCAAAAGAATCTCCGCCCTTTTTCCCTCCACAGGAAGCAATAATTAAAGCCATAAGGGCTACCATAACAATTTTAATTGTTTTCATAAAATATTGTTTTATTTTGCCTACTCTTCAAAGGATTTTCGGCATACTCCTATTTTTACGATAATTTCATATGTATGATAAAGTCAGAACATCAGTAATAGTTCCATATTCTTCTTTTTGGTAGCATCTTGAATCAAAAAGATATCAATGAGCCACCAGATGTATGCACCACCGCAAGTCAGCAACTTTCCTACCCCAAGACCAATGTCCCCCAGATAGAATCGGTCGACTCCCAGTGAACCCACGAGAATAGAAAGGATTAAAGATGTCATAGGATCTTTAAATTGAGCCATGCGGATGGATGCAATATCATATTCCATCGTCAATAGTTTTGTCTTAACCATCTCTATTGACTCAAAGGGTAGTTTATTTCCATGTATGGCTAACAATTGATTTACTTGACTTCGTTCCATTCTTATAAATTTAACATATTTCTTACAATTAACCAAGCAACAAATGAGAATATGTAGAAGTTTACCACATATCTGTTTTCGATAACATTTGAAAGCTTCTCTCGTGCTTTACCTATTGGCATTATCCATTCTAGGACAAATGCTGCTGCATAAGGGCCCGAATATATAAGATAATAGTTGTACCTGATTCCCTCGACAAACTTGCCATGCATTATTGCATGGGCAGCACGTTGTATACCGCAACCAGGACAACTAAGACCTGTGATTATTTTGAATGGACATTTTGGCATAAACCAATATTGGATAGGATTGAGATAGTATAACACAACCCCACCCAATAATATGACGGCTAATATCAAGTACAACTTTTTCAATATATCAACTTAACGAGGCAAAGCCTGCTAATGCTGCCAATCCTCCAAAGAACACAATGTAGAGAACCCATACAACAAGACTTATCACAATACCTATCATGCTCCATTTCTTAGCCTCATTTGAAGCCATTACGGCTGCTTGGTATTGCTTCATCATGTAAAGTGAATTAACACTATTAGCTTTAACGATTGCCACTATTCCTAATGGTAAGCAGCAACAAATAGTTGTGAAAATTGCCAAAGCCATATGATTGTCTGGCTTCATCATTGGCATTTGCTCTTGAACATTTTGTTCCTGAGCTACTTGTTCTTGTTCGTTCATAATTAATACTGATTTAATAAATTGTTTATCTGAAGATTTTCTACCTACTCCACTATTATTTCCATCCACCGACATACAGTAGGGTCGGCCAAAGCATAGACGTAGCAACCCAATTCATTTGGATGCTTCCTAC
>CAMNPM010000026.1 GCA_946548065.1 uncultured Prevotella sp. | reverse complement strand
CCAAGGATTTGCACCTGCATCGCCACAATCGTAAACGATACAAGCGTTTGCACCACCCTCAGGGATGGGAGCAGGTTTGTCGGCAAGCAGCGAATTCAGCCACTTGACAGGCTGCTGGGCGTGCCAGGCCAGCGTGTGGCCATAGACGGAGAGTCCTGCATCGGTGGCTAAGTTGACGTACTCGCTCACGGTGCCGAAGTTCATGGCTCCCGTGCTGGGATCGACGCACGATGCCATCTTCATGGCGTTGCCGGGCTCGGTCTCGGTGAAGTTCGAGTTGACGAGGGAGTACACCAGCTCCTGCTTCAGATATTCGCTCACGGTGGTACCGACACCCAGCTTGAAGTTGCTGTTGGTCACGTACTCCTTCAGGGGCATGTAGTCGTTCAGATAGAGGTAGGCCTCAGACTCTGCCGGACGATCCACCGGGTAGTTGTTGGTGTTGAACTCGTCGGCACACGAAGCCATTAACATGGCTCCGAGTGCTGATATGATGAATGTCTTTTTCATTGTTTCTGAGTTTTTAGATATTACTTGTTGTAAACAGACTTAAACTCTTCAATAGTGACACCGCTGCGCTGCCAGACGAGCTTCTCCTGGACATTGGCTGAGATGACGTTGCCCAGCTCGTCGGTGTCAATAGCGTTGAGCTGATAGTTCAGCTCCATCAGGTCGCGGTCTTTGTTGCCCCACGACTTCTTGGCACCGTCGTCGGTCCATGAGCCTGAGCCTACGTTGGCACCGGCGTAGCTGATGGTGCAGTTGTCGCTGCCGTCGAAGGTCAGTACGAGATCTAAGTCGTAGGTCTTCGACACTTTCTCGGTCTCGCTGGTCTTCTGGCCTTTATCGTCGCGCTTGTACTGCCAGTAGTCGTGAGTGGTCCAGGTGGCGTGATAGACGCAGCTGGTCATCGACGTGGTCTCTATCTGGCGAGGCTGAGCCTTCTCGATGTTGTCGATGGAGCTGGTGCCGTGGGTGAGCCAGTAGCCTGTGTACTTGTTCTGGTACTTCACGCAGTAGAGCACATAGTCCTTCGGCTGGACGTCCCACTGCGACTCGTCGGTGCGCACGGGGCTGGCACCTTCTTTGAGCTCGCCAGTCAGAATCTTGCCAAAGCCCGTCTGGCTGGTGATGACCAGAGGAATGACGTAGGTGTTCTTGACGGAGGCGGGGTCGGCAAAGAAGGCATCGTTGAGATTAACCAGCGTACCGCCGTTCATGGTGCCGTCGAAGTTCCAGCTGGTGGTAGCCAGGTCGTAGTAGCTCTCGGGCATAGCCTTGACGGGTGTGCCGTCATCGAAGGTGAGGTTCTGTACCAGCGTGGGGTCGACAGCTACCTGCACTGAGCCGTTGGTGCCGTTGTAGGAACCGCCGAAGGTGGCAAGAATCTTGCACATGTGGGCGTGGTCGAGCGTCAGGTCGTACTCGTCGTCGCCCAGTACGATGGTGCGCACGGGCTGCTGATAGGCGAAGTAGACGGTAGTGCCACCCTCGTAGTCGGGGAATTCCTGATTACCGTTCTTGCAGGAGGTCAGGCTGGTGGCTGTGGCCACGAGAGCCAGACCGGCAAGCAGGATTTTATTGATATTACGTTTCATAGTTATATTCGTTATTTTAGAATTTTACATTGTGTTATTTGCCCCAACCGTCGTTCTGTTCCAGATTGCTCCATTTCAGCATTTCAGAGTAGGGGATAGGACCGTAGACCTGATAGTCGGCATACTGACGGGCCTCGACGTTGATGGGAGCATAGGTGGTGACACCTGTTCCAGAGGTGGTGATGCTGACACCGCGGGCACCCTCGGTGAGGTTGGCCTTCCAGCGGCGCAGATCCCAGAAGCGATGGTTCTCGAAGCAGAGCTCCAGACGACGCTCGTTGCGGATGAGCTCGCGCATCTTTCCCTGGTCGCTCTTGATGCTCTCCAGATAGGGATCCTGCCAGCCGTCTTCATGCACACGTGCACGGATGGCCTTGATGACATCGTAGGCAGAGAAGCTGGCGCCGCCCACCTGGGCCAGAGGACCGCTGGCCTCGTTGGCTGCCTCAGCATAGTCGAGCAGCAGCTCAGTGGTGCGGATGCGGGCACCGAAGTGGCGCTGGTCGGTGGTGCTCGACGGGTTCAGGTTCACATCGTCGCGCATCAGCTTACGCATATAGTAACCGGTAGTGGTAGACTGACCGTTCTCCTTGTTCAGGGCATCGAGCGTTGTTCCGTCGGCCTGCGTGTTGATGGTTGAACTGCTGGGACCGAAGGTGTCGCCGTTGGTCAGGATATACGCATGCAGACGCGGGTCGCGGTTGGCGTAGGGGTTGCTGGCATCATAGCCAGAACCGCTGGCACTGATGGGATAGCCCGAGGCTGTGGGGAAGGCATCGACCAGGTTCTGTGTGGGGTTGATGCGTCCCTTTCCGTAGAGCGAGGGAGGGAAGTTGTCGGACTCCATAGAGTGGCTGTCGCCAACATTACCACGCCAGACAATCTCGACGGGGTCGGGGTCGGTGAACTTATAGCTCTTGATAAAGTCCTTGTTGGCATACCAAGTCCAGCCAGTGGGGTCGACAGCTGCCAGTCCGCCGCGCAGCTTCAGATAGTCGGCAGCATACTTGGCAGCATCGGCATAGGTCATAGCACCGCCGCTGACGTAGGCAGGCGAAGCAGCGAAGATGGCCACCTGAGCCTTGAAGGCCTTGATGATGGTAGCGTCGATCTTACCGCGCTGCAGGTTACCGAAGGCACGGTTGTACTCGGCATCGTTGCCACCCAGGGCTGTATACTTGGCGGGTACGTCGGCAGCACCTACATCACCAAACTTGGCAGGGAGATACTCTTGTGCCTCGTCGAAGTCGGACATAATCTGGTCGATGCACTCCTTGAAGGTGTTGCGAGGCAGATTGAAGTCGGCATCAGGACCCAGATAGGTGGTCAGGATGGGCACACCCATCAGTTGTCCGTTCACCATACCGCAGTGGGCGCGGAGCAGATAGAACATGTGGAGTGCGCGAAGGGCCAGAGCCTGTCCGCGATACAGGTCCATGTGCATCTGGTTGAGCGACTCGGAGGTGTAGTCCCACTTCACCTTGTCGATGTTCTCGAGGAAGAGGTTACAGTACTGGATGGCGTGATAGCGCGTGTCCCACTGGTTGATGGGGTTGGTCTGCGAAGTCCAGGTGCCGGTGGCCATCTGCTTGTAGCTGTTGCTGTTGTCGTTCGACACAGCATCGTCGGTAGCTACGTCGCTGACTGACGAACCGTCGTAGGGCAGCACCAGGAAGGCGTTGTCTATCAGACCACGGGCGAACGTCGGGTCGCTGTACATTTCCGACAGCTCCAGATTGTTCTCCAAGGCCGGCTGGAACAGGTCGTCGCAGGAGGTGAGGGTTGCTGCGACAGAGCAGCAAGCCAAACCTGCAACGAGTACTTTATTCATATTCTTGAGTTTCATATCTTGTGTCTTTTAAGTGTTTTAGAACATTACTTGTACGCCCAGGTTGTAGAAACGAGCCTGAGGAGCTGATCCTACGTTCATCTCAAGCAGCTCGCGCTCCTTGGCAATGGTCAGCAGACTGTTGCCGCTGGCATAGACGGAGAGTCCCTTGACGAAGCTGCCAGCGAAGAGCGACTTCGGGAAGTCGTAGGTGAGCTGAACCTTAGCCAGGTCGAAACGCGAGGTGCTGTAGGTCCAGAAGTCAGAGGTGGTGAAGTTGTTGGCACCACTCATTGTGGTCAGACGCGGATAGGTGGCTGTGGCTGCAGTAGCAGGAGTCCAGCGTCCGCGAACGACGGCTGAATACTTGTCGGCCTCGTCGACCCACCAGTAGCTGTTGTTCTTTACAGCCTTGCCGCCGAAGCTGCCTACACCCAGCATGAAGAGGGTAAAGTTCTTGTACTTCAGCGTGAGGTTGATGCCCAGCGTGGTGGGAGCACCGTACCAGCCGGCACGACCCAGGTCTACCTGGTCCTTGGTGTCGATGACACCGTCGTTGTTCTGGTCTTTGTACTTCAGGTCACCAGGACGCACTGTTCCACCTAACTTCTGTGCGGGCGATGCTGCGATGTCGGCCTCGTCCTGGAAGAATCCTAAGCACTCGTAGCCCCAGATAGTATCGATGGGCTTGCCCTGACGATACTGGTAGGCGTCGGCATAGTTGGTGTCGTCGCGCTTGGCAGCATTGGTGGAGTAGTGGGTCAGGTTGGCACCCACCTTGAAACCGAAGTCGCCAAAGTCCTTCTTGTAGCTCAGTGCCAAATCGAATCCGGTGCGGCTGTCCTCGTTGTAGTTGATATAGGGCAGGAACGATGACGCGGGATAGTAGACGCGGAAGTAGCTGGGCTTCTGGTTGGTGGCCTGGATGATGCCGCCAGTGATCTTGTTGGTGAAGAACGAGAAGTCGGCAGTCAGCGCGCGGTTGAGCAGTGCGGTGTGCAGGCTGAGCGAGAACTCCTTGCGGTGCAGGAAGGTGAAGTCGTCGTTGCCACCACGCTTCGACTGTACGGCCGAGTGTCCGGTCTCACCGTTCCAGTCCCACCAGCCGCCCCACTGATAGGTGGCCTGATACATGTAGTACTCATCGATACCCATATCGGTCTTCAGGTCGCTGTAGCTGGCAGAGAGCTTCAGCTCGTCGAAGATGTTCTGGTTCTGCATGAACTGTTCGCGGGCGATGTTCCAACCCAGGGTGAACGAGGGTGACACACCAGCGCGGTGACCTTCTGGCAGACGAGCCGACCAGGGAGTAGCGATGGCTACGGTACCATAGTAGCGGTGGTCGTAGTTGTAGTCGACCTGGAAGCCGAGGTTGGCATTGCTCAGCTTGTGGTAGACACCCGACACGCTCTGCTGGTAGCCGTTGACCACAGCGATGGCGCTGACGTTGTGAACGTCGGCGAAGGTGCGGTTGTAGTCGAAGTGAGCATTGAAGGCGATGGTCTGGTTGTCGGTAGAGCCGCTGATGTTCTGTATACCCGACTTCTTGTCCACCGTGCCGTTACTGTTCAGTGCCACGATGACATCGTGACCGTTATATGTGCTCCATGTAGGCTGGAAGGTGGCATAGGTGTTGTTGAACGAGGTAGAGTAGGTCGTAGCGTAGTCGACACCTATCAGAGCGTGGAAGCTCAGACCCTTCAGCAGTGAGCTGAGGTCGGCGTTGATGCCGGCATCGAACTGGAACTGACGCGAGGTCCACGTGTTGTAGCCTGCACACTTCATGTCGGCAAATACGTTGGTGAGGTCGGTCTGCGAACCACCCAGGAACTGACCGTCGATGATGTTGGTGGTGTTGGCCACCTGCGTGAGTGCTGATACAGCATTGTCGTCAATGTAGGTCAGAGGGATGAACGGGCTTATGCGGTTAGGACGCATCGTAGCTGCTGTCGACCAGAAGTTGGCACCGTTCGTACCGCGAGAGTTATAATAGGTAGCGTTGGCGTTGACGTAGGCCGTGATGAACTTGTTGATCTTCATGTCCACGTTACCACGAACGTTGAAGCGGTCGGTGAAGTTGTCCTTGGCCTCGCCGAACTTCAGGAAGTCTCCCTGACGGTAGTAGCTGACGTTGGCGTAGAACTTGGCGCGATCGTTTCCTCCTTCTATCTCGGCGGTGACATCCGTACGGTTATAGGCCTTCTTGATGTAGTCGGAAGAGTAGAAGTTGACGTTGGGATAGCGGTAGGGGTTCTGTCCGCTGGCGTAGTTAAAGATGTCCTGCTCACTGTAGGGAAGCTGCAGTAGCGGGTTGTCATTATGGAACGCCTCGTTGTAGAGGGTCATATACTCGGCAGAGCCTAAATACTCAGGATAGCGCTTGGCGACGTTCCAGCCGGTGTTGGCACGTACGTTGACCGACAGACCGTCGGTGACGTGACCACGCTTGGTGGTGATGAGCATCACACCCTTGGCGGCGCGGCTGCCATAGAGCACAACGGCCTGGGCACCTTTCAGGAAGGTGATGTCTTCAATCTCGTCGGGCTTGACGTTGTTGGCCTGACGGGGCACACCGTCGATAAGCACCAGCATGCCGTTGGGAATGTTGACATTGTCGCCATTCTTGCTGAATTCCGACGAACCTTCCAAGCCCCACATACCACTGCCGTTGAAACCGGCTACATAGCCCTGAAGGTTGTCAAGGCTGTATGTATTGTAGTTCTTCTTCATCAGCTCCCGGTAGTTGATGGAGGAGACACCACCCAGCACGTCATCGGCAGCCACCTTGCGGAAGGCTACGTTGACGAGTGAGTCTTGTCCTGTCTCAATCTGGGCAGCAGCAGGGGTGACTGTCGTGACTGCCAAGAGGGCTGACATATATAATATCTTATGTTTCATAACGTGTTTCAATCTTTGATCTTCAATTTTTCAATTTTTCAATCTTTCAATCTAAAAGATTACCAGCCGGGATTCTGTGGATACTCTGAATAGAGGTAGGTCTCAGCATCCTTCAACGGCAGCAGATAGTGCTTGTTGCTGAAAGAGCGCTCCACAATCGTTGTCTCTCTCCATCCGGTGACCTCAGCATCGCGAGGGTCTTTCTTGGCATAGTCGAAGTTGCCGACGCGATAGAACTCCTGACGGGTCTTGATGTTGTAGGGATACTCGGTGAGCAGCAGCCAGCGCTGCAGGTCGTTCCAGCGGAAGCCCTCGAAGGCCAGCTCGCAGGCACGCTCGCGGCGTACCTCATCCATGAACTTGTTGCGGTCGCCAATATACTTCTCTGCCACGTGTCCGGCACCTACGCGGTCGCGCAGGATGTTGATGGCATCGACAGCATTCAGGTTGCAGCCCTGTCCCTTCTGGGTAGCACCACCGGCAGCAGTGCAAGCCTCGGCATACATCAGGTAGATGTCAGCCACACGCATGTAAGGCAGATAGGTCTGCAGCGCATGACCCCAGTCGTACATAGTGTCGTACTTGTTGCACTGGTGAGGCACCAGCTTCTGACAGAAGTAACCTGTACGGCTACCGTCGGCAGAGCGGGCGGGGTCGCCTGTGGGCACCATGTTACCGCCGGTATAGAGCTGCAAGTACTGGTAGTCCTTGTCTGCAGCACCGGGAGTAGTGTTCAGGAACTTGAAGCCATCAAACATGATGTCGTGATAGAAGCGCGGGTCGCGGTTCTTGAACGGATGGGTGGGGTCGAAGCCAGACTCGGGGTCGGTGATGGGCAGACCGTTCTCCATACCGTAGGCATAGTTGATGTAGTTGGCGGTAGGCATGTGGATGATGGCATCGTGCTCCACGAGGTTGTTCACCTTCGGACCCCACAGCTTGGCGAAGTTCCAGTTCGAACCGTTGATGTCGGGCTGCGGACCACGCATGATGGCCTCGACGGTACCCGGCATGCGCCAGCCCTGACCCGTGGTATAGAAGATGTCTGAGTAGCAGCTTTTGGCATTCTTGTCGGCCACATGGTTGTAGATGTCGCTATACTTATACTCAGCCAGTGAGTAGGGAGACTTGGGCAGGGCAACGATGGCAGCGCCGAGGGCATCGGCAGCCTGCTGGGCCAGCTGGGTGTTGTATTTATAGGTGTTGCCATTCTTCGAGGCACCTGTCTGGGCTCCCAGCTCGTTCAGCGGAGAAGCAGCCCACAGCAGAGCCTTACCCATATAACCCAGGGCGCAGACCTTCGTGATGCGGAGGTCGTTCTTGAGGGGAGTTTCCTTACCCACGGCAGTGTTGTCCCAGTTGTCGGGCAGCAGTTCGGCAGCGGCGCGGAAGTCCTCAGCAGCCTTCTGGGCAGCCTCCTGGAAGGAGAGACGCGGCAGGTCGAAAGGACCGTCGGCAGGAATCACATGATCAACATAGGGCAGACCGCCAAAGTAAATCATCTGCTCCAAGTGCCACCAGGCGCGCATGAAGAGCAGCTGTCCCTTGATGACGTTCTTCTCCTCCTGGGTGGCATTGGTCAGCTTGTCGATGTTCTCCAGTCCGAGGTTCATTTTACGGATGACATACCAGGCGTGCTCGAGCGAATGGGCAAACTTGTCGTTTGAGGTCGGGTTCAGGCTGCCGGCTCCACGATGCAGGTAGGTCTGGTCGTTGTTATACCAGTTGCGGTAGTCGCCCAGGTCGATGTGAGCCGTCAGGTGACTGTCGCCGCCGCCGGTGTTCATGATTTCGTCCTCACCCCAGTTGAAGGTGCAGCACCAGAAGTTCGACTCCTTGTTGGGAATGCAGTTGTAAGCTTCCTCGACGAAACCCTGGAAGTTCTTGAAGTTCATGAACGCCATCTCCGGATTCACGTCAGAGTCGGCTGTCTTGTCCAGATAGTCGGTGCAGGAAGCCATTCCGAACGAAAGAGCCAAGACTGCAGCACCCGACAGAATGTATTGGTTTAATATCTTTTTCATTGTTGTATTCAAATTTACAGGTTGAACTTTACACCGAAGTTGATACGCTTCATGGTCGGGTAGGCACCGGTAGCACCACCGTTTGACGAGAAGTTCGACTCGCGGTCGTCGGGCATGCGGGTCCAGAGCCACAGGTTGTTGGCGCTGACGAAGACCTTCAGGTCGTTGATGCCCATCTTCTTGATCCAAGGCTGCGTGAAGGTATAGGCTACCTCGATGTTCTTCAGACGGATGTAGCTACCATCGCACAGATACTGCGTACCATAATAATAAGAAGGCTTTGTATTGAAACGTGGTGTCACCACAGTGGCTCTTTCACGGTTGACGCTCCACCAGGTACCCTGATCGTAGACGTTGGCCAGCATGGGGTCAGAGAAGCTGATCATGGTGACATCGCGGGTAACGTTGGTCACACCATAGAACTGTGCAAAGCAAGAGAAACCTTTGTACTCGAAGCCGATAGTGGCGTTGTAGGTGTTCTGGGGTGAACCGGTATAGCCGTAAGGCACATTATCGTTGGTCTGGTCTACCACACCGTCACCGTTGAAGTCGACGATATAGTAGTCGCCAGGCAGCTTCTGGTCGTCGCTGGAGTCGTGCTTAGGTGTACCGTACAGGTCGTCGTAGTTCTGCGTCATGCCCTTGTTGATGAAGGAGTGGGTCTGACCGATGGCATAACCTGCCTGCTTACGATAGGAGGGATAGAGGCTGGGGTCGTCGCGCTTCACTACCTCGTTGACGGCGTGGGTCATGTTCAAGTTGGCCCACAGACGCATCTTGTTGGGGAATACCTTATTGAAGCGAACCTCCAACTCATAACCGTTAGTCTTCACCTCACCCAAGTTCACCCAGGCGGGACTCTGACCGAAGTAAGCAGGCACGAGCTGCGAGCCACCTACCAGAATGTCGGTACGGCGGTCGCTGAAGATATCGAACGAACCGGCGATCAAGCCACCCAGGATTCCGTAGTCGATACCGAAGTTGAACTTCTTCACCTTCTCCCAGTGTACGTTCTCGTTACCTACGGTAGCCTCGCGGTAGAACACGTACGGAGAACCAGGAGTAGACATGTCATCGGCTCTAAAGCCGTTGCCAGAGGTCACATCCAGTACGGTACGTCCGCCGTAGGCCCACTGTGTCATGTACATCCAGCGCGTACCGACATTGTCGTCACCGATGGCACCGTAAGAGGCACGCAGCTTCAGCATGTCGATGATGTGGTTCTCGCGCAGCTTCTCCATGAACGGCTCCTCAGAGATAGTCCAGCCTACAGCACCTGATGCGAAGAAGGCGAAGCGGTTGTCCTTGGAGAACTTCTCAGAACCGTTGTAGGCTCCGTTGAACTCTACAGAGTAACGCTTGGCCCAGTTGTAGGTTGCACGGAACACCCAGTCCTCACGATAGTGGGGAATCTCAGAACCCGTAGCATATTCCTGACGTCCGAAGTTACCCATCAGAGTAACGTCGTGCAGTCCGAACTGGCGGGCCCAGTTGAGCTGGAACTGGTAGTTCAGGTTGCGCTGGGTAGCCCAGTTGTTGACCTCACCACCATTGGTAGTCCACTTGTTACCCATGGTGTAGTCGAAGCGGTCGTAAGCCTCGTAGGGCTGCTTGTACTGAGGAATACCCGTCTGTGGGTCAACCCACTTCAGCTGCGGGTCGTTGTACAAGTCGGCAATACCGCGACGGTCCTCACGGAACACGTTGTCCCAAGAAATCATACCGCGGAAGGAGAGACCCTTGGTGATGAAGTCGAGCTTCTGCTCCAGGACGAAGTCGGTATTGATGCGGGTGGTGGTCCAAGTCTGTACACCACCGAGTGAAGATACCTGAGCAGAGTTGCTCACGTTGGTAGAACCAGGCAGGAAACCCCAATAACCACCTTCGTACTGCGGCAGGAAGGCATCGGGAGAGATGTTATATACACCAGCCCACATCTGAGACATCTGCCAACCCAGGTTGCCGCCGCCGTCCCACTCATGACCACGCTCCCAGGGGTTGGTCTGCTTACCGTTAGAACCGGCAATGTTCACTTTGAACACGGTGGTCTTGGTGATGTTGAAGTCGAGGTTCGAGCGTACGTTCACACGATTGTAAGATACAGAACGGTCGTATTTGCGCCCGGTGGGGAAGGTCTTCATCAGGTCGCCCTCACTGGCGAAGTCGACAGAAGCAAAGTACTTCACGAACTTCGTACCACCTGAGATGTTCAGGTTGGCATTGTACGACATTACTGACTTCTTGAACATCTCACGCTGCCAGTCTACGTTTGGATAGCGCTCGCGCTGTTCGACGGTAGTCTGGTTGCGGTAGTTCTCGATAAAGCTCATGGGAAGCATCTTCGAGAAGCTCTCAGGATAGAGGTTCAATTCGTGCTCGATGGCTACGTTGCGGGCGGCCAGAGCGTCGTAAGAGTCGTACTTGTCGGGCAGCATAGAGGGAATCTTCAGGACGGCGTTGGCAGAAACACCAATCTGGGCCTTACCCTCGGCACCACGCTTGGTGGTAATCAGGATAACGCCGTTAGCACCCTTCACACCGTACACTGCGGTTGCGGATGCATCCTTCAGCACAGAGATGGTGGCCACCGACTGGATGTCGACGCTTGACATGGGGCGCTCGATACCATCCACCAGCACCAGTGGCGACGAGTTGTTCCACGATGACTGGCCACGAATGATAATCTGCGGGTCTTCCTCACCGGGGATACCCGAAGATGCGGTTGTCACGACACCAGGCAGATTACCCGTCAGGGCCGAGCCGATGTCGGTAATACCTGCGGCACGCTCCAGCACTTCGCCTGTGGTCTGAGTGATAGCACCCACCACCGAGGCTTTCTTCTGCTGGCCGAAGCCTACCACAACCACTTCTTCCAGCTGGGTGTCGTCCGTCAGCGTCACGTTGAAAGTGCGCTCCCGGCCAACCCTGATCTCGCGAGTGGTCATTCCCACATACGAGATGACAATGACTGTTGACTCGTTGGGAACACTCATCTTGAAGTTTCCGTCGAAATCAGTCACTGTACCCAGGGAAGTGTTTCCCTTCACTACAACCGAGGCACCAATGAGTGGCTCCCCGCTTGCATCTGTTACCGTTCCTTTGATAGCAATGCCCTGCGCATGCAATGTGGTGCTACATAAAAGCAGCATCAGCATGATGGGAATGCATCGCCACACTCTCACAGAGAGAACGGTCTGTCTGATCAATTGCTTTAGATTCTTCATTTTGACAGATTTTGATTCATAGTTTTTTTTAATATAAATGTTAAATGTGAATAGTCGATATGCAATTTTGTTGCAAAATTATAATGTTTCGCGCGAAAGGCTTTTATCGTTTGTAACGCGGTTTTTATATTTTGTAACATACTTTAGATATCTTTATTCTACCGTTGATATCCGTTACTTTTACAATATTCATTCCGGGCTGTGGAGCACTGAGTTCTCTTCCGTCAAGCGTGAAGTATTCTCTGCTGACGGCAGGCGAATCAATACTGTCGGTTTCCACTTTTTCTATGCCCGAAGTCTCGCCGTCATTGCTCAGGAAGATGTCCTTGATGTAGATGGCAGAGGCCCCATTGGTCCAGAAGCCGGCGATATAGATATGTGACGGGTCGAGTGTTCGCCCTTGCTCATTTTTCATGTTGTGCAGGTCGATGACCAGACGGGTGCTGGTACCGAAGTCGAACATGGCTGGTTTGTCCCAGTAGTTGTTGACATCGAACAGGCGGAACGATGCTCCGCACGACTGTTGCTGCTTGAGTTCTACCACCAGGTATTTGTATGCAGAGAGGTCGACTCCTTGTGCATACTGCCAGCCGCCGAAGCCCCACTGGCCTGTCTTCAGGTAGCCAGTTTGCTCGTCGAAAGTGCCTTGCTCCCAGATGTTGGGATTGAAGTATTCCTCGGTGAGCGAGAACAGCGGCTCGGTCTTGATGGTGGGTTTGTAGTCGGGCTGGTTGATGAGGTCAGCATATTCTTGTGTGGCATAGTACTGGTAGCGTCGATAGATGGGGCGCGGACAAGCCTCCGGGTCGGTGAGGAAGGTATTGCCGTCGGGTGCAGCATCGTCGTACTGTGCCAGCAGGTTGCCGTCGGTGAACGTCAGCCAACTGACGTTGCAGGTCTCGTCGGCTATCTTCATAAAGTTAGCACCAAAACCTGTGGCTCCTTCTACTCCTGTGTTGGACTTGCCCCACGATGACTGGTATTTGGTGGGAGCCCAGTCCATCTCGGTCACGACAACGGGGTTGGTGACTGCTACGGGCAGGATCTGTGCATCCCAGCCGCGCTTGAAGTCGCGGTAGTTGACGACGACATTATCATCGCCGTGTCCGCCATTATACCATCCTGGGTAGCAGTGAACGGCATAGCCGATGTTGTCGCCCTTGATAGGGTATTTTGCAAATCCGGCATAGTTTGACTGATAGCCCAATCCCGGGATGAGCAGGATGTTGTTGCAATGCTGCCGCATGATGTCGACGATTTCCTGCATGTATTGTGTCATCACCTCATCCCTGTCGCGCGTACCGTTATTAATATGTATAGGTTCGTTGGCGAGCTCGAACAGGATGGCTCCGTTATCCTTCAGCTTAGGATGCTGAGCAACGTGTTCCCATACTTTCTTCAGATACTGGTGATAGTCATCGCCGAGGGCTATCGTCTCTGGACATACGCCAGGAGGGCGCATCACCACGTAAAGCCCTTTCCCGATGGCGTATTCTGCCATCGGCACGAACACCTCGTCCAGGTATTTCTTGAATCGATCGAAGTTGAAGGCCGAGATGTCATTTTCGCCGGTGGTCTGCATGCCGGGAGTGTTGCTCCAGTAGGGATCCATGTGCTGGCGGACGAACGTCATCTTCCAACCGGCTTTCATGATGTTGTTGATGATGCCTTTGTTGTAGGTAAGGCATCCGTCAACATTGTAGTTGGTCCATTTCGTACCGCGCTCGTTGAACCAGGGACTGAAGGTTTGTGCAAAGCCGTGTAGGTTGACGCGCTGGCCTTCGGCATTCACGAGGAATGGGCCGTCTACGTGCAAGGGCGATAGCGTGTTTTGCGCGCTTGCGATGCTACTGCCGACTGCCAAGAGCAGCGGTAGCAAGAATAGCTTGATTTTTTGGAATTGATAGTGCATGTTGCTGTTTTATATTTTTAGTCTTTACATTTTGTTCTGATAAAAGGGGGCGACTCACGTCGGCCCCTTGATGTGTTTTTTACATACCAAAACTACTAACTCTTAGTAACTAATTATTATTATTGGATTAAAGCGATTTGAAAAAGTATCGTTGCTATTTTTCTGGTGCAAAGGTATACAATATAAAGATAAAGGACTTTTCGTCTTGTAACATGCATTTTGTTTTTCGTAACACACTACAAGAGCCTTACGGCTCGTGGTTGTTTTTGTTACAAGATGAAAATAGAGAATGGAAGGTGGCTTATTTCGGCATTTCGATGATGATGCGACAGCCTTCCTGGTAGCTGTCGTCCAGGTAGAGCTTGCCTCCGAGGTTGAGGATGTGGCGCATAGAAAGTGGGAGTCCGAGACCGAGTCCCTCGCTGAGATCGTTGACCTTGGTGAAGGGTGTGAACATTAGGTCGCGATAGTCTGTGGGTATGCCTGCACCAGTGTCCTGAACGGTGAAGAGGATGGTGTTGTCGGTCTGCGAGAGGATGATGGCCACGTGTTGTCCGTCGGAGTATTTTGCTGCGTTGTAGAGCAGTTCGCGCAGGCTTCGCATGAAGTAGAGGTGGTTGGTGCGCAGAGTACAGCTGTCGGGCAGGGTAGACTCGAAGCGAATGTGGAGCTGCGGGAAGTGCATGTTGGTGAAACGGATGCACTCTTTGGCAAGATGGTTACAGACAATGTCCTCTATCTCGCTCTTGATAGCCAGTTCCTCGCTGCGACCTACTTCTGAGCTGTCGAAGAGCATCAGTATCATACGGTTGAGAGAATTGGCATTGTGGTTCATGATGTCGCCGATGCTGCGCACTTCCTCGTCGGACAACATCCCCATGCTGTCGCGCAACACTTGGGCAAAGCCCATGATGATGTTAAGAGGTGTGCGCACCTGATGGGTCATGTTTTGGATGAATATGGTCTTTTGTCTGGCAGCTTCGTCGGCCAGTTGGGTGGCTTCTGACAGTTGCTCGTTGCTTAGCTGGATATCTTTGGTGGCCTGCTGGATGGCTCCTATATGGTGTTCGAGCGACTGTTGCATGACGGAGAAGCTGTTTTGCAGCTTTCCGACGGCATCGATGCGCTCAGAACGGGCAATCTGCTGATTGTAGTTGCCAGAGGCAATCTGCCTTGACCGTATCAGCAGTCCCTGAATGGGATGGATAGCGCGGTTGACCAGTCGTCGGCACAGCAGTACGATGAGCACCAGACCGATGATGGAGATGGCAATAATGATATATACCAGTAACCGGTAGCTCTGCAGGATGTCGCTCTCCGGACATACAAGTGCCAAGCTCCACTGTGTGCCAGGCACACGCTGATAGCATACCTGGCAGGCGACACCGTCGATGACGACCTTCATGGTTCCCTCGTGTCCCTCGGTCATCTGGTGTCCCAGAGTGATGATGTCTGGTTGCCTGCGGGGGTCGGCATCGGTGAAGATGGTTTGTTTGAACAGTCGCGTGGAGTCTGGATGTACGAAGTAGTGGCCGTCTGGACCTATAAGCATATAGTAGGCATGTGGATAAGGCTTGCTGCTGAGTATAACCTTATCGAGGCTGCGAAGCGAGAGATCGGTAGAGATGACTCCGATGAACTCTTTTTTGTCTTTCACCTCTTTATATAAAGGCTTGCAGTAGGATACGATGAGCTCAGTAGTATATAATGTACCTTCGTTATAGTCGTCGAAGGGTTCTACCCAACAGGCTTTCCCAAGGGTCTTAGGCGTTTTGTACCATACCTTGTCGAAATATTCGTACTCACCCTCCCGGACGGTGGTTACGCTGTCGCCATCCATGATGGAATAGGCGGAGAAGTAACGGCCATATTGCGGAAAGAAATAAGGTTCGGTGGTGATGGAGCATCCGTTGACATTGCGGTTGAGCAAAACGATTCGGCGCGAAAGTTGTAGCAGCGAGTCGGGCTGCAGGTCTTCTAAAGCCATCCACTCATTAGAGTTGGTGGCAGTCTCGATGGTCGACATGAAGGAGCGTACCCGCTGCACATCGGTGTTCAGCACAGACATAGCGTATGCTTTGGCTTCCTTTCGGATGATGTAGCGAGACTGTAGGAACAGTATGCCGAGCGATACGACAAAGATAGGTACAGCCATCAGGAGATAGCCTAGTCCAAGCTTTGAGGAAAGCGATTGTTGGAAGTGTCGTATCGGGTGTATCATATTCTTCTGTATGAGCTTCTTTATTGTTCTTTTCTCAGCAGGTCGTCGAGCAGGTTGGTGATAGTCTGGGTCTGGGCCTGAATGTCTGCCACCATGTGTTCTGCCTCTTCGCGGTTCATCTGGCTCCACTGTTGGCGCAAGGTCTGTACGCGTGACAGAATGGCTTCGGCAGGTACGGTCATACGATTGGTCATGTTGTGGAGGACAGTAGTCTTGATGCGGTCGGCCTCTTGTGCATGTTGGTAGGCGGCCTCCAACTCCGTACCCTGCTGCTGGAGTGAGGCATGGAGCCGTTCCAACTCGTTCATATGGTTTGCTAAAGCCTGCTGCATCAGTTGGAAGTGCTGCTGCAACTGTCCTATCTCGTCTCGGTGGTGGGTGACGGGAATGGGTTCGTCGTAATGGCCTTCTGCGATGTGCTGTGCCGACTGAGTCAGCATTCGCAGGGGGAGAAGGAATCTGTGGGCGAAGGCCGTGCAAGCTATCAGCAGCAGCAATATACCAAGTACAGATATGCCTATGACTGTACGTTTCAGAAGGTTATAGTCGCCCATGATGTCGTTCTCTGAATACATCACCGCTACACTCCAACCCATTTTGTCGTTTGAACGGCCAGGTACTAAAGTACGCTCAAAGGGTTCGTAGAACGCATACCAGATGGTGTCGTTCTTGATGAATTGCGTGTGGCCCCGTTTGCCCTCCATCATGGCGCTGGCCAGCTTCTGCATCTCTATGTTGCTATCGTGCTGTTTTTCGGCAAGCTTGAAAACATTCAAGCGCCGATGAGTGTAGCTCTCGTTTGGATGGACGATGAACGACCCTTTGCGGCTCAGCATGGTGCTGTAGGCGTTAGGCGACGGTTTGGTGTCGAGCACTATGGCCGACAATAGACTTAATGGAACATCGACGCCTAACACACCGATGCGCTTGCCATCTTGCCAGATGGGCAGACAATAGGTGACGATAGCTTCACCATCGGGCTGGATGTCGTCAAGCGGGTCGGTCCAGTAGGGACGGCCGATTTCCATCGTCTTGGTGTACCAAATCTGTTCGTTATAAGGTTTTTTGCCAAAAGTGGCAGCTCGGATGATGGGCGAGCCGTCCATGCCCAACTCTTCTTCCTGATCGTCTGCGGGGCTACCGCCGGCAGTGTTTTTGCGGGAGCGATAGACATAGGCCATAAAGTACTTGCCGCGACTCTTGTAGTAGTAGGGCTCCATAGCGATGGCGCATCCTGAGATATAGGGGTTGGCCTCCAGCAACTTGCGGCAGTAGGTGAACATGCCGTCTGGGTTGTTCAAGTGGAGCAATATCTCCCAATAGACATTGCCTGATGCTTGTTCTACACTCAGCAGGATATTGTCAATATTCTGTACTGTTCCTTTCAACGTCTGTTCTGCCTTCTGGACCGACTGCTCTCTTACAATCTCCTGCGCGTAGTGCAGCATGATGAGCAGTGCTACCATCAGCAAGGCAGCAGTGGTCAGTGCTACCATCAAACTTAGGCGTACTGACAGCGAGCGGGCTAGGTATTGGCGCAGGCGTTTCATTATTGGTATAAAGCTTATGCTTAACGTTTGTTATGCGGGCAAAGGTACAACTATTTTCTGTCTTTCATCGCTAAAATAATAAAAAAATGTTTTTTCGTGCTAATATCTGATACAAAATGCGTGTCTTTCCTATTAAGGAATGAAAAAAAGTAGCATTATTTTCGCTCTTTTCTTGATTATTTATTACCTTTGCGGGCAGAATACGACTAATCTAAATGAGTAATTTTATATTGAAGCAGATATTAATTGCTGTCCTGGCTCTGTTACTCGCTATAGTGAGTGTGTCAGCAGGCAATGACGACTATAAGAAGAGCAAGGAATACCAGACGCTGCGCGACTCGGTATTCCACTCTTTTAATGATGGCGATAGCGCACGGTTCTATGTGGCGGTAAAGATGTATCAGGACTATCTGCTGGAGCAGGACGACCTGCATGCCTATTATACCCAGCGGTGCAATGAGATTGTGTTCGAGCTGAACCGCCAGCATGTGTTCGAGGCCTACAAGCTGGCTCGACAGCTATCGAAGGAGTTGGCAGAGCGCAAGTTGGACAAGGAAATGTATATGGCCTACAATATGATGGGGCATATCTATAGCTACAGCGGCAACAAGGAGAGTGCCAAACGCTGTTTCTGGGAGGTGATTCACCGTATGGAGAAGGAAGGGTATACGGAGAGTATCCCGCCTATTTACATGAATCTGGTCAATATCTATATCGACGAAGACCCCGAGGAGGCACTAAAGCTGATTGACAAGGCAGAGTCTATTGCATCGGGTATCTCTCCGGAACGGGTTTTCGACATTGAGACACGACGGACACTGGCCTACTATCTGATGGGCGACCAAAAACGCTTCCTGGAGGGATACAAGGCCTATCGGGAAGGAGTGGAGAAGGGCCTTTCATCGGTACACGGTAGAAAGCTGGAGGTTTACTATCTGGCTCAGCAGGGCAAGACTGATGAGGCCATCCGGCTGGCGACTGAAAGTGATGACGATCCCTATGAGACCCAGGCTGAGTTGTATTCCAAAGCCGGACAGTGGGAGAATGCCTTTCATGCTTTGGAGTGTGCAAGGAAGGAGAACGATTCTATCAACAGTGTCATTCTGTCAACCTCTATGCAGGGTATTCAGCAAGAGCTGAGAAATATTGAGTTGCAGAGGCAGGCGGACAGACGCAGAACCTATCTGATAGCAGCTGTGGCAGGAATGCTCTTGCTGCTGGTTATAGCCCTGTCGTACATCATCCTGAGTCGTCGCCGCCACATCCGTCAGATGAAAGCTGCCTATCAGCGCATTCTGGAATCTGACAAGATGAAGATGGCCTTCATCCAGAATGTGAGTCATGAGGTTCGCACACCCCTGAATATCATCAGTGGCTTTGCCCAGGTGATTGCCGATTCCGACTATGAGATTACCCAGGAAGAGCGCCAGCATATTTCTGGCATGGTGATGACCAACACTCGGGTGATTACTACGATGATCAACGAGGTGTTGGAGATGTCGAACGTCGATGCTATCGTGATAGACAAGACGAAGTCGACAAACTGTAATGGTGCCTTGCACAATATCATAAGCCATTTCTGTAAGGACTTCAATATAAGCGATAATATGGTTCGTCTTGAGACTACGCTGGCAGACGACATGACCATCTCCTTAGAGGAGTTGACATTGCAGCGTATTCTCTTCCCTCTGTTAGACAATGCCGTAAAGAATGGTGGCGATCAGCCGATAAAGGTGAAGGCGTGGAACGAGAACGGTCGTCTGATGCTTACGGTTGAGGATCGCGGTTGTGGCATCCCCGCAGAGGAGGCAGAACATATCTTCGAACGTTTTGTGAAACTCGATACCTTCAAGAATGGGCTTGGACTGGGACTGACCTATAGCCGTACCGTTGCCCGCCGGGCTGGGGGTGATGTGAACTTGGACACTAGCTACCCTGGTCCAGGAGCTCGTTTCAAGGTGATGATATAGTGACAATAAACCTTAAACAAACTGATAATGAAAAGACTGGTCTTATTGCTTTTTTGCGCCTGTTGGTGTTTCTGTACACAGGCTCGTGAACGTAAGAACTTCGATGCAGGATGGCGTTTTATTCTTGCTGACTCGGCACAGATGTCGAGGATGGATTATAATGACTCACATTGGCGGAGACTGGATTTGCCCCACGACTGGGCTATTGAGGGCGACTTCATGGCCTCGAATCCGTCGGGTGCAAGTGGAGGTGCCTTACCAGGAGGTGTAGGTTGGTATCGTAAGCACTTCAAAGTAAAAGATCCACTGAAGTATTTTATCGACTTTGATGGAGTCTACATGAATGCTACGGTCTATGTCAACGGTGAGAAGCTGGGTACTCGCCCCTATGGATACAGCTCGTTCCAATACGATATTACACGTTACCTGCGGGCTGGCGATAATGTCGTCGCCGTGCGTGTGGACAATTCCGACCAGCCCAACTCACGTTGGTATTCAGGCTGCGGCATCTATCGCCACGTGTGGCTGACATCGACAGATGCCGTACATCTGAAACATTGGGGAGTCTTTGTGCTTACCGATGCCAAGACGGGCAGGGTAAAGGTGCAGACATCTGTAGATGGTCGCGGCTATCGGGTGAGCAACACAGTGTATGACGCTGCCGGGCGCGAGGTGGGTATGAAGGTCAAAAATCCTCAGCTGTGGTCTCCTGAACGTCCTTATACATATAAGGTAAAGACGCAGGTAATATCGCATGGCCGTGTGGTGGATGAGGTGTGGACCACAACGGCCTTCCGCGACTTCCGCTTCGATGCGCGGACAGGATTCTGGCTCAATGGAAAGAATATGAAAATAAACGGTGTCTGCCAGCATCACGACTTGGGCGCTTTGGGTGCTGCCGTTCATGAGGATGCGATGCACCGTCAGTTGGTGAAGCTCAAGGAGATGGGAGTCAATGCCATCCGCTGCTCTCATAATCCGCCGGCCCCGGAGTTGCTGAATATGTGCGACACGATGGGATTTATCGTAATGGACGAGAGCTTCGACATGTGGCGTCGGCGCAAGACGCAGAACGACTATGCTCGTTTCTTTGATGAGTGGCACGAGCGCGACCTTTCCGATATGGTGCTGCGCGACCGCAACCATCCTTGCATCTTGATGTGGTCGATAGGCAACGAGGTGCTGGAGCAGTGGTCCAGTGCTGAGGCTGACACACTGACTCTCGAACAAGCCAACCTGATACTGAATGCAGGTCACGATGCCTCGCAGCTGGCTAAAGAGGGCGAGATGAGCGTACAAAGCCTGTTGGCTCAGCACTTGTCTGAAATAGTGCACCGTTACGACACGTCGCGTCCTATTACGGCTGGCTGCAACGAGCCTTCGCCAGGTAATCACCTGTTTAGGAGCAAGGCCCTCGACATCATTGGCTTCAACTATCATCACGACTTTATCAAGGATGTACCCAAGAACTTCCCCAACCGACCGTTTATCATGACGGAGAGTGTATCAGCTCTGCAGACAAACGGTTTCTATAAGATGCCTTCCGACGCTATCTTCAAGGCGCCCCAGGAGTGGTGGCTGCCCTATTCCGATCCTACGTTCATGTGTTCTGCCTATGACAATATGCATGCCTCGTGGTCGACTACCCATGAGCGCAACTGGGATGTGGTGAAGAATACACCTTATTGCTGCGGTCAGTTCATTTGGACGGGGTTCGACTATATCGGTGAGCCAACGCCTTATGGCTTCCCTGCCCGTAGCAGTTATTTTGGAATCATCGACCTGGCTGGTCAACCCAAGGATATATACTATATGTATCAGAGCGAATGGACCAGCAAACCCGTGCTGCATCTCTTCCCTCATTGGAACTGGCTGGAGGGTCAGCAGATAGATATGTGGTGCTATTATAGCAAAGCCGATGAGGTGGAACTCTTTATTAACGGACGCTCACAAGGGGTCCGCAGTAAGGCAAAGACACTCGATGCCCAGGGACCGACACTTGCTGCAACCACTCCCTATCATGTATCGTGGCGTGTCACCTTCGAACCAGGAGAGGTGAAGGTCGTGGCTCGTAAAGCAGGAAGAGTGGTCGGCCAACAGACCATTCGCACAGCAGGTGAACCAGACCATATCCAGCTCGCAGCCGACTATCAGGGACGCAACCTGACATTCGTGCAGGCTACTGTTGTAGACAAGGACGGCAATCGTTGCCCGTGGGCCGAAAACGAACTCTTCTTTACGGCCGACGGTGCGCAGGTGATTGCCACCGACAACGGCTGCCAGACCTCTATGGAGCGGTTCACCGCACCGCAGCGCAAGGCTTTCTTCGGACGTTGTATTGCTATTGTCAAGGGACACGGCAAGATTACCGCTCGCTCATATGGATTAAAATCAAACATGCTACAGTTCTAAACCATTAATCGACAAGAATAAGACTATGAAACAGTTATCTTTCATCATCAGTATCCTATGTTGTAGCCTTCTGACTGCTGAAGCGCAGCTGGTAACCAATCAGGGTATGCAGTATTTGCAATGTATGCAGAAAGATATGTCAGGCGATTTCTACGACTTGTCCAATACCTATTTCCTGGCTGACTCGCTGACTTCGTTTGATGCGGCTCGTGGCGAGGGAGAGGTCAACTGGAAGCGCTATCGCTTGTCGCCTCGGCAGGCTTTCAACCTCAATGGATACTGGCCGGTACGGACACAAATGCTCGACTTTCCGGATGCTGCCTACGATAATGATCCGAACTTGCAGCTGAAGATAGACTTTATATCCTCCCGCTGTGTGCGCATCAGGATGCTCACTACCCCAGTGACCTCTGTCCGCAAGGATAACGACAGTCCGATGCTCTGTGGGCCTGTGCCAGTAGGTACTGCCTGGCATTCGGTAAACACCGGAAATGGTATAGCGTACAAGACGGAGGCTGGCACACTTGAGATACAGCGTTATCCCTTCCGACTGGTGCTGAGGGATTCACAGGGACGGGTGCTGACTCAGACACGGCATGTCATCGACAACGACTCATCGCAGGTGAAGTTGCTGCCTTTCTCGTTCATCAAGCGGGGCTCCGACAACTCCAGGTCGCTCAATCCAGTATTCACGCTTGCTCCAGGGGAACGAATCTATGGATGTGGGGAATCGTTTACGTCCTTGAACAAGGCAGGACAGAAAGTGCATCTTTCCGTTACCGACCCGCAGGGACCCGAGACCGATGGTCAGTATAAACCTGTCCCCTTCTTCTTCTCTAACAGGGGATACGGCATCTTCATGCACACCTCTGCTCCTGTTACCTGTGACTTTGGAGCCAGCTATATTGGTGCCAACCGACTGTTTATGGCTGACGAGGAACTGGACCTCTTCGTGTTCTTCGGATCGCCCAAGGAGATACTTTATGAGTATACTGGCATTACGGGCCGCTCGCCAATGCTGCCCCTGTGGAGCTTCGGCACGTGGATGAGCCGCATCACTTATTTCTCGCAGGAGGAAGGCCTTGGCATTGCCCGTCAGCTGCGTAAGCATAAGATTCCTGCTGATGTCATTCACTTTGATACTGGATGGTTCGGTGTTGACTGGCAGTGTGACTATCAGTTTGCCAAAGACCGCTTTCCCGATCCTGTGGGAATGCTGCGACAATTGGCTAATGACGGCTTCCATACTTGTCTGTGGCAGTTGCCTTACTTTACACCCAAGAATAGGTTCTTCTCCGAGATTATACAGAAGGGGCTTCATGTGAAGAATGCCAGTGGAGGCATGCCTTATGAGGATGCCGTTCTCGACTTTACCAACCCCGCGACCGTCAGCTGGTATCAACAGAAAATAGCAGGTCTGATGCAGCAGGGTGTCTCGACCATCAAGTGTGACTTTGGTGAGGCTGCCCCCTATAGCGGGTTCTATCATAACGGGCGGGGCGGACTTTATGAGCATAACCTCTATCCGCTGCGCTATAACAAGGCACTTTGGGAGCAGGTGGAGCGTTCGCATCCCGGTGAGGGAATTATCTGGGCGCGTTCTGCTTGGGCTGGCTCTCAGCGCTACGCCCTTCACTGGGGCGGAGATGCTGCTACGACAAATATAGGAATGCTGGGCGACTTACGCGGTGGCTTGAGCTTCGGACTCTCTGGATTTTCGTTCTGGAGTCATGATATGGGAGGCTTCGTTACTGCCTCGCCCGAGGACATCTACCGCCGTTGGCTGCCCTTCGGATTCTTGAGTAGCCATACTCGTGCACACGGTGCACCACCCACAGAACCTTGGCTTATTTCCGAGTCGTTCACCAAGGCTTTCCGCCAGTGTGCTGAGATGAAATACCGTCTGATGCCTTATGTCTATGCACAGGCAAAAGACTGTTCTGAACGCGGTCTGCCTATGGTGCGTGCACTGCTGGTCGAATTTCCGGAGGACAAGGGGGCCTGGCTGGTAGAGGATGAGTATATGTTTGGTTCGCAGATGCTGGTGGCTCCGCTTCTGGAATCTGGTTCGGGACGTGATGTCTACCTGCCCCGGGGCAAGTGGATAGACTATCAGACGGGACGGGTCTACGAAGCAGGCTATCAGCATATTGAGGCAGGCGAGATTCCTGCTGTCATCCTGGTGCGCGACGGTTCGCTCATCCCTCACGTACCTCTGGCCCAGCGTACTGATCAGATACGGTGGGACAAGGTGGAACTGAAGGCATACAAGGCTGATGCCAAAGTGTGTACCGGTCTGCTCTTCAAACCCGGCGATAAGCATATTCAGACAATTCAACAATAAGTGAGAGCTGGTTGTGACCTCCTCTCTTGTAAAATTAAAATAAATAGATGGAAAAGAAATCACTAAAGCCCGCCACTCTATGTGTGCAGGCAGGATGGGAACCCAAGAATGGCGACCCTCGTGTGCTCCCTATCATTCAGAGCACCACGTTTAAGTATGACAACACGGAGGAAATGGCCGACCTCTTCGACCTGAAAAAAGACGGTTATTTCTATACTCGTCTGCAAAACCCCACCAATGATGCTGTGGCACAGAAGATTGCCGCTCTCGAGGGTGGAGTAGGGGCTGTGCTCACGTCCAGCGGACAGGCCGCCAATTTCTATGCTGTCTTCAATATCTGTGAGGCTGGCGACCATATCGTTACTTCTAACGAAATTTACGGCGGAACATACAATCTTTTTGGGGTTACCCTGAAAAAACTTGGTATCGACTGCACTTTTGTCTCTCAGGAGGCGAGTGAGGAGGAAATTTCTGCTGCCTTCCGTCCCAATACCAAGGCGTTGTTTGGCGAGACGATTTCCAATCCGGGATGTAAGGTGCTTGACATAGAGAAATTTGCCCGTATAGCGCATAAGCACGGCGTACCCCTTATCGTTGACAACACCTTCCCCACGCCTATCAATTGCCGCCCCTTTGAGTGGGGAGCAGACATCGTAACTCATTCCACGACCAAGTATATGGATGGTCATGCCTGTCAGGTGGGCGGCTGTGTTGTAGATAGTGGCAACTTCGACTGGGATGCTCATGCAGACAAGTTCCCAGGTCTGACTACTCCCGATGAGTCGTATCATGGCATTATATATAGTCAGCGCTTTGGTAAAATGGCATATTGCACCAAACTTGTTGCACAGCTGATGCGCGATTTGGGATCCATCCCAGCTCCACAGAACTCGTTTCTGCTTAACCTGGGACTCGAAACGCTCCATTTGCGTGTCCCCCGTCATTGCGAGAATGCACAGCGAGTGGCTGAGTATCTGCAGAGCGACCCGCGTGTGGCTTGGGTCCACTATAGCGGATTGCCCGGCGATGAAAGTTATGAGTTGGCCAAGAAGTACCTGCCCAACGGCTCTTGTGGCGTTATTGCTTTCGGGCTGAAGGGTAACCGTCAGACTGCCATCCAGTTTATGGATTCATTGCGACTGATTGCTATCGTCACCCATGTGGCCGATGCTCGTACCTGTGTGCTCCATCCTGCCAGCCATACCCACCGTCAGATGTCGGATGAACAGTTACGCGAGGCGGGCGTCGCCCCCGACCTGATCCGCCTGTCTGTGGGCATCGAGGATTGCAGCGACATCCTGGCCGACATCCGTCAGGCACTGGATAAGATATAGTAAACACATGAGAGGACGCTCAACAGGGCGTCCTCTCATGATAGGACAGTTGCTATAACTTAACCTTTTGCGGTATTTATTGATAGTTGCGTATGCGGACATCAATGCCTGAACCGCTGAGCTGTACTTTGATACGGCTCACGGGGGTGTTGTTGTAATGGTACGGGAATAGCACTTTGGGCCTGATGGTCTTTGCTGCGCGTCCCAGCTGGTCGGTGGTCATCGTATAGGGCTGGTTGCAAGGCAGAAAAGCGATGTCGATGTTCTTGATGTCTGCCATTTCTGGAATGTCTTCCGTGTCGCCAGCCACATAGATGCGCAGTCCGTCGAGCGTCAGTATGTAGCCGTTGTCGCGTCCCTTGGGGTGCATCTGTTCGCGCCCCGGGGTGGTGTTATAGGCAGGTACGGCCTCCAGCGTGATGCTGTCGCCAAAGACAACCTTTTCTCCGTTCTTCATCACACGGGCGTTGCCGTAGAGACGGCCTACGTTGGGATTGCTGAATACTACGGTATTGCTGCTCACAAGTTGTGTCAGGGCCATACGGTCGAAGTGGTCGGCGTGTTCGTGGGTGATGAAGATGTAGTTGGCACGAGGCATCGAGGTGTAGTCGGTCTCAGGCTTCAGCCCCGTTACGGGGTCGAAGTAGAAGGTCTTGCCGTCATAGTCGATGAGTATGCTGGCATGTTTGATACACGTGAAGGTGACCTCCTTGCCCGAACGGGTCTTGAAGGTGTCGGTCTGGCGCGTCTGGGCATTGCCCGTGATGACTGTGCCAAGCAGCAGGCAGAGTAAAATTAACTTTTTCATTCTATGATTCGTTTCTTTTCAATGACATATCGCTGGTAGTAGGTGATGAGCAGGGTGGTCATGGGCAGGGCGATAATCATGCCGAGGATTCCCATGAGCGAACCCCAGATGGAGAGTGACAGTAGGATGATGGCTGAGTTCATTCCCATGACACGCCCCATGATTTTGGGCGTTAGTATGGTGTCCTGAATGACCTGCACTACGGCAAAGACAATCAGTGCTCCGAGCAGGATGAACCAGAAGTTTTCTCCCGTTTCGGCGGCCTTGACCACGGCGAGCAGTATGGTAGGGATGAAGCCCAACAGCTGCAGATAAGGCACCATGTTCAGCAGTCCGATAAACATGCCCAGTCCGATGGCCATTGGGAATCCGATGATAAGGAATCCTATGCTGAAAAGTACTCCCACGCAGAATGCCACGATGCCTTGTCCGCGGAAGTAGAGGTTCATGCCCTGTGTGATGTCATTCACCAACTGCACCGCAAAGGAACGGTAGCGCACAGGCAGGAGGTCTACCCATCCGCTGGAGATCTTTTCATAGTCCAGTAATATAAATAAGGTATAGAGCATCACCATCGTGAGTGAGAAGATGCTGTTGAGGATACTGAACGACTGCGAAATGACATCCCAGACCTTAGGGATGCTTTGCTTGATGGTGTCAATGAATCCTTCTTGGGTGATGAAAGCCTTGATGTCCTGTGTAGAGAAGTGGTCGTGGATGAAGTCCTCTATCGTATCTGGAATATTATGTAGATTGCCGTTGTGCGATATATAGTCCGTCAACAGGTCTTTCACGCGTAGCGTTTCCTCCACCATGGGGGGAATCATGAGCATGAACAGGCCCGTCAAGACCACACCCACAACGAGGAAGGAGCAGAGGATTCCTGCTATGCGGTACTTCAGGTGGCATCGATACTGGAAGAATTTTACTAGCGGAAACATGAGATAGGCGATGAGCCATGCCAGGAAAAACGGTACCAGCACGGCACTGAGCCGGTTGAGCAGCATCACGATACCCGCGATGACGGCTATGCTGATGATGCCACGAATAAAACTGTCAAAGGTGATTTTCTTTTGTTCCATGCTGCAAAGGTAAAAAAAAGCAGGGAAAATGCAAAATTATTACGATTTTTTTGTACTTTTGCATCCCATGAAGATAGAACCGATAGCTTACTTCCGCTCTCCGCTGACCTCCAAGTTTGGCATACCCCGTCAGAGCGGCATCGTTCACGACTTGCGCGGACGAATAGAGTTCGTACCTGCCTATCGTCAGCCTGAGGCACTGCGCGGGCTTGATGACTACGACTTCCTGTGGCTCATCTGGGGGTTCTCAGAGAATGTGGATGCAGCGAAGCATCCTACCGTGCGCCCGCCTCTCCTTGGAGGCAATGAGCGCATGGGGGTCTGGGCCACACGCTCACCCTTCCGTCCTAATAATCTGGGACTCTCTTCCGTCCGCATAGCGCAACTGGATACTGAAGGGCCGACTATTGAAGTGCTTGGTGCTGACATCATGGACGGTACTCCTATCTACGATATCAAGCCCTATCTGCCCTATGTAGATAGCCATCCGGAGGCCCGGGGCGGTTTTACCGATCACCGCGAATGGCAGCAACTCACCGTACAGATACCAGAAACCTTCCGCCGGCAGTTCTGTTCTTCCGACCTACAGGTACTCCGGCAGTTGCTGGCTCTCGACCCCCGGCCACACTATCATCATGATGACCAGAGGCAGTACGGACTGCCTTTTATGGACCGCGACGTACGCTTCCATGTCGCGAACGGAGTACTCACTGTCGACGATGTGATTGCGCCGTAAATATTGGCTGCGGGGCAAGATATGCGCTGTATTTCGTAAAAAAGTGTCGAATTTGTTTGGCTTTTTGCAGATTATTTCCTAAATTTGCGGGCGCAACCCTAATCATATGATGCTGATGGAGTGGATTTTAGTCATATTAGCCGTAGCCTTAGCCGTAGCTTTGCTATTGCTGCTTGTGTTGTGGAACAAGATGAAAACCTTCAGTCGGCAAGAGCGGATGAGGGTGTCTTTCCTGCGTAATATTGACCATGAGATACGCGTCCCTCTGAAGTCGTTTGTCTCCTTGGCTTCTACTGTGGGCAAAGAAGATCTCTACTTGTCTAAGAGCGAGAAGCGCAATATCTCCGAGCAGATGGTCTTTAACGCCAATCTCATTGGGACGCTTGTTGATGAGATGATGATGTTCTCTGAAGCCTCGGAGTCAGGGCATCAGCTGTTAATGGAGTCATTTAGCCCTAATGCCTTGTGCCAGCGCTGTCTCCAGGCAAACATGATGAGTATCTATCACCGTAAGGCTGTCAAACTCAGCTTCAAGCGAGAGCTCAGCGACGAGTTCTTTGTGAAGAGCGACCGTCACATGGTGGAACTCATAGTCAACAAACTCGTCATCAACGCATGTAAGTTTACTGAGGAAGGTGAGATAAGGGTTGGATGTAATACCACTGAGCATCCTGACCTGTTGACCATTTATATCAGCGATTCAGGAAGAGGCATTCCCCAAAACCGTCTTGGTAATATCTTTGCCTATTTTGACAAGCCCGACGACTTGCAGGATGAGGCTGAGCTCGACTTGAGCATTTGCCGCCAACTAGCACTGAAACTGGGCGGCGAACTGCAACGTGACTCCCTCTTTGAGGAAGGTACGCGCATGATGCTTATACTGCCCTTGCGCTAATTCCCCTTAAACTCCATCTTCGTCCTCGTCTTGAGGCAAACCTTGCTGAGGAGCGGTGTCCATCTCAGTGTCTTGACGGATTTCCAATACGCCCATGCGCGATAGACGAATCACCAACGGGATATACTCGTCTGTCTGAGGATGCCCTACGCTCGCCCCAAACACCAGCCAGTCTCCATCGGGCTTGTCGAATACGATGCCCTCCAGAATGCCTGTATCCCGATAGTCTTCGTTGATATACTGAAGAAAGTTGGCCTTGGTGAACTTGCGGTTGTAAAATACAGAGCCGTCGGCCCTTGACACTGTAAGGGTGAATACGTTGTCAATAAATTGTTGCCCATTCTCGTCTTTGACTGTCGGCAGGGAGTCAGAAGGCTGGCGCGATACCATTACATGATATTTCCTGCCTATCCATTCTACCGTGTTCGTGTCGTTGTATTCCTGCATCTTGATAGGGCCAGAAGGCTTCGCCTTTTCTACACGCTGAGTGATAATCACGTCACTCTTCTTCTTGTTACCACAGGCAGTCAGCCCGATTGCCAGCACCGTCAGTGCTGCAGCTGTTAGGATTGTTTTCATCTCGATGAATTATATAATTTATATTAAAGTCAGAACCCGCAGGGCAGAGCGGATAGTTGATAGTACAACGTGCGGGCTATGCGTTCGTGTCCCTTGTCGTTGGGATGCAGACGGTCTGTTGTGGCGTCTTTGAAGTATTGGGCATACTCGTCGGCCATGGGGTAGAGCCCGCTGACGGCATTCAGGTCAATCACCGGGACTGCCCAGATGTTGCCGGCATCCTTCACAGCATTGACATAGTCGTCCAGATAGCTGCCGCACCCGTTGGCATAGTCCTCCGTAATCTGCCAGTTGGTGTCGCTGCGGTGGAACTGTGCACGGTGGATGGGGGTCAGCAGCACAATCTGCTTCGTGGGATACATCTTCTTGACCTTGTCCAGCGCAATGTTGATGCGACCGCGATAGGTCTCCGGATCCATCCTCAGATAACGACGCTCTCTGTCTGCCAAAGCTTTCGGTTGTCCGTGGCCGTAAATCACTTGCTCTTTCTTCACCTCGTACCACTCGCCCAGCGGTACGGCATTGTTGTAGTCGTTGGTGCCAACGAGTATCAGGATGGCATCCACCGAGTCTCCATGTTCGGTGTGCAGCCGGTCGGCCTGACGGGGAATGTCGTTCCACTGCCGGCCACTGACTGCATAGACATAAGGCGTGATTCCCAGCCAGTCGCGCAGGAAATGCCAGTACTTTATCTTCGATCCGTCATTCCGGGGGTCGGTAATCGAGTCGCCGAAGAAAGCCACACGCTTCTGCATCCATGGGTGTACATGGGCTGACTGAGCATTGGCAGTCCCCGACACGAGGACTGCCAACAGTAAAAGGATAAAGTGTCTTTTCACCTTTTTATCAGTATTCTATCACGGCAGGCAGCTCCTTAGCCTGGTCTATCATCTTCTGAATCTCTGAGGCGACAGGAACGCGGTTCGTCAGGTTCTTCTGGGCATTCACCTCTTCAAGCTTCTTCTGAAGGTTCTCGGCCACACGGTGCTTCAGCTCCTTCACCGTGTCAACACCAGCTGCTTCCAGCAGTTCTGCAAACTGAGGCCCCACACCATTGATGCGGTACAGGTCGCAATGGTTGGCCCATTTCAAAATCAGCTTCGGACTGATCTCGGTAGCCTCAGACAATGCCTTGCGGCCTGCGGGTTTCGCACATTTCTCTAGCAACTCTGCATCGGTCTTGATACCTGCTGCAATCAGTTTCTCCGCGTAAACTTCTCCTACGCCCTCAATGTCAATTACCTTGTAAGTCATAACTTAATATGGTTTTAGTTCGTTCTCACAGCATGCACTTTGCATTCTGCATGCGCAAATGTACAAAAAAATATTGTACTCTACAACGTTTTTATTCTTTTTTAATACAAATGATTCATCTTTCACCGAAATAAATGCGTATCTTTGCCGCGTCTTAATTATTAATAAGGAAATTTGAAAACAATGGATTACAAAGAATTAAATTTTCAGGGAGTAACCTCAGAGCGGCAGTGGGATGTCTCTGCGGCTTTCCCTATTCTGATGCGTAAAGTGTATCTGTGGATGACACTGGCGCTGGTCATCACCGGCATTACTGCCTATGGCGTGGCCAACAGTCCCGGCATCCTGCGGGCTATCTACGAAAATCAGATGCTGTTTTGGATACTTGTCATCGCAGAGTTCGGACTTGTCATCGGTGTCAGTGCTGCTATCAACAGGTTGTCGCTGACTACCGCTACCTTGATGTTCATACTTTATTCAGTCATCAATGGTGCCTTGATGTCCTACATCTTCTTGGCTTATACGGCATCTTCCATTGCTACCGTGTTCTTCATTACGGCAGGCACTTTTGGAGCAATGACGCTGATAGGCTATACCACAAAGACGGACCTCTCTTCGATGGGTAAGTTCCTGTTTATGGCTCTTGTCGGACTGGTCATTGCCACACTGGTCAACCTCTTCATCAAGAGCGACGGGCTGACTATGATCCTCAGCTATGTCGGTGTGCTGGTTTTTGTGGGACTTACTGCCTGGGACTCGCAGAAGATCAAACAGATGCTGCTCCAGGCTCCTGACGCAGGCGAGTCGGCACAGAAGCTGGCCCTGCTCGGTGCACTCACCCTCTATCTCGACTTTATCAACCTCTTCATCTACTTACTCCGCATCTTCGGAAAAAGAGAGTAGAGAAAAAGCTAAGAGGTTGTGAGTCTCTCACCTCCCGCCTCTATATATAATAAGGTATAATGGTTTTCGCGTTGTCAATAAACGCGAAAACTTTTCTTTTTTCTGCAAAAAAGTGCGGAAAAGTTTTGGTGTTTCGAAAAATAGTCGTACCTTTGCATCCGCTTTCAGGGA
>CAMNPM010000025.1 GCA_946548065.1 uncultured Prevotella sp. | reverse complement strand
TCTACAACCTGAACGGTCAGCGCGTAGACAAGGCCCAGGCCAAGCGCGGTGTATTTATCGTCAATGGTAAAAAGGTAGTGATTAAGTAAGCGCAAGTTTGCTATCTATAAAAAGTAATCGGCTGCCCGGATGGACAGCCGATTACTTTTTGTTACCACTTTATCAGAACTTATAGTCGATACCTATACCGATAACATTGTTGGTGCGCGAGAAAGTCTCTTTGCCGAAACTGGCAACCTTCTCGTAGTCGCTGTAGAGACTAATGAAGTAACCCGCATTCAGGCGAATCTTCTCGTTGATGTTCCAGGCACCACCCATACCAATGCTCCAGCTGTCGCAGGCAAACGAGGTGTCCTGCTGGTAGTTGTCGCTCAGACCGTAGTCGGTGCGCTGGACACCGCAGCTGACGGTGAAGCGCTGGTTGATGTCGTACTCTACACCTGCCAGGAACTCGTGGGTGCCTCGGGTGAGCTCCTTCTGGCGGTCGCCGGCCATCTGGGCATTCTTGTCGTCGAAGAAGTGATACTCCAACGTGGCGCGCAGCTTGGGAGTAAACTCATAGCCTGCTGCTACAGCGAGCAGGGCGGGCATGTCGTAGCGCGTCTTCACACCATCCTGGTAGGCTGCCGTATAGGCCTCTGTGCCTGTTGGGGCATTCAGGGTGTGTGTCTTGTTCTCGGTGTTGATCTTCGTGCGGAACTCATAGCGGGCTGCCAGCGTGAGCGACCCCTGATGATAGCCGACGGCCAAGATGGGAGCAACGCCCCAGCCCCGCTGGTCGACATCGAGCTCCAGATTGACGAGCTGGCCCAGCTGCTCGTGGTTGGCACGCACATGACCGCGATAATAGCCGTCGTAGTAGTTGACACGCAAACCTACGGCTGCTGACAGACAGTCGAGGATCTTATAGGTGAAGTTCACCTGCCCGCCATAGATATACTGCTTGCCCTTCATCTCTGAGTCGAGGGCATAGCTGCCAGGCGCTAACCCCTTTTGTTGCAGCATGCCAGCCACCAGCATGTTGAACATAGGTACTCCCTGCTTATACTCTACATAGCCGCCGCTGCCCACAATGCCCAGCATAGCCGATACTGCCCAGCGGTCGTGCTTGTAGGAGGCAAAGAGTGCGGGTACGATAGGAGCAGAGGCCTTGCCCTCATAGGTAGTCTCGCCTACCTTGATGTCGCGAAACTGCCAAGGCTTCTGGAAGTTGAGAGATAACTGCCAGCCTTCGTGTCCCCAGGCCAGTCCGGCTGGGTTGGAATAGACGGCATCGATGTCGAACGTAGCACCTCGCGCCATCATGCGGTCGAAGGCAATGTGATAGTTGGTGTTGGTCATCAGACCACCGGCCTGAACGTTGGATAAGGCTGTGGCAGCAAGTGCCAATAGGATAACAATTCTTCTCATTATAACATAAATTGGTTGAAAATACGGATGCAAAGGTACAATTTTATTTTGAGAAATGGATTGATATACATTATTATTTAATAGATAAGGAGAATTTTTTTTGTGAAACGTGTGGCGGTATGCGGTCTTTTTTGTAATTTTGCAGCCAGATTCGAAAGAGAATTCATTATATAACGTTATATTTTTTATGTCAGACAAGAAGAAGATTAAGACTGCGCTCATCTCTGTGTTCCACAAGGATGGGCTTGAAGAATTGCTTAAGAAGCTGAACGACGAGGGCGTGAAGTTCCTGTCGACAGGCGGTACCCAGACATTCATCGAGTCGCTGGGCTACGAGTGTGAGAAGGTGGAGAACGTGACAACCTACCCCTCGATACTTGGTGGTCGCGTGAAGACCCTGCATCCGAAGGTGTTCGGAGGCATCTTGGGCCGTCGTGAGCTGGAGGCTGACCGTCAGCAGATGGAGCAGTATGACATTCCTGAGATCGACCTGGTCATCGTAGACCTGTATCCCTTTGAGCAGACCGTAGCCAGTGGCGCCTCGGAGGAGGACATCATTGAGAAGATTGATATTGGCGGTATCTCGCTGATTCGCGCCGGAGCCAAGAACTTCAACGACGTGGTCATCGTGCCTTCGAAGGCCGAGTACCCTGTGCTGCTGGACATTCTGAACCAGCAGGGTGCCGAGACAACCAAGGAGCAGCGCCGCATGTTTGCTACCCGCGCCTTCGGTGTGAGTTCGCACTATGACACCGCTATCCACAGCTGGTTTGAGAAGTAAAGGCGTAAATCGACAAATCGTGAATTGTAAATCGTCAAATAGTAAATCGTAAATCGTCAAATAGTAAATTAAAATGGGTTTCTTTAGTTTTGTGCAAGAGATTGCAATGGACCTTGGAACGGCCAACACGATTATTATCAGTGATGACAAGATTGTGGTTGACGAGCCGTCGGTAGTGGCACTCGACCGTCACACGGACAAGATGATTGCCGTGGGCGAGAAGGCCAAGATGATGTATGAGAAGACACACGATAACATACGTACCGTTCGTCCGCTGCGCGACGGTGTGATAGCCGACTTCTCGGCCTGCGAGCAGATGATGCGCGGACTGATCAGGATGGTTCATACGGGCCACCGTCTGTTCTCGCCCTCGCTGCGCATGGTGATTGGCGTACCCTCGGGGTCTACTGAGGTGGAGCTGCGTGCCGTGCGTGACTCAGCAGAGCATGCCGACGGCCGTGACGTGTATCTGATTTTCGAGCCTATGGCTGCTGCCATTGGTATCGGTATCGACGTGGAAGCCCCCGAGGGCAACATGATAGTCGACATCGGTGGCGGTTCTACGGAGATTGCCGTCATCTCGCTGGGCGGCATCGTGTCGAACAACAGCATCCGTACCGCAGGCGACGACCTGACCAATGATATTCAAGAGTATATGTCGCGCCAGCACAACGTGAAGGTGTCGGAGCGTATGGCCGAGCGCATCAAGATTGCCGTAGGGTCGGCGCTGACCGACCTGGGCGACGAGGCCCCCGAGGACTATGTGGTGCATGGCCCGAACCGCATCACGGCACTGCCTATGGAGGTGCCAGTGTGCTATCAGGAGATAGCCCACTGTCTGGACAAGACGGTGGCCAAGATAGAGAATGCCGTGCTCTCCGCCCTGGAGAACACGCCTCCCGAGCTGTATGCCGACATTGTGAAGAACGGCATCTGGCTGACTGGTGGCGGTGCGCTGCTCCGCGGACTGGACCGTCGTCTGGAGGCAAAGATCAATATTCCGTTCCACATTGCCGAGGATCCGTTGCACTCTGTAGCCAAGGGAGCCGGCGTGGCACTGAAGAATGTTGACCGCTTCTCGTTCCTGATGAGATAACAGTTGATGGTTAACGGTTAATAGGTTGACGGCTGTCTCGTGAAAAACCTGCTGGAGTTTCTGCGCAATCACTTTCACTGGTTTCTGTTCGCAGTGCTGGAGGTGCTGAGTCTGGTGTTGGTGTTTCAATACAACAACTACCAGAACAGCGTCTGGTTCTCGTCTGCCAATGTGGTGACGGGATGGCTGTACGAATGGAACTCGGCAGTGGAGAGCTTCTTCTCGTTGAAGAAGGTGAACGAAGACCTGACCCTCCGTAACTTCTACTTGGAGCGTCAGGTCACACAGTTGCGCAGGCTCTATGCCGAAGCTACGGAGACGGTGGACAAGCAAGAGCAGCAAGAGCTGGAGAAGCTGGAGCAGTATCAGCTGATAGCCGCCAAGGTGGTGACCAGTGAGCTGCACAAGACGAACAACCTGCTGACCATAGACCGTGGTGCTGATGACGGTGTGGAGGCCGGTATGGGCGTGGCCTGCGGACAGGGCGTGGTAGGTGTGGTGCACCAGACCTCGGCCCACTACAGTATCGTCATTCCCGTGCTGAACACACAGTCATCGCGCATCAGTTGTGCCATCCGCAACCGCGGCTACTTCGGTGTGCTGCGATGGGACGGCAGGGACGCTGGCTATGCCTATGTAGAGGACATCCCCCGTCATGCCCGCTTCAAGCGCGGCGAGTGGGTGGAGACCAACGGATACTCCAGCATCTTCCCCCCCGGTGTGCTGGTGGGACAGATTAAAGAAGTGTATAACTCGCGCGACGGACTGAGCTATCGGCTGAAGGTCAGGCTGTCAACCGACTTTGGCCGGCTGCGCGATGTGGTGGTAATCAGCGACAAGACGATAGCTGAGCGCATGCGGCTGATGCAGGCCGCTCGCGACTCGCTGAAGCTGAATGTGAATCAATGATGATCGGGCGCCGAGGCACCGAAACATCGAAGCATTGAGATATCGAAGCATTGAGACATCGAGATATCGAAGCATCGAGACATCGAAGCATCGAGGCATCGAAGCATCGAAACATCGAGACATCGAGACATCGAGATATCGAAGCATCGAAATAACATAATAACGAAACAACGAAATAAATGACATTAGACTTATTGAAACGGGCTGGGTGGTTCATGGTCTTCGTGCTGGCGCAGGTCATGGTGCTGGGGCGTATCCATTTGTTTGGCATCGCCACCCCGCTGCTATATGTCTATTTCGTGTTGCAGCTACCGCGCAACTATCCCAAATGGGCTGGCCTGCTGTGGGCCTTCACCCTCGGGTTGGTCATTGATATCTTCACGGACACTCCCGGACTGGCTGCTGCCTCGTTGACGCTGATTGCGCTGCTGCAGCCTTACTATTTCGAGCTCTTCGTGCCTCGTGACTCGGCAGACAACCTGCGACCATCGCTGGCCGCACTGGGCAGTACGCGCTATACCTTCTACGCAGGAGCACTGGTGCTGCTCTTCTGTATAGTGTTCTACTCGCTGGAGTTCTTCAACCTTTTCAACTGGTTCCACTGGCTGCAGTGTATCGCAGGCAGTACGGTGATTACGCTGGTGCTTATCTTCACCTTTGAAATTGCCAAGGCTCGATGAATAACGACTACGACCTGGGGAACAGACGCTATGTTATTGCAGGAGTGGCCACCCTGATAGTGGTCATCTATATCCTTCGGCTTTTCCAACTGCAGATTACCAGTGACGACTACAAGAAGAGTGCCGACTCGAATGCTTTCCTCAAGAAAATAGAATATCCGGCGCGGGGAGCCATCTACGACCGCAACGGCAAGCTGATGGTGTATAACCAGCCAGCCTATGACATCATGGTGGTGATGAACGAGGCCAAGGACCATCTGGACACCCTCGATTTGTGTGAGGCACTGAACATCACGCGTGAGGAGTTTGACCGTCGTATGGAGACCATCAAGGATCGCGACAAGAACCCCGGCTATTCGCGTTTCACCCAGCAGATATTCATGAGCCAGCTGTCGGAGGCCGACTTCTCGGTATTCCAGGAGAAGATGTTCCGTTTCCCCGGTTTCTACATACAGCGCCGCAGCATCCGCCAGTACGAGTATCCGCTGGCAGCCCATGTGCTGGGCGACGTGGCAGAGGTGTCGCCCAGCGACATCGAGAACGATGACTATTACCAGCCCGGCGACTATATAGGCAAGCTGGGCATAGAGCGCAGCTACGAACACCAGTTGCGAGGGGTGAAAGGCATGCAGATTCTGCTGCGCGATGCCCATGGACGTGTGCAGGGCCGTTATCAGAACGGAAAGTTCGACCGTCGTGCGGTGGCGGGCAAGAACCTAACGCTGGGCATCGATGTGGAACTGCAACGGCTGGGCGAGCGGCTAATGGAAGGTAAGATAGGCAGTATCGTGGCCATAGAGCCTTCAACGGGCGAGGTGCTCTGCATGGTTAGCTCACCATCTTACGACCCCCGCATGATGGTGGGACGCCAGCGCTCGAAGAGTCACCGCCAGCTGAGCGAGAACGTGTGGAAGCCCCTGCTCAACCGTTCCATCATGGGACAGTATCCACCGGGCTCTACCTTTAAGACCACCCAAGGTCTGACCTTCATGACCGAGGGAATTATTCATCCCACCCATACTGCCTATCCCTGCGGACATGGGTTTAACTATCGCGGGCTGCATGTAGGCTGTCACGGACATGCCTCGCCGCTGTCACTGGTGCCTGCACTCTCTACGTCGTGCAATGGCTACTTCTGCTGGGGACTTTACTACATGATCAACCAGCACATCACGAAATACGGCTCCGTACAGAATGCCATGAACAAGTGGCGCGACTATATGGTGTCGATGGGCTTTGGCTATAAGCTGGGCATCGACCTGCCCGGCGAGAAACGAGGCCTGATTCCCAATGCCGCTTTCTATGATAAAGCCTATAAGGGTTCGTGGAACGGACTGACCGTCATCTCTATTGCCATCGGTCAGGGCGAGGTGAACGCTACGCCCCTGCAGATTGCCAATCTGGGGGCTACCATCGCCAACCGAGGCTGGTTTATCACTCCGCACGTGGTGAAAGGCATTCAAGGAGAGAAGCTGGACACCCTCTATACGAAGCGCCGTCGCACGATGGCCAGCCGCGAGGCCTACGACTATGTGGTGGCAGGTATGCGGGCTTCGGCTACGGGAGGTACTTGCCATGAGCTGGCCAAATACGACTTCATGGCCTGCGGCAAGACAGGTACGGCCCAGAACCGCGGACACGACCATAGCGTCTTCATGGGTTTTGCCCCGATGGATAATCCCAAGATAGCCGTTGCCGTCTATGTGGAGAATGGCGGCTGGGGTGCTACCTATGGCGTACCCCTCGGCGGACTGATTATGGAACAATATATTAACGGACACCTCTCGGAAGCCTCGGAGAAGCGGGCGGAGGAATTCCAAAACAGACACATATCGTATGGTACGACAAGCAGATAAGCGGCAGACCAGCGTGTGGCGCAGTATTGACTGGCTGACCATCATCATCTATATAGCACTCCTGTCCTTCGGATGGGTCAGTGTCTGTGGTGCCAGCTACTCCTACGGCGAGACAGACATCTTCTCGCTGGCCACACGCTCAGGCATGCAGATAGTGTGGATAGGCACCAGCATCATGCTGGGCTTTGTCATCCTGATGTTGGACGACCGGTTCTATGACACCTTTGCCTATATCATCTACGGACTACTGCTATTGCTGCTCTTTGCCACCATCTTCAATCCGCATAGTATCAAGGGTTCAAGGTCGTGGCTCGTGTTAGGCCCCTTACGCCTGCAACCGGCTGAGTTTGCGAAGTTTGCCACTGCGCTGGCACTGGCCAAGCTGATGTCGACCTATGGCTATAACATCAGCCAGTGGAAGCATTTCGGTGCCGCACTGCTGGTGATACTGCTGCCCATGCTTTGCATCGTGCTGCAGCATGAGACGGGTTCTGCGCTGGTCTATCTGGCTTTCTTCCTGATGTTCTATCGCGAGGGAATGCCGGGGAGCATCCTGTTTACCGGCCTGGCCATGGTGGTGTATTTCGTGGTGGGCATCCGGTTTGCCAATGTGCCTATCGGGGACTCTGCCACCTCGGTAGGCAAGTTCAGCGTATTGCTGCTGATACAGCTTTTCAGCATCGGCATGGTGTGGGTCTATTGCAACCGCAAGACAGCCCGCCAGCTCTTCGTGGGCTGCGTGGCCGTCACCTTGCTGTCATTGCTGCTCCTGAACTTCGACATCACCTATATACAACTGGGCCTTACCGTGGTGCTGATGGGCTATCTGGTGTGGGAAGGCTTAGGTACGCGCCTCCGCCCCTACTTCTTCATAGCCCTATTTACCTTGGGTTCTGTAGTATTCTTCTACGGTGCCGACTTCATCATGCAGAACGTGATGGAGCCCCACCAGCGTTCGCGTATCAATGTGCTGCTTGGACTGGACGAAGACCTGCGTGGTGCCGGCTACAATGTGCACCAGTCGGAAATAGCCATCGGCTCAGGAGGTCTGGAGGGCAAGGGATTCCTGAATGGCACCCAGACCAAGCTGAAGTTCGTGCCAGAGCAGGATACCGACTTCATCTTCTGCACGGTAGGCGAGGAAGAGGGCTTTGTAGGCTCTGCGGGAGTCTTGCTGCTGTTCCTGGCCCTGATCCTGCGGCTCATCCAGATGGCTGAGCGACAACCGTTCCGCTTTGGACGTATCTATGGCTATTGTGTATTGAGCATCTTCCTCTTCCATGTCTTCATCAACGTAGGCATGGTGCTCGGTCTGACCCCGGTGATAGGCATTCCGCTGCCCTTCTTCAGCTATGGCGGTTCTTCGCTGTGGGGATTCACGCTGTTGCTCTTCATCTTCCTGCGGATAGATGCCAGCAGGAATCTCGTTCGCTCCTGAACATCACGTCTTGTTACTTTTCGCGGATAAGCCGTATGCCGACATCGCTGATGCCGGGCAGAATCTCGCGCTTCATGTCGTGGCGGACGACAATTTTCAGCTGGTCGCCCTTGGCAAGCGGAAGTGCCTTCAGCGGGAACCGGTATTGGAAGTGGCTGATGCCCGGCCCCTCCGGAATGCCTTTCTCGTTGATAAGGTCGCAGTTCAGCGTGTCGCGGAACAGCGTGTGTGCAGGGAGGATAGTCTGCTCGATCACCAACGTGAGCTGGGTGAAAGGATAGGATGTGGTGATGCGCAGCCCTACCTCTTCGATGTAGTTGCCATCCTGTGTCATTGGCTTGGTGGAGAACGCCAGCACGTCGTTCTTCTCCCAGCCAGCCGACGAGGTATGCTCGTAGTGGTTGTAGACGGCCCGCGTGTCGCAGGCCGCCAGCAACAGGAGAAGCGCCAAGGGTATCCCTATATAATATAATAAGGTGTACTTATGCTTTGGCATCTTTCTTGTCTTTACCCTCTTGCGGTTGCTTGACGCCTTGGGGCTGCTTGGCTGGTTGCGGTTGCTTAGCACCTTGGGGCTGCTTAGCGGGTTGGGGCTGCTTAGCGGGTTGTGGTTGCCTGGCTCCTTGGGGTTGCTTGTTCTCTTGCGCCTGCCTGATGTCTTGCGGCTGCTGACCATCCTTGCTGTTGCGGCTTGCCTGCTGGTCGGGCTTCTTCTTTTTCTTCTTTTTCTTGGCACGGTCGAAGCGGTTGATGTTCTCCTGAGTGGCCAGGTCGATAGGACCTTGCGGCTGTTGCTTCTTACCGTCTTCCTGCAGCGACAGGGGTTTCTCGCCACGACGGTTCATCTCAATAACCTGCTTGGCGCGCTCGGCAGTGATGGTCTCCATATTTGCCGCCATGTTCTTGTCGGTGGAGTAGCTGATGAGTCCGGCCAGGATATCGGCCTTGAAGTAGTAGTAGTCAGCATCCTGGGTCTGCAGCATGATGTCTCTGGCAGGCAGCTTGCGACTGGCCTCTACGTAGTTGTCGGCCTCGTAGTTCAGACAGCATTTCAGTTTTGCACACATTCCCGCCAGCTTCTGGGGGTTGAGCGAGATGTCCTGGTAGCGTGCTGCCGAGGTGCCTACGCTGACGAAGTTCTTCATCCAGGTGGCACAGCAGAGCTCGCGTCCGCAGGGCCCGGTACCGCCAATGCGGCCAGCCTCCTGACGTGCACCAATCTGCTTCATCTCGATGCGCACATGGAAGGCGGCTGCCAAGTCCTTGATGAGCTGGCGGAAGTCGACGCGCCCGTCGGCTATATAGTAGAAGATGGCTTTGTTGCCGTCGCCCTGGTACTCTACGTCGCCTATTTTCATCTCCAGTCCCAGGTTCTTGGCTATCTGGCGGCTCTCGATCATGGTGGCATGTTCGCGAGCCTTGGCCTCACGGAACTTCTCCATGTCAATGGGACGCGCAATGCGATAGATGCGCCGTATCTCGTCCGTGCTCTTGAGATTGGCTTTCTTCACCTGTAGGTTGACCAGTCGTCCTGTCAGCGTGACCACACCGATGTCGTGGCCCGGGTTGGCCTCGACGGCAACGATGTCGCCTTTCTTCAGCTCCAGCTTGTTCACGTTGTGGTAGTAGCCTTTGCGGGTGTGCTTGAACTGCACCTCTACGAGGTCGGTATCGTCTGTGTTGCCAGGCACATCGGCAAGCCAGTCGTAGGTGTTGAGCTGTCGGTCCTGGCGGCCAACGGCCTGATGGCACAGTCCGCGGTCGCAGCCGACGATTATCTGATGTTCTTTTTCCATATTTCTATATTATTTTTGTGGGCAATGTGGGGGGTGGGTGTCATTTTTGAATCAGTAATACAATCATTTGGAGCGCGAAGTCGAAGAATACTATTTTCGCGTTGGCATTTTGTCCGATGTCGCGGATGGCGAGATTGGCCAAGTCGGTGATGGGCAGGATGTTTGCCTCGTTGATGAAGCGAGCGAAGTTACGCGCAAAGTCCTCTTCGCGCTGCGTCATGTAGCAGAGCTCGGGCTGCTGGAAATTGTAGGCGAAGTTCTCGCGTATGAGTCGCAGGAAATATTCCAGGAAGCGTTTCTGCCGTTCGCGCCCCATGGCAGCCATGCGCTCCGACCACGTCTTGAGGTCTTTCACCTTGCGCTGGTAGGCCAGCCGCATCAGGCTCTGGAACATGTCGAGGAAGAGCTCGTTCTCTGAGTCGGCATTCAGCATCTCGAGTGCTTTGAGGTAGTTGCCGTTGGCCATTCTCGTCATACGGAGAGCCATCTCCTCGGAGAGTCCGCGCTGTTCGACAAGCGCCCGATGGATATCGTCGTCGGCAATCTTCTTGATGTCGATACGCTGTACACGGCTGCGGATGGTCTCCAACAGACGGTCTGGGTCCTCGCACACCATGATGAAGACGGTCTGCGAGGGTGGTTCCTCCAGCAGTTTGAGAATCTTGTTGGCACACTCGATGTTCATGCGTTCGGGGAGCCAGATGATACTGATTTTATAGCCTCCCTGGCTCGACTTGAGCGACAGTTTGCGGACGAGGTCGTCGCTTTCGCCGGCTGTGATGATGGCTTGCTGGTTCTCGCCTCCCATCTGTTCGAGCCACTGGTTCATGCTGAAGTAGCGGCTGCCCATGATGAGCTCGTGCCATTCCCTTGCAAAGTCATCGCTGACAGGTTTATGGTCGCTGCTCATGGAGGGGAGCTTGATGGTAGGATAGGTGAAATGGAGGTCGGGATGCTCAAGCTTGCGCAGCATGGCGGCATCGTTGTCAGACTTGTTGAGCAGTACCTGGGCGAAGCCAATGGCCAGGGCCATCTTGCCCGCCCCCTCGGGTCCGCATAGCATCAGGGCATGCGGCAGGCGGCCTTCGCTGACCATCTGCATCAGGCGCTGCTGCACCTCTTGCTGTCCTATTACTTGCTCAAAACCCATAATCGGCCACAAAGTTACGAAAAGTCGAGCGAAAAGCCAAATTTATTTGAGCTTTTCCGAGACAGGGGACTCGAAACTTGTTTCGCTTGGCTTGTTCAAGAACTTCTCCAGCGGAAAAGTTACGAAAAAACGAGTGCTGGACAAAAGAAATTAGCAGGCTGGAGAATTTCTGTCTACAAGTTGTGCACGTATGTTTCCAAGTTGGAGACATGTGTCTACAAGTTGTGTACGTATGTCTACAAGTTGGAAACATAAAATCCGTAGGCAGGAAAAAAGAAATCCGTAGGCAGGAAGTTGCTGTTTACCATCTATTAGCCCACACCGCCAGCATGGTGCTAATAGACAGAGACAGACATGTCTGCTACAACAGCCGCTGGGCGACCTCAGCTACGGAGTCGATGGCAGAGACGGTGTAGAAATGAATGTTCTTCACCCCGTGCTCGTAGAGCTCGCGGCACTGGTGGGTGGTCCATTCCACTCCAAGCTGCATGGCCTGCTCATCGGTCTTGCACTTGACAATCTCCTTGGCCAGGGCCTCAGGGATGTCGCAGTGGAATGTCTTAGGCACTACCGTCAGCTGGCTCAACTTGGCAAAGGGCTTGATGCCGGGAACAATGGGGATGGTGATGCCCATCTGGCGGGCTTTCTCGACGAAGCTGAAGTACTTGTCGTTGTCGAAGAACAGCTGTGTGACGGCATACTGCGCCCCCAGGTCCTGCTTCTGCTTCAGGTACTCCATGTCGCGCTCCAGGTTAGGGGCTTCTTCGTGCTTCTCAGGATAGCAGGCTACACCAAAGTCGAACTTCGGTCCCGGGTGCTTGATGGGAGTGCCGTCTGCAAAGAAACCCTCGTTGAAGCGCACCACCTGGCGGATGAGGTCGGTGGTATGGGCATGGCCGCCCTTGGTGGGCGTGAAGCGGCTGTCCTCCTTGGCCTTGTCACCACGCAGCAGCATGAGATTGCGGATGCCCAGGAACTGCAGGTCGAGCAGTTCGTACTCCGTCTGTTCGATGGTGGTACCGCTACAGATGATATGCGGCTCTACGGGAATGTGGTAGCGCTGCTGGATGGCAGCGGCAATGGCAATAGTGCCGGGACGGCGGCGGATGCGCTGCCGTTCGAACTGGCCGTTGTCCAGCTCGCGATAGACATACTCTGAGTGGTGGGTGGTGATGTTGATGAAGGCCGGGTTGAATACCGCCAGCTTGTCGATGGTGGCAAACAACGCCTCGGTGCCGTTGCCCTTCAGCGGGGGCAGCACCTCAAACGAGAAACGTCGTTCGTCGGTTTCTGGATGGTTGATATAGTCTGCTACTGTCATAATGCGGGCAAAGGTACGAAAAAACGAGTGAAACACCAAAAAAAATACGGCAATCCCTGCGAATTGCCGTATTTTTCATGTTTTTACCTTTATTTCTTGATGCGATAGATTCTGAACGACATGGCAGGCAGCTGGTCGGAGAGCGTAGCCTGCTTCTTGCCGCCAACCACCTGAGCACTACCCTCCTGCGGGGTGATGAGCTCGGGCTTGCAGATGCTGTTCTCGTCGTCCATGCCGTCGTGGCAGAGTGTCCAGGTCTGTGCGGTGCGGTCGCCCTTGACATCGCTCAGGTTCAGCTGGATAGCCTGTGGCTGCTTGGAGGTGTTGGCAACCTTGATGATGACCTCGCCCGTCTTGCTGTCGAAGGCAGCAGAGGCGAAGAGTCCGTTCTGGCCGGGCTGGTTGGCCACCGGCTTCTTGTCCATCGTCAGCGACAGGACGTTGGTGCCGGCATTGGTGGCATAGAGCTGTTGGACGTAATAGCTGACGGTCTTGAACATCTGGGTGTTGTCGTACCATATCTGGTCAGGACGCCACTGCCAGCCGTCAACATGTGCAAAGAGCGGAGCAGGAGTGGTCATGTGTACCACGTCGGCATTGCGCTCGAAGCCGGTCATGAATGCGGCCTCGAGGATGGCAGCCTCGTAGTGGTTCCATTTCTTGCCCTTGCCGTGGCAGGCATACTCACCGGCAAACACCTTGGGACCCTTGCGGTTGTACGAGTCGTAGCGCAGGCCGTGGGTCAGGAACCACTCCTCGTCACGGTAGTAGTGCTCGTCTACAAGGTCGGCCTTCTGGGCGGTCATGGCCTTCCAGCCGTCTTCAAAACGGTAAGTAGCATCAGGAACATCCTCAGGCACGGGACCGCTGGTTCCTACAATCTTGATGTCGGGATATTTGGCGCGGATGGCGGCAACAAAGTGCTTCAGGCGCTCATAGTAGAACTCGCCCCACTGCTCGTTGCCCACACCGATGTACTTCATGTTGAAAGGTGCCGGGTGGCCCATCTCGGCACGTATCTTTCCCCACTTGCTGTCTGCCGGGCCATTGGCAAACTCAATCAGGTCGAGACAGTCGTCGATATAGGGCTGCAAGTCATCAATGGCTACATGTGCCTTCTCGTTCTCCCAGTTCTGATACTGGCAGGCCATGCCTACGTTGAGGATGGGCAGGGGCTCGGCACCGATGTCCTCGCTGAGCTGGAAGAACTCAAAGAAGCCCAGTCCGTATGACTGATAATAGTCGGGGTAATAGCGATAATCGAAAGTGTATTCCCAGCGGTTGTGGTTGAGGGGACGGTTTTCTACCGGTCCGACAGAGTTCTTCCACTGGTAGCGTTCTTCGAGGTCGCCACCTTCCACGATGCAGCCGCCAGGGAAGCGGAAGATGCCGGGGTGGAGGTCGGCCAACGCCTGAGCCAGGTCACGGCGCATACCGTTTTCGCGGTTTTTATAGGTGTTGACGGGGAACAGGGAGACATGCTCCAATGCTACGGGATTATTGCCCTTCAGGAAGATGCGCAGCTTGGCATGCTTGTCGCTCTTGGGCGATGTCAGCTGGATGGTGTACTTCTTCCACTCCGAAGAGCTGATGGTGAGCTCCTGTTCTACGAACTCCTGCTTCTCTTCCATCGAGTTCTCGTCCACGAGCTGAATGCGGATAGAGGCCTGTCCCTTGGGAGCCTTGGCCCAAACGGAGAAGCGATAGGCCTCGCCCTTGGTTACGCCAATGCCGAAGTAGCCTTCGTTGACAAGGCCCGTGCGGCGCTCCTTATGGCCAGGGTCCGACAGCACGATATAGTGTGGACAGCGCTCAAAAGGACCGTCATCCTTTACTTCGAACTTACCGAAGGCCTGCCAGCCCATCAGTTGTTGGGGAAACTCGAAAGAGCGGTTTTTTACCAGTTCGCCATAGAGACCGCCGTCAGCTGCATAGTTGATGTCTTCAAAGAAGATACCATACATTGTTGACTGGATGGGGGCTCCCAGCTTCTTCGTGTTCACGTCCATGACACTCTGTGCCGTGGTCGTTAGTGCGGTAGACAGAAACAACGCACAGATTAGGTTTTTTTTGTTCATAAGAAATGTTAGTATAAATTTGGTATTTTAAGTTTCTTCCGACAAAATTAGTTAAAAAGTGTGGTAATAGCAAGAAAATTAAAAGAAAAACATTACTTTTGTAGTCTGTTAACGTGAACTAACCAAAATTAGCAATATGAATAGGATACTTGTAGCAGAAGATAACGACAGCAATTACATGTTGATGACGTATATTCTGAAGAACCATTTTGAGTTCTTCCGTGCCAAAAATGGTCAAGAAGCATTAGAGAAGGCATTGAACGAACAGCCTGACTTGGTGCTGATGGATATCAAGATGCCTGTGATGGACGGTTTGGAGGCTACGCGGCTTATCAAGCTTAAGAATCCTTCTCTGCCAATTATTGCCCTGACAGCCAATGCCTTCGACAGTGACCGTCAGCAGGCATTGGCTGCAGGGTGCGATGACTTTCTCTCAAAGCCCATCAATGCAGAGAAGTGCATCCAGACTATCAAGAAGTTTCTGGGTTAGTTTATAGATATCCAAGCCAGCGCAGGATATCATTCAGGTTGGCCACCAGCATCAGTAGGATCAATATTCCAAAACCTACATACTCGGCACGTATCATGAACTGTTCCGAGGGCTTGCGCCGTGTAATCATCTCGTAGAGCAGGAAGAGTACGTGTCCGCCATCCAGGGCGGGGATAGGAAGGATGTTCATGAATGCGAGGATGATGCTGAGGAAGGCTGTCATCTTCCAGAACATATACCAGTCCCAGGTGGGTGGGAACAGGCTACCGATGGCTCCGAAACCGCCTAACGACTTGGCACCCTCAGCAGAGAACACGTATTTCATGTCGTCGACATACGAAGCCAGTACATGCCATCCGTATTTGATGCCGGCGGGGATGCTCTCAAAGAATCCATACTCAGTGGTTACTGGTTTGTAAAGGGCTGCGATGCTGGGTGCAAAGAAGCCCAGCTTCAGTTCGGGTGTCAGCACGACGGTAGCCGTATCTTGGCGGCTCTCGTTGCCAAAGACGATGGATACCGTACGGGCTTTCAGCGAGTCGGCCTGCGTAGTTGCTGTCAGCAGCATATCTTCCCTGCGGCCCAAGAGGTCAACAAACTCGTTATAGGAGTCAACGGGTGCGCCGTTAAGAGCGAGAATCAGGTCGCCAGCCTTCATGCCGGCTTTCTGGGCAGGTGAGTCGGCCATCACACTGTCGATGCGGGCAGGCAGCAAGGGACGAACAAACGAGGGGTCGGCCTTGATCATGTTGAGCAGGTTCAGGTCGCCAGGCAGCGAGATGCTCATGGGTTTCCCGTCACGCAGGATGTCGACACGCCTGGCTTCAGAGATTTCCCTATAGAGGTCGGCGGAGAAGTCCTTAAACGCGTGCGCGTCCGTACCTATTAATATATCACCGTCCTTGAAGCCATACGACTTGGCCTCCTGGTTGAACTTCATACCCAGGGACATGTTCTTGACGGGGATATAGGAGTCGCCCCACCAGAACAGAATCTGTGAATAGATAAACAGAGCCAGCAGGAAGTTGACCAGCACGCCGCCAATCATAATCAGCAGGCGCTGCCAGGCGGGCTTGGCGCGGAACTCATAGTCTTGAACCGGCTGCTTCATCTGCTCGGTGTCGAAGCTCTCGTCTATCATGCCGGCTATCTTGCAGTAACCGCCTAAGGGCAGCCAGCCTATGCCATATTCCGTGTCGCTGTTCTTGGGCTTGAACTTGAACAGGCTGAACTTCCAGTCGAAGAAAATATAGAATTTCTCCACCCTTACTCCAAAGAGTTTTGAAAAGAAGAAGTGGCCTCCCTCATGTAATAATACCAGTAGTGAGATGGCCAGTATAAACTGTAATACTCTGATTAAAAAGACTTCCATATGTGTTGTTGTTGTTGTTTAAATTTATTTCGATTTTCCGATGCTCCGATGCTCCGATACTTTTATTCCTTTAGAAGCTCTGATGCGATGCGTCTTGCCTCGGCATCTGTGGCTATATAGGTATCGTAGTCGGGCGTGGAGGAGAAGGTGCATCGCGTCATGGTCTTCTCGATAATGTCGCTCATCTGCAGGAAGGAGCAGCGGTCTTCCAGGAAGGCCCGGTTGACAATCTCGTTGGCCGCGTTGACGATGCAGGGCATGTTGCCGCCTCGCTGGATGGCTTCAAAAGCCAATGCCAGACAGCGGAACTTCTTCAAGTCCGGCTCAAAGAATTCCAGCTTCTGGGCAAAGAAGTCCAGTCTGTCGCCAGACAGGTGCAGCCGCTTGGGGAACGAGAAGGCATACTGGATGGGCAGACGCATGTCGGGTACTCCTAACTGGGCCTTGACGGCACCATCCTGAAACTGCACTGCCGAGTGGACAATGCTCTGGGGGTGAACCAGCACTTGGATCTGTGAGGCTTTGACTCCAAAAAGCCATTTGGCCTCGATGACCTCGAAGCCTTTGTTCATCATCGTTGCCGAGTCGATGGTGATTTTTGCTCCCATGTCCCAAGTGGGATGGCGCAGGGCATCGGCCTTGGTGACACGTTCCAGCTGCTCCATGGTGAGGTTGCGGAACGGTCCGCCCGAGGCTGTGAGCAGAATCTTTTCAATAGGGTTTTGGTCTTCGCCCACCAGACTCTGGAAGATGGCGGAGTGCTCGCTGTCGACCGGCAGGATGGGGGCGTGGTATTCTGATGCCAGGTCGCGGATGAGTTCACCTGCCACTACCAGTGTCTCCTTGTTGGCCAGGCAGATGGTCTTGCGGGCCTTGATGGCATGAATAGTTGGCGAGAGTCCGGCAAAGCCCACCATTGCAGTGAGTACCATGTCGATAGGGTTGGCTTCTACAATCTCGTCCAACGCCTGACGGCCGGCATATACCTTCACGTCGGGCAGGTCGTCCATTAACTCTTTTAGCTCATCATACCGCTGTTCGTTGGCAATGACAATGGCTGCGGGTTTGAACTTGTGCGCCTGCTCTGCCAGTAGCTCGATTTTATTGTTTGCTGTCAGGCAGTACACTTCATAGAGGTCGCTATGTTCTTCGATGACTTGCAGTGCCTGAGTGCCTATCGACCCTGTTGAGCCGAGGATGGCGATTTGTCGTTTCTTCATATATCTAATAGTCCTTTCGGAATACTCATGGTAATCTGTTGCTGTTGCCAGTTGATATCTGTGATTAGTTCATCGTTTGCAGGAACCAAACGCCCGTCTTCCAGTTCGAAGAGGATGTTGATGGTGCTGTCGTCGATGGCGGCTATGCGGCTTATCGGCAAGCCTGTGTCTGCATCGATGATATGAAAGCCTACGAGGGAAGCCAGAGAGGGTGCTTCACTTGACTCGTCAGTCAGTGCGCGTGGGAAGTAGACATCGCAGCCCGTCAGCTGGGAAGCTTGCTGTTGGGTATCAATATCGCAGAACTTCACCAGGCATACAGAGTCGTTGCGGAAACGATACTCCTCCATAAAGAAAGGTACCAGGATGCCATCCACCTCCAAAACGAGATAGTCGGCATCCGTTCGGTCGAAGATGTCGTCGTCGAACTGGAACGACACCTCTCCCTTGACACCATGCGACTTACCTATGCGCCCTATCTTGTATACTTCCTCTTGACGTATCACTGTTCTCTTGTTATTTTAGCACCCAGTGCGTTTAATCGTTCCTCGATGTTCTCGTAGCCTCTGTCTATCTGCTCGATGTTGCTGATATAGCTGGTGCCTTGTGCACTCATGGCGGCTATTAGCAGGGCAATACCAGCACGGATGTCCGGACTCGACATACGGCTGGCACGAAGCTGCCGCTGACGGTCGTGTCCTACGACTACGGCACGGTGTGGGTCGCAAAGAATAATCTGGGCTCCCATGTCAATCAGTCGGTCGACAAAGAACAAGCGGCTCTCGAACATCTTCTGGTGGAAGAGTACGGTGCCCCGTGCCTGTGTGGCTACCACGATGAGGACGGATAACAGGTCGGGGGTCAGCCCAGGCCAAGGTGCATCTGCCAGCGTCATGATGGTGCCGTCGATAAATGAGTCTACAGCATAGTGCTTCTGCCGGGGAATGAAAAGGTCGTCACCGTCTTCTTCCACTTTAACCCCCAGCCGTCGGAAAGCCTCTGGGATGATGCCCAGGTTGTTCAGCGACACATTCTTGATGCGGATGCCGTCTCCGCACATGGCGGCCATTCCGATAAAAGAACCCACCTCAATCATGTCGGGCAGCAAATTGTGCTGAGTGCCGTGCAGGCACTTGACGCCCACGATGGTGATGAGGTTCGACCCGATGCCGCTGATGTTGGCCCCCATGTGGTTGAGCATGTGACAGAGCTGTTGGATATAGGGTTCGCAGGCAGCATTATAGATAGTGGTGGTACCCTCTGCCAGCACGGCAGCCATGATGATGTTGGCTGTACCCGTGACAGAGGCTTCGTCGAGCAACATATAAGTACCTTTCAGCTGTCGGGCACCAATCTCATACACGTTGCGGTCAGGAATCTGTCGGAACTTTGCCCCCAGGTTCTTGAAACCTAAGAAATGGGTGTCCAAGCGGCGGCGCCCAATCTTGTCGCCTCCAGGCTTCGCAACCACGGCCTTGCCCATGCGACCAAGCAAGGGTCCTATGGTCAGGACCGACCCGCGAAGCTCAGCGCATTGGTGCACAAACTCGTCGCTCCCAAGGTAATTCAGGTCAAGAGCATCGGCCTGAAAAGAGTAACTGTTGGCTGCAGAATGTCTGCTGCTTAACTTCTCAACCTTTACACCGATGTCGCGAAGCAGTTGGATGAGGTTGTTCACATCGCGGATGTCGGGTATGTTGTGGATAACCACCTGTTCGCTGGTAAGCAGCGTGGCACTGATAACCTCCAGTGCCTCGTTCTTAGCTCCTTGCGGTGTGATAGTACCGCTAAGCAGATGTCCGCCCTCAATTTTGAATGTTGCCATAGGGTGTCTTACTTCTTACGCTTTCCTTTCTTCCCTTCGTTGCCGGTAGGCAGGTCAACGCGTCCCAGATGGAAGTGCTGGGGGGCGATCTGTATCTTGCCATGGGTATAGCGAGCCAGGTCGTCGGCCACCTTTTCATCTTCGATGGAGCCATGTCCCCATGCCATGAGGTCGCGTTTCATCTGACAGGCAGTCTGCATGACCAGTGCATCGCGCTCAGGACCCTCGGGCATGGTCTCCAGCTTTTCAAACACCTGTCCTAACAGCCGTCCGTAGTGGCGCAACTGAGCCTGCTCATCGTGTACAGGATGCTGCATGGGTTTGGGCTTCGAGTGTATCTTCTCAGCTTCATTCACATCGAAAGGCCAATCGATGTCCAGCTGTTTGCGCCCCATCAGGTATAAATGGTCCCACAGGGTTCGCTCGTAGTTGGGCGTCGTACGCAGTTGCGGGTTCTTGTTTTCCATCTGTCTGATGATGGTCAGGGCGCAGCGATTGCGCTCTTCCTTGGTGGGCAGGCTGATGGCCAGATCGACCATCTTCTGAATCTCACGGCCATATTCAGACATGACCAGCTTCTCGCGTTGCGTGTTATAGTCTAATCCTTTAATGTCCATTCTTATATTAATTTCTTGGGTTTGATGGCAACGAAGTCTTTCAGGTAAAAAGGCACAAAGTAAGCCACGTCTTCCGTTTGTCCGTTCAGGAAACGCTTTTCGGCTAACGGCTGCATCCATTTGGCCAACGGCTCAATACCGTCGATATAGTGCGCGTTGGGGTGGTTGATGGTCGCCATGCACTTCTTGGCACCATTGCCGAAGAAGTAGACGGGACGTTCGTCGAGCCATTGCTTATAGGTCTCTTCCGTCACAACGTCCGCACTGACCTCACGGACGGTCTTCAGCGAGCGGTCGTAGAGGGCAGCATAAACCTCCATTCTCCGTGCGTCGAGCATAGGACAGAACAGCGCATCTTCGTCGTCGGCTGTCAGTTCGCGCAGGAGTACGGGAACACACATCAGCTCCAGGGTAGGAACAGCTATCAGTTTCAGGTCGCGACCATAGCAGAGACCTTTGGCCATAGACACTCCGATGCGCAGACCGGTATAAGAGCCCGGCCCGGCACTGACGCTCACTGCATCGAAGGGAATGGCATGATTGTCGGTGAACGACAGGGCTTCGTCTACCATCGTACCCAGTCGCTCGGCACCAGCACCGTGTTCTCCTCGTTCTTCCTGCTCGAAGATGCACTGCCCGTCTTCCGACACGGCTACGGAACACAATGTAGTACTGGTTTCTATATGTAGTATGCAAGCCATAAATTACTTTTTAAAGTGCAAAGGTACGAATTTTCCCTTCATTTCTCGCATATTTCATGGAAATTTTGTACCTTTGCAACCATATTTAAGAAAAAATATCGAGAATATGATACAGTCAATGACAGGCTATGGCAAGTCGCTCGTAGTCTATAACGGAAAGAAAATAAACGTAGAAATCAAGTCGCTCAATTCCAAGCAGCTGGATTTAACAACGCGTATTGCCCCACTCTATCGTGAGAAAGAAATGGAGATTCGCCAGATGATTGCAGAAAAGCTACTGCGTGGCAAGGTCGACTTCTCTATCTGGATTGAGAAAGACGAGTCGACGGTAGCAAGTCCGGTGAATACCGCTCTGATGCAAGGATATTACGAACAGCTGAAGAGCTTTGCCGATGAGCATCATCTTGAGGTGACAGACTGGATCCAGACACTGGTCCGCATGCCGGATGTGTTGACAAAGACAGAGGTGGAGGTCCTTGAGGATGATGAGTGGCAGGCCTTGCGCCAAGGTGTCAGCGAGGCTATAGGCCATTTAGTGGATTTCCGCACCCAGGAAGGTGCTGCATTGGAGAAGAAGTTTGCAGAGAAGATAGACAATATCGAACGCCTGATGTTGAGCATCGAACCCTATGAGAAGAGCCGTGTAGAGAAGATACGTTCCCGTATTATAGACGGGCTGAAGCAGATTCCTGAGGCCGAATACGACAAGAACCGCCTGGAGCAGGAGCTCATCTACTATATTGAGAAGCTGGACATCAGCGAAGAGAAACAGCGCCTGACCAACCATCTGAAATACTTCCGCGAGACAATGGCCGATGAGGCCGGTCAGGGTAAGAAGCTGGGCTTCATTGCCCAGGAGATGGGGCGCGAAATCAATACTACCGGCTCCAAGTCGAATCAAGCCGAGATGCAAAACATCGTGGTGAAGATGAAGGACGAACTAGAACAAATCAAGGAACAAGTACTTAATGCATTATAAAATGAGGGGGAGGTTAATCATATTCTCCGCTCCCTCGGGAAGCGGGAAGTCGACCATCGTCAACTGGCTGATGCAAGAGCATCCGGAACTGAAGCTGTATTTCTCCGTCTCATGCACCAGCCGGGCTCCGCGAGGCACCGAGCAGGACGGAGTGGAGTATTTTTTCCTGACTCCGGAGGAGTTCAAGGCAAAGATTGCAGACAATGAATTCCTGGAGTATGAGGAAGTGTATGAGAATCGCTTCTACGGAACGTTGAAACAGCAGGTGGAGCGACAGCGCGAAGCAGGACAGAACGTGGTGTTCGACGTTGATGTGAAAGGAGGTATCAATATCAAGAAATATTATGGCGATGAGGCTATGAGCCTGTTTATCCAGCCCCCCTCTGTGGAAGAGCTGCGCCGCAGGCTGGAAGGTCGTGCTACTGATTCTGCCGAGGCCATCGAGCAACGCCTGGCAAAGGCTGCCTATGAGATGACCTTTGCCCCACAGTTTGACCATGTCGTGGTGAACGACGACTTGGAGACTGCCAAGCAGGAAACATTGCAGGCAATTAAAACGTTCCTTAATGAATAGCCGCGTTGCGCCAGCCACTCCCCTCCTTGGGAGGGGTCGGAGGAGGTTCGGTATTTTTGGCGGCTCCTTCAACCCCATCCATAATGGTCATATCGCCTTGGCCAAAGCCGTGCTCAGCCAATGCGGACTGGACGAGGTGTGGCTGATGGTGTCGCCGCAGAATCCGCTGAAGCAAGACCGGCAATTACTGGATGACCAGCTGCGCTATGAGCTGGCCCGGAAAGCCCTGGAGGGCAGCGAGCGTATCAAAGCCTGCGACTACGAATTCCGGCTACCACGTCCATCATACACTTGGAACACGCTCCGGCATCTGAGCGCAGACTATCCCGAACATGAATTTGTATTGCTGATAGGAGGCGACAACTGGGCCCACTTTCAGCGTTGGAGCCACTGGCAGGACATCCTGTGGCACCATAGGGTCATAGTCTATCCCCGCGACCAGTATCCGGGAACCATTGATGTGCCCCTGCTGGATGTGAGCAGTACCGAGATTCGCCAGCGCGTAAGGGCAGGAGAAAGCATCAGCGGACTAGTGCCGGATTGTATCAGGGAGGAAGTAGAGAACTATTATAGCATAGAAACGGTATGATGAAGATTTCGTTGTTAGTACCCATATATGGTGTGGAACAGTACATCGAGCAATGTGCTGAATCGTTGTTCAACCAAAGCTACCCAGAACTGGAGTTTATCTTCTGCAACGACTGTACGCCAGACCGAAGTATGGAGCTGTTGCAAAAGGTGATTGACAGACATCCTGAGCGTGCTGCCCAGGTCAGGATACTCTGCAACGAAGAAAACAAGGGGCTCGGAGCGACACGCGCCCATTTGATATCAGAGGTACACACAGACTACTTTATCATTGTTGACAGCGATGACATCCTGCCTCAGGATGCTGTAGCCATACTTGTCAAGCGCATGGAGGAAACGGATGCCGACATCGTGGAGGGTGGCTATGCTGAATATAGCAGCGGGCAGACGGGGCGGACACTGTTGCCCGACCACTCGCAAGGTCGTAGCTACCTGCGCAGAGCCTTGTGTCAGAACGTGATATCGCTGCGTGTATGGGGCAAGTTGTATAAGACAGAGGTGCTCAACCGGGTACCCAACCTGTTTATGGAAGGCATCGACTTCGCAGAGGATGTCTGTGCCACCAGTCGGCTGGCAGCTGTTACCAGTCGTGCCTGGATTGATGAGGTGGTTTATTGGTATCGCACAGACAACCAGTCGTCGTACACTAACAACATCAGCAGGAAGAACATCCATTCCTACTTCCGTTGTATAAGTCAGGTCTTGCGGTTCTACCATCAGCGCGGCCATCTGCCATTGTGCCTGGAGGTTGGCCTGCTGAATGCCTACCGTGAATGTCGCCGCTCAGGCTATGCTGTCGCTGATGCTGACAATGTGCTGCAATATGTGCCGGAGCATTTGTCTGCAAGGCTGCTTTTCTGGATGTTTCATGACACACGTATTCCCCTGTCGCTTACTGACTATGCCTATCGGTTGGTAAGAGCACTGGCGTATTAGGGGGGTGTGTTGGGCTAAAAAACTATCAAGAGGTATTCTATTAGTAGTATTAGACCTGAGGGTGAGTTAACTCGACTCATCGTTTGAGCTAATTCATTTCATCGTCTGAGTTAGCTCGATTCATCGTCTGAGTTAGCTCGATTTATCATGTAAGTTAAGTCACACTTCAGCGCAATCGGTAGACCTTTTCGTATTGGCTTTGCATCCCCTGAATGGTAAAGTGCTGAAGTGCGAACTGTCTGGCTTGCTGGCCCAACAAATTACGATGGAGCGTGGGTAAGATGTTGCTGAACAGATGGAGGTAAGCCTCCAGCCGATTGTCCTCCACCTTCAGGGGCCAGTCGGCTGGCAGCGTGTCCTTCAGCCCTTTGCAGTTGTTGGCAATGACGGGCAGGCAGGACATGGAGGCCTCAATGGACAGCATGCTCAGGCCTTCATGCTCTGACGGCATCAGCAGATAGTCGAAGGACGAAAGGTAGTCTGAAAGTCCAAAAAGGGTAGGACAAATCTCGGCATTGTGGCAGTTTTGCAGACTACTAACCAGAAAAGTCTTCAGCCGTCCGTCGCCAATGATGTGGAAGAAATAGCGGTTGTCATTCTGCATCTGCTGGATAATCTCTACGAGGTGAGTGATGCCCTTTTGCTGCTCGAAACGGCCAGCAAACAGGATGTTGGTCTTTCCAGCTCTTAGTCGTTGGTAGCATCGCTGGTGGCCCGTGTCGGACACGCCATTATAAATGATGGGCGGTTCTTGCCCGTAGGTGTTGCGATAGTTTTCCCTGACAGACGACGAGATAGCGATATTGGCTTGCTGGGACTGCATGAATCGCTCAACCCTGGGAGCTATCCATTCCATTCCGTTCCAGAGTGTCGTGTTGTGAATAGTTCGCACCACCTTACAGGTCTTTAACAACTTGGGAAAAAGCCTGAAAAAACAGTATGTGGCAAACTCGGGAATCTCCGTATGACAATGAATCACATCGGGCCGGTATTTTCGGAATATGAAGATGAACCATAGGGGGAATGTCAAAGCAGCCAGCCTTTCAAACAGATAATGGAACTTGATTTCCGGCATATATGCACGATGGTACACGATACCAGCCTCTTTCAGTTCCTGAATCATCTTGCCGGTGTAGGGCGTGTTGCCACGAATCACCTCTACTATATGATACTCCATGCCGGGAGTGGCAGAATGGCAGATGTTGACAGCCACCCGCTCGGCACCGCCCAAGTCAAAATGGGATATGACGTGAAATACCTTCATAGCTCAGTCTGTCTCTTTGATTTGCGAAAAACAAAAGCCAGACATTCGTCCATGGTCTTGGCATGAAGCAGTTTCATGGCTCCTGCATAGAGCATCGAGGCCATCATGACGCGGACAGCAAGAAGGAGCCATAGCGCGTCTGTCCACGTGGAAAGGTAATAGGTGACCATCATACATCCGGCTGCCACGATGGCAAAGGGGAGCGTGTCGCGCAGGCTGTCCAGCAAACTGATTGCCCTGACGCTGCGAAGCGCATAGTGCCAGCCAAAGGTGAAGAAAATGTTGAGCAAGGAAAAGGCCATGACCATCGCCGTGATGCCTTGCGAAGTCAGGCTGAGGGTGATGCCGATTTGCAGGACTATCTGCAGGGCTACCATTCGCAGGTATATGTCAGACCGTCCGTTGCTGATGATGGCATTCTGATACAGGATGTGAAGAGGCAGGCATGCCGACCCGACACAGAGAATCTGCAATAGCGGTACGCAGGGTTCCCATTTGGGACCTACCGTCAGCAGAATGAATTCTCGTGCTACGAGCGCCAGTCCCAACATGAGTGGGAACGAAACGAACGACGTGAAGCGGAGCATCTTGCGGAAGATGCGCTCCTGGCGCTCAGCCTCGTCACCGACACTGGCCAGTACGGGCTGTGCCACCTGGGCCATGGTGTTTGAGACAAAGGAGCTGCCCATAGCACTCCACTTGTTGGCCTGGGTGAACAGGCCGACGGCAGAGATGGGTAGCAGTTTGCCAAAGATAAATGTCAGGACATTCTGGCTGATGATGGTCAGCATGTTTGTCAGGAGCATCTTCGACGAGAAGCGGAACATATTCCGTACAGGCGTAAAGTCGACGGGCCATGTGGGACACCAGCGTGTGAAGTAATACTTGATGATGGTAGCCGTGGTGATGTATATTACCTGCTGCCAAGCCAGGCTCCAATATCCGTAACCGTTCCAGGCCATGCATACTCCGCAGCAGCCTGAGACGGAGAGTGACACTATCCCTGCTATGGCCTGCTCGCGCGTACGCAGTTCTATCCATATCTTGGCATTAGGAATAATGCCGATGGCAGAGATGGGAATACAGAGAAAAGCCAGACGGGCGACATCTGTCAGCAGGGGCTGGTCGAAAAACGATGCTATCAGAGGAGCACAGGCAAACAGAAGGACATACAGACAGAATCCTGCAATGATATTGAACCAGCATACAGCATTGTATTCTTGGTGCGTGGGCTGTTTCAGGTTGGCCAGTGCCTGGGAGAATCCTGCTGCCTGTATGCACCCGGCCAATGTGGTGAAGATGGTAATGAGGGCCAGGATACCATAGTCGTCAGTTGACAACAGGCGTCCTAAGAATATGCCGAACACCAGGTTCAGCACCTGGGTTGCACCATTGTTTAATGCTCCCCATGCAATGCCTTTTGCCGTCTTTTCCTTCAGATTCTCAGCCATACGAGTGCAAAAGTAAGCATAATAGTTTGAAATTCAAAATAAAATTCGTAATTTTGCACACAGATATGGAGAATAATGTAGTCAAGAAACCCCGTCTGGAGTGGTTGGATGCCTTGCGAGGATTCACAATGATACTGGTCGTGGCGCATCACGTCTGGGGCTTCGGCTTCGGGCTGATGCCTAAAGTGTCGTCCTCGATGCAGTTTCTCGTGATGTTCCGCATGCCATTGTTCTTCTTTGTAAGTGGCTTCTTGGCTTACAAAGCAGGACAGATGTGGAATCTCAAGTCGCTGGGAACCTTGCTGATGAAAAAGATACGGGTTCAGACCATTCCGACAATCGTATTCTTCCTCTTCGGTGCTGCCATCCTGGGCAAGCAGTTCATGCCGACAGTGCTCGACTGGCTGAGCAAACCGCTGAAGGGAGGCTACTGGTTTACCATCGTCTTGCTCTACATGTTCATCATCTATTACTTGTTCTGCTATCTGGAGAGCAAGTTGAGAGTGAAGTCATGGATTCCCGTCACACTGCTCTTTGTCATCTCACTATGTCTGTATGAGACATGTTACCAGCCTCAGCACTTTCCGTGGGCATTCGGATGGAAGGGAAAGCCCAGCGAGTTTATGGATTACTCCAGCTTTGTGCAGCTGTTCCAGTATCTGCCATTCTTTGTCTTTGGCAATATAGTGCGGCGTTATTGGGATCAGGCACAACGACTGATGGACAGCCGCTGGTTCTATCCGCTGATAGTGGTCTTGGTCATCTTTGCTGCCTTGGATTCCCTGAAGTGGCATTTCCTGCGCCTGACATGGGCCATCATCCCGTTGACCTTGGCGCGATTTATCCTGTTGATCATGGTGTTTATGTATTTCCGCCACTATCATCAGTACTTCACGCAGCGCACCGTGGTGGGTCGGACCTTGCAATATATCGGGCGGCGCACATTGGATATATACCTCATCCACTATCTGTTCCTACCCAACCTGCCGACCATCGGGTCTTTCTTTGACCAATACCGCCACAACTTCGCTATCGATACCACCATCTCCGTTCTTCTGGCCCTGGTGGTCATCGGGTTCAGCTGTGTCGCCTCCAACATCCTGCGCATCAGTCCGTTCTTCAAGAAATGGCTCTTCGGACGCGGATAGGTATTCATCATAAAATATAAGGCTATGGAATATAAAAGAAAATATCCTGTAGGCATACAGAATTTTAAAGAGATTAGAACGAAAGGCTTTGTTTATATTGACAAAACTGCTGCCGAGGCCTTGGCACAGATAGCAGAGCGGAACATCACGGAATGGGTGAGTGAACAAGTGGACTAATCAATGAGAAAGATAACAGATATTCATGAACTGCGCCAGATTCAGATGGACATTCTTGATGATGTGCACCGCTTCTGCGAGGCGAATGGGCTGCGCTATTTCCTCTCCAGCGGTACGCTGATTGGGGCTGTGCGGCATAAGGGCTATATTCCCTGGGACGATGACATCGACATCTATATGCCGCGCCAGGACTACGAACAATTTCTCAAAACCTATCAGGACAAACGAGGCATTTGCCGCGTGATAGACCCTAAGCGCGAACACCACTACTACTATACCTTTGCCAAAGTGGTGGACCAGCGTACGCGGATGCTTGAGAACGAGGTGAAAGGTTATGAGATTGGGGTATATATGGACGTTTTCCCCGTTGACTATGTCACTGAGGATCTGCAGGAGCGGGAACGCGTCTTCCGGCTGAAATATCTGCTCTATAAAATCCGACGTTGCAAACTGTCGAGTGAAAACTACCTGAGCTCCAAGCTGGCCTATCTCTGCTATCGCTACTTACCCTTGTCAGTGAAGATGCTGAACCGATGGATAGAACGGCTGATAGTTCTGAAGAAACCTTCAGATACCGTCTGCAACATGACTGAGGCCGGTCCCAAGATAAAAGGCTGTTTCCCCGCTGCTGATATTGCATCGGCTGTGGATATAGAGTTCGAGGGCAGGAAGTATAAGACAATGGTAGGCTATAAGGACTACCTGGAGCGCACCTATGGCGACTATATGACGCTCCCCCCTGTCGAACAGCGTGTAACACATCATTTTGAAGCCTATTGGTTGTAAGGATTATTATTTCAAATATCATATGCAAGCAATTATATTAGCGGCAGGAATGGGCCGCAGGTTGAAAGAGTATACCAAGGACAATACAAAATGTATGGTTCCCGTCAATGGGGTGCGCCTGATAGACCGTCTGTTGGGACAGCTCGCCAAGCTGAAGCTGAACCGTGTCATCATTGTGGTGGGATATAAAGGCAAGGAGCTGTGTGAATATATAGAGTCCCAATACGGGAAGAAGCTGACAGATGACTGTCCGCTGGTTTTTGCAGAGAATCCTGTATACGACAAAACCAACAACATATACTCACTGGCCATCGTTAAGGACAAATTGCAGGAAGACGACACCCTGTTGATAGAGAGCGACCTTATCTTCAGCAATCGCATCATTCCCATGATAGTCGATAATCCGTATCCCAATCTGGCTCTTGTAGCTCGATATGAGTCGTGGATGGACGGCACCATGGTCAGGCTTGATGAAGAACAGAACATCGTCAACTTCATTTCGAAGGAGGCTTTTGACTATCAGGATGCTGGCTCGTATTACAAGACTGTCAACATCTACAAGTTGAGTCAGCAGTTCTCTCAGCAGAAATATGTTCCTTTCCTCGATGCCTATACCAAGGCCGTAGGCAACAATGAGTACTATGAGAATGTGTTGCGGATTATCTCATTGCTCAACAATCACGACATGAAAGCCCTGCCCATCGGTCAGGAAAAGTGGTACGAGATAGATGACAAACAAGATCTTGACATCGCAGAGGCTTTGTTTGCCAATGAGAAAGATGTGATACGCAAATATTATGGCCGCTATGGTGGATTCTGGCGCTTTCCCCAAATGCTCGACTTCTGTTATCTGGTAAATCCCTATTTCCCCAGTCGCAGAATGAAAGACGAATTGCGTGCCAACTTCGACACCCTGTTGACGGAATATCCCTCGGGAATGAAGGTGAACACGCTGATTGCCAGCAAGTGTTTTGGCGTCAGCGAATCGTATATCGTGCCAGGTAATGGAGCTGCTGAACTCATCAAGGTATTGATGGAAAGCACAATAGGCAGGACGGGATTCGTTCGTCCTACCTTTGAGGAATATCCCAATCGCTTCGACAAAGAGAGTCAGGTGACTTATATCCCTGAGAATGAAGACTATCGTTATTCGGCTGATGACTTGATGACATTTTTTGAAGACAAGGGCATTCGTCAGCTGATGCTCATTAATCCAGATAATCCCTCTGGCAATTTTATTCCGAAAAGCGATGTGTTGCGACTGGCCCAATGGTGCGAGGAGCGAGGCACTCGCCTTGTAGTTGACGAGTCGTTTGTTGACTTTAGCGAGAATTATGCTGCGAACTCGCTATTGAGCGATCACATCTTGGAGGCCCATCCTCGCATGGTCGTCATGAAGAGCATTTCAAAGAGCTATGGGGTTCCAGGACTCCGTTTGGGCATTCTGGCTTCTGCAGACAAGGAACTCATCGCCCGTATGAAGAAGGAGGTGAGCATTTGGAACCTCAACTCCTTTGCGGAGTTCTTTATGCAGATTTACAACAAGCACGAGAAGGACTACTTGCGGGCTTGCGACAAATTCGTCAAAGAGCGCACCGACTTTGAACGGCAATTGCGTTCCATTCCATATTTCAGGGTTATGCCCTCGCAGGCAAACTATTTCCTCTGTGAAGTGTTACCACCTTATTCCGCCAAGGAAATTGTGATTTATATGCTGAAACAGCATAATATCCTGACTCGCGACTGTAGTGCTAAGCCCGGACTTAATCCCCAGAAGCAGTATATGCGCATTGCCATACGCAATCATGAAGACAACACACGGCTAATAGAAGGACTTAAGGAACTGGTAAAATGAAAGTCTGTATCTGCGGAGGGGGCAATATCGGCCATGTCATCGCTGGCTTCGTGTCAGCACAGAAGAAGCATGAGGTATGCATCTTGACACAGCATCCTGAGCAATGGAGCCAAGATGTTGTTATCGAGGCACCGGAAGGAAAGATGTTCGCAGGACACCTGAGCAGCGTTTCCTGTGATGTGCAGCAAATGGTTTCCGATGCAGATATCCTCCTACTTTGTTTGCCTGGATATGCTATTCGACAAACATTGTTGCGTGTTAGGGACTATCTGCCTTCCCAAACTGCAGTTGGTAGTGTAGTTAGCAGTACGGGCTTTTTCTTCGAGGCCTTGGATGTACTGCCTGCAAATCAGCCGCTTTTCGGATTTCAACGTGTACCTTTTATCTCCCGTATCATTGAATATGGGCATTCGGCCCGCCTGATGGGATATAAGGATAGTCTGAGTATGGCTGTGGAACATACTGCGAATCCGGAAGTATTGCGGGATGCCATGGCAGAAATGCTACAGACCCCCATACAACTATTAAATAGTTTTTATGAGGCAAGTTTGTCGAATAGCAACCCTCTTTTACATCCGTCACGACTTTATTCGCTTTGGAAAGACTGGAAAGAGGGGGAAGTGTTCTCGCGCATACCTTTATTTTATGAGGAATGGACAGAAGAGGCTGCACAGCTTTATATCCAGATGGATGATGAATTGCAGGCTTTGTTGGAACGCTTGCCTGTTCGTAAGGGTAGCATCGCTACAGTGCTCGATTACTATGAGAGTGTGGATGCTCGTTCTTTGTCAAAGAAGCTTCGTAGCATAGAGGCTTTTAAAGGGATTCTGGCCCCAGTAAAAAAAGTAGAAGGAGGCTATGTACCCGATTTCCAGAGCCGTTATTTTACAGAGGATTTCCCTTATGGCTTGCAAATTGTCCAACGATTAACTCATCAGCATGGTGTAGACTCCCCTGTGATAGACCAAGTCCTTCAGTGGGGACTCTCACACCTTGCTTAACCTTTACTCATGGGGCTTCTCTTTGCCGTGGACGCTCTTCACTTTCATTCCCAATTTTCCGCGGATGATGGCATTCAGCACAATGCCTACAAGGGCTGACAATGCCAGTCCGGAGAAGTGGATGGGGCCGATGTTCACATTGTCTTCGGCACCGTATTTCACGCCAATGGCAATCACCAGAATCAGAGCAGCCACAAATACGTTGCGAGACGAGCTGAAGTCTACGCCGGCCTCTACTAGATTACGCACACCGACAGCAGATATCATGCCGTAGAGAATAAGGCTCACACCACCGATAGTCGCTGCAGGCATCAGACCAATGAGACAGGCAAACTTAGGACAGAATGAGAGCAGAACGGCTATGATGGCTGCCAGACGTATGACGGCAGGGTCGTAGACCTTGGTTAGGTTCAGCACACCTGTATTCTCGCCGTATGTCGTGTTGGCAGGTGCACCAAAGAGCGAAGCCAGTGATGTGGCAAAACCGTCACCCATGAGTGTGCGGTGCAGACCAGGATTCTTCAGAAAGTCCTTGCCTACAGTGGATGAGATAGCACACATATCGCCAATGTGCTCCATGATGGTGGCAATGGCAATAGGCATAATGGCAATGATGGAAGAGATGAGGAAGGTAGTGTCCATGTTGTCGAGAACAGCCAGTGCGGTTTGTTCTCTGCTGACAGGCAGTCCTATCCATGCGGCTTCGTCTAATGCTGCGAAGTCTACTTCGCCTGTCACGGCTGCAAGGACATAGCTTACCATGACACCCAGCAGGATGGGAATGATCTTGATGATGCCTTTGCCCCATACACTGGAACAGATGACCGTCAGGATGGCCACAAGGGCCAAAGTCCAATTGGTAGTGCAGTTCTGGATGGCGCTGCCCGAAAGCACAAGGCCGATGGCTATAATCATAGGACCCGTCACTACCGGAGGGAAGAAGTGCATGATTTTGTCTATGCCGAAAGCCTTGATGAGGCCGGCTATGATGAAATAGCAGAGCCCGGCGAAACATACGCCTATGCAGGCATAGTCCAAGGCCAGTGTCTCGGTCATTCCCTGTTCTACTCCCAAAGTCTTTACCGAGAGATATCCTCCGATGAAAGCAAAAGAAGAGCCGAGGAATGCCGGCACCTTGAACTTGGTGATGCAGTGGAACACCAAGGTTCCGATACCGGCAAACAACAGGGTTGACGACACAGAGAGTCCAGTAAGTACGGGCACCAAGATGGTTGCACCGAACATGGCAAATAGGTGCTGGATACCTAAGATGGTGTACTTGGGCAGACCTAATTGTCTGGCATCTGTGATACCTTCTTTGGAAGTTATGGTCATAACGATGTACTCTAAACTATCCCACTTGGCTACCAGGCTTGACATCCTTGGTGGTAGTGACCACGCTGAGGCTCTCGTCAAAGTCGACAGCAGAGAGTATCATGCCTTGGCTCTCGATGCCCATCATCTTGCGAGGCTCGAAGTTGGCTACGAAGAGGATGCGCTTGCCTACCAGTTCCTCAGGGTGCTCATAGAAAGCGGCAATACCTGAGCAGATGGTGCGGTCGGTGCCACTGCCGTCGTCAATGGTAAACTGCAGCAGTTTCTTCGACTTTGGAACCCGCTGGCACTGCTTCACCAGTCCCACACGGATATCCAACTTCTCGAACTCCTCAAAAGAGACGTTTTCCTTTACGGGAGCAGCCTTGTAGTTAGCTGCCTCGTTCTGTTTCTTTGTTGCCGCCAACTTGTCCAGTTGTTTCTGGATGACGTCATCTTCTATCTTTTCAAACAGTAGCTGCGGCTCGCCCAACTGGTGACCAGGCTTCAAGAGCTCGGTGCTTCCCAACTGTTCCCACTCAAAGTTCTCCAGATTCAGCATCTCGCGCAGTTTCTTGCTGGAGAATGGCAGGAACGGTTCAAAGGCGATGGCGAGGTTGGCTGTCAGTTGCAGACAGATGTTAAGTATCGTCTCCACGCGTTTTGGACCGTGCAGCCACTCCCCTCCTTGGGAGGGGTCGGGGGAAGTTTTCCATTCCTTCCAGGGTTCACACTCGGTGATATAACGGTTACCGATGCGGGCCAAGTTCATGGCCTCGAACTGGGCATCACGGAACTTAAACTGATCAAGCAGAGACTCTACCTTCTGCTTTACATCTTTAAACTCCTCCAATGCTTGTTTGTCAACCTCTTGCAGTTCACCGCAGGCAGGAACGATACCATTCCAATATTTCTTGGTCAGCTGCAGAGCACGGTTGACAAAATTGCCGTAAACGGCAACGAGCTCGTTGTTGTTGCGGTCTTGGAAGTCCTTCCAGGTGAAGTTGTTGTCCTTAGTCTCAGGGGCATTGGCAGTCAGCACATAACGCAGAACGTCCTGTTTACCGGGCATGTCCTCCAGATACTCATGCAGCCACACGGCCCAGTTGCGCGAGGTAGATATCTTGTCGTTCTCCAGGTTCAGGAACTCGTTGGCAGGTACGTTGTCGGGCATAATATACTTGCCGTGCGCCTTCATCATGACAGGGAAGATGATGCAGTGGAACACGATGTTATCTTTGCCGATGAAGTGTACCAGACGGGTATCTTCGTCCTGCCACCACTTCTGCCATGAGCCCCACTTGCCTGGCTCTTTCTCGCAGAGTTCCTTGGTATTACTGACATAGCCGATGGGCGCATCAAACCATACGTAGAGCACCTTTCCGTCGGCACCCTCCACTGGAACGGGAATACCCCAGTCAAGGTCGCGAGTCATGGCGCGTGGCTGTAAATCCATGTCGAGCCAGCTCTTGCACTGTCCGTAGACATTGGGACGCCATTCCTTGTGGCCTTCCAATATCCACTGTTTCAGCCATTCCTGATACTCATTCAAGGGCAGGTACCAGTTCTTGGTCTCCTTCAGTACGGGAGTAGACCCTGAGATGGTCGACTTGGGATTGATGAGTTCGCGCGGACTTAGGTCGCGACCGCACTTCTCACACTGGTCACCATAAGCACCTTGTGAGTGGCAGTAGGGGCATTCTCCTGTTACGTAGCGGTCAGCCAGGAACTGCTTGGCTTCCTCGTCGTACAGCTGCTCAGTGGTCTCCTCCACCAGCTTGCCCTCATCATAGAGCTTGCGGAACCACTCGGCGGCAAACTGATGGTGCGTCTCTGAAGTAGTACGGCTGTAGATGTCGAAAGAGATGCCAAACTCCTGAAACGAGTCTTTGATCATCTTATGATAACGGTCAACTACGTCTTGCGGGGTAATGCCCTCTTTTCGTGCGCGCACGGTGATGGGTACGCCATGTTCGTCAGAGCCACCGATAAACAGCACTTCTTCTTTCTTCAGGCGCAAATAGCGCACGTAAATGTCTGCCGGCACATAAACACCTGCCAGATGGCCAATATGCACTCCGCCATTGGCATAGGGAAGTGCTGAGGTCACAGTCGTTCTCTTGAATTTCTTTTCTGCCATTTCTCTTATCCTTTTTCTTAATTTTGGGTGCAAAATTACTAAAACCTGATTGAAAAACCAAATTTAATGTTGCGATTGTTTGGTGGTGTCGGTGAAATAATGTACTTTTGCATGGTAATTCATATACATTAATATATAATATAGCATAATATAATGAACGACAACGGTAACAAACAGCAGGGACAATTGCAGATAGAATTGCCACAGGATGTGGCACAGGGGGAGTATGCCAATTTTGCCATCATCACACACTCTTCAAGCGATTTCGTGGTGGATTTTGCACGGGTGCTGCCTGGCGTTCCCAAGGCTCAGGTAAAGAGCCGAGTCATCCTGGCTCCAGAGCATGCCAAACGTCTGCTTGCTGCACTTCAGGAGAACATTGTACGCTATGAGCGCGAGTACGGTCCGATTAAGATTCCCAACCAAGAGCCGCGTACTATTGCCCCCTTCGGAGGAGGCGGCGGCGAGGCTTAATACCGCAGTCAAAGCAATCGACATGTAGTTAATAATTCTTAAAACGCTTATTTAATGTTAAATTTAACATTGTAAGCGGTTTTTTGTTCTATATATATTAGGTAGATTCCGGAAAAGTTTGTACCTTTGCAGCCCGAAACGCCTTTTTGCGAGAGTGCAGGAGGTGTAACTGATTGACTTTGAACAAAATAATATATAAACAAAATTAAAAATTAAAAGTTATTATGCCTACAATTTCACAATTGGTAAGAAAAGGCAGAAAGGTGCTCGTTGACAAGAGCAAGTCGCCTGCGCTGGACTCATGTCCCCAGCGTCGCGGCGTCTGTGTTCGTGTCTACACAACGACTCCCAAGAAGCCTAATTCGGCTATGCGTAAAGTAGCCCGTGTTCGATTGACAAACCAGAAGGAAGTCAACAGTTACATTCCCGGTGAGGGTCACAACCTGCAGGAGCACAGCATCGTGCTGGTTCGCGGCGGTCGTGTGAAGGACCTCCCCGGTGTACGTTATCACATCGTGCGTGGTACTTTGGATACCGCCGGTGTAGCAAGCCGTACTCAGCGTCGCTCTAAGTATGGTGCTAAGCGTCCTAAGGCTAAGAAGTAATAACCGGAGAAGGTTA
>CAMNPM010000024.1 GCA_946548065.1 uncultured Prevotella sp. | reverse complement strand
GCCTTGCCTTCGCTGACGGGCAGCGTGCCCTGAGGCACGAGGCGGATGTTGGGCGTGAGCAGAATCTCGTCCTTCAGGCGGCGCTTGATCTCGCGCTCCAGAGCCTGCAGGGCTGCATAGTCGTCAGTGGGCTGTGCCAGTTCCACATCGAGGTTCATGAAGTCATTGTCCTCTTTGGTCACAAGCGTGATGAGATAGTTGTTGCCCAGTTCAGGGAACTGCATTAGTATCTTCTCCACCTGAATGGGGAAGATGTTCACGCCACGCAGTACTATCATGTCATCGCTGCGTCCACGCATACGGTCAATCCGAACATGGTTACGTCCACAGGGACAGCTGCGCCCCAGGACACGGGTGAGGTCGCGGGTGCGGTAGCGCAGCAGAGGCATGGCCTCGCGGCAGAGCGAGGTCAGCACCAGCTCGCCAATCTCACCATCGGGAACAGGTTCCAAGGTCTCAGGATCCACAATCTCTACTATGTAGTAGTCTTCCCAGAAATGCAGTCCGTTCTGCTCCGGACACTCGAAACCTACACCTGGGCCGCACATCTCGGACATACCGAACGAATTATAGGCCTTGACACCCATCATCTCCTCAATACGCTTGCGCTGTTCCTCACTGTGTGGCTCGGCACCGATGGCGAGCACTTTGAGCTTGGTGTCGCGACGCGGGTCAACACCCTCCTGCTGCATCACCTCATAGAGACGGGTCACATAGGAGGGGATGGCATGGATGACTGTGGTGCCAAAATCCTTGATGAACTTGATTTGGCGCAGCGAGTTGCCGGCAGCGGCAGGAATGGTGAGCATTCCTAAACGTTCGGCACCATACTGGAAACCCAGTCCACCCGTGAACATACCATAGCCGGAAGTGTTCTGGAACACATCCTCAGGACGGCAGCCCACCATCCACAGGTTGCGGGCCACCTGGTTGGCCCATTCGTCAAGGTCTTTCTGCGTGTGCAGGATGACGGTGGGATTGCCAGTTGTGCCACTCGATGAGTGCAGACGAACACAGTCGCGCAATGGTACACACGACATACCAAATGGATAGGTGTCGCGCAGATCCTGCTTCGTCGTGAAGGGAATCTTGCGCACGTCATCCAGGGTCTTGATGTCATCAGGCGTGATGCCTGCTTCTTTGAATTTCTTTTGATAGAACTCGTTGTTCATGCAGTGGCGAACGGTCTTTTGCAGGCGCTCCAGCTGAAGCGCCTCAATCTGCTCGCGGCTCATGGTCTCGAATTCCGGATTAAAAAAATTAGATTGTTGCATGATGATTATTTATAGTTTGCGATTGTCTATCACATGGGCGCTCTTGCCCTGGCTTCGCTCGATGGTGTTGGGAGCCTTGAGCTGAACCTTGGCAACGATACTAAGCACACTCTTGAGCTTATTGGAGAGCTTCTTCTCCAGTGCATCGACAGCAGCGGGTGTGTCGAAGGTGCCAGTGAAGTACTCCTGACGCAACTCCACCTGCACCTGTAGGGTGTCGAGGTTGTTGACTCGGTCGACGATAAGCATGTAGCGGGGAGCAAATTCGGGCATGCTGAGCACGACACTCTCCACCTGTGAGGGGAACACGTTGATTCCACGGATGATGAGCATGTCGTCGGAACGTCCTTCGATGCGTCCCATGCGGACATTGGTACGTCCGCAGTCGCACTGCCCGTCCATCAGATGGCAGAGGTCGCGGGTACGATAGCGCAGCACGGGCATACCTTCCTTGGTCAGTGTGGTGAACACCAGCTCGCCGGTTTGTCCGTTGGGTAGCGGTTCCAGTGTCGTGGGGTTGATAATCTCGGGATAGAAGTGGTCTTCGTTGATGTGGCTGCCATGCTGCATCTGGCACTCATAGCTTACGGAGGGTCCCATCACCTCAGAAAGACCATAGAGGTTGTAGCCCTTCAATCCAAGACGCTCTTCAATCTCCTTACGCATGTTCTCCGTCCAAGGCTCAGCACCAAAGGCTCCTACGCGCAACTTTATCTGATCCTTGGTGATGCCCATCTTATCCATGGTCTCAGCCAGATAGAGAGCATACGAAGGGGTGCAAGCAATGCCGGTGACACCCAGGTCGCGAATCAGCTTAAGGTGTTTCTCCGTGTTACCCGTCGAGGCAGGAACCACAGCAGCACCAATATGCTCCACACCATAGTGGGCACCCAGACCGCCAGTGAACAGTCCATAGCCGTAGCTAACGGAGAAGATGTCATCACGGGTGATGCCGAAGGCTGTTAGGCAACGTGCCATACACTCGCTCCACACACCGATGTCCTTGCGGGTATACCCCACGATGGTAGGATTGCCCGTAGTTCCGCTGGAGGCGTGGATGCGGATGATTTCGCTCTGCGGGGCGGCCTGCAGTCCGAAGGGATAGTTGTCGCGCAAGTCCTTCTTTGTAGTGAAGGGCAACTTCTTGATGTCCTCGATGGTCTGGATGTCATCAGGACGAATGTCCAGCTCCTGCATCTTGTTACGGTAGAAGGGGACATGGTGATATACGTATTCTACTATCTTATGAAGTCTCTTTCCTTGCAGCGCGCTCATCTCGTCGCGACTCATGCATTCTTTATTGGGATTCCAAATCATTTTATTGTTTTTTATGTTAGTTCGACGTTATTCGTAGCATTTAAAAATGGCTTCTACTCTTGCACTGTTCATCTTAGGCGAGAACAGGCTGACGAGCCATACCACGGGAAAACCACCTATCATGGCTATAGCACCGCAGTTGATGGGATTAATGGGATTGCCAGCCAGCATGTTGACAACAGTAATACCCACGCCCCAAATGAAGCAAGCCCAGACGGCAGTCCTGGTGACTCCGCGCCAGTAGAGTCCGAGCATGAAGGGAGCCAGGAATGCACCTGCCAGTGCTCCCCAGGAGATACCCATCAGCTGGGCAATAAACGTTGGCGGATTGAGTGCAATCATCAGTGAAATAACGATGAAGAATACGATTAGTACGCGCATCACCACCACCTTGCGCCGCTCTACCTTCTCAGACACCACATCGTCGATGGTACCCTCTTCCACCTCGCCTGGAATTGACTTCTTATCGCGGTATATCAGGTCAAGGGTCATGGTAGAGCTCGAAGTGAGTACCAGTGAAGCCAACGTTGACATCGAGGCCGAGAGTACCAGCAGTACCACAAGGGCAATAAGGATGTCTGGCAGGGTAATGAGCATCGAAGGCACAATGCTGTCGAAAGCCAGTTTTCCATTAGGGAGCAGGGGCGGAGTACCGAACAGCCGTCCGAAACCACCCAGGAAATAACATCCTCCAGCCACGATGAGGGCGAAGACGGTTGAGATGATGGTGCCTCGCTTAATGGCACTCTCATCAGTGATGGAATAGAACTTACCCACCATCTGAGGCAGTCCCCAAGTACCCAGCGATGTCAGAATGACGACACCCAGGAGGTTCCAGGGGTCAGGCCCGAACCATGTGGCAAATTCACCATTTACAGTCGGGTCGGTGTCTGAAGGCAGAACTGCCAGTTTCTCTACTGCGCTGACCAGTCCTCCCTGGACATTGAGCACAGCAACGATAACTGCCACGATACCGAAAAGCATGATGATGCCCTGTATGAAGTCGTTCATGGCAGTGGCCTTATAGCCGCCCAGTATGACATAGACGGCAGTAAGGATAGCCATGATGATGACACAATATTCATAAGGAATGCCAAATCCCATCTCGAAAAGTGTTGAGATGCCTTTGTACACACCTGCCGTATAAGGAATCAGGAATACAAATGCAATGACAGAAGCCACGACGCGCAATCCCTGATCATCAAACCGGGTACCAAAGAAGTCGGGCATGGTACGGCTTTCAATATGCTGTGTCATCAGCTTGGTACGGCGGCCCAGCACCAGCCAAGCCAGCAACGAGCCTATGATGGCATTGCCGATACCTATCCAGGCAGACGACAATCCATATTTCCATCCAAACTGTCCGGCATAGCCCACGAAGACCACGGCCGAGAAGTAGGAAGTGCCAAAGGCAAAGGCAGTGAGCCAGGGACCTACGGAGCGACCACCTAACACAAATCCGTCAACACTGCTGGCCTGCTTGCGAGAATAGATGCCCACAGCCAGCATGACGATAAAGAATACTATAGTTAAGAATACCTTAATAAACATTGTTGGAATCTTATAAGTTTAGTTCTTATTTGTTGGATGATTTTTTACCAGCATAGTCGATGCGTACTTGCACCTGAGCCATGATGGCATGATTGGCACCGTGATAGAACTGTCCGCCCTGGGTGTAGGCACTCTTGTAGACGTATTGAAGCTGTACACGACAAGCACGATAGAACCAATATTGGATGCCCGCCATTGCCTTGTGCTGATCCATGCCGAGCGAGGTGTTGAAATTGAAGAAGTCGTAGCTGCCCACCAGGTCGACACCCTTGCCCAGGGGAACGTTACCCATGACATAAGCACCACGACTGGTAGCATTGCCGTCCTTGCCCTCAAGATATTCGCCATGAACGTTGAAGTCGCGCGACTTATAGTCGAAACCAGCTGTCAGACGGTTGCGCTTATAGTCGTCGCCAACTTGGATCTCCGGGTTGTAGAGCGAAGTCGCGATGGCGTGTCCGCGACCGAGCTGGCCTGATGCCACCAGTCGCAGATTCTTCGTAGGACTAAACTCCAGCTTGGCGATGAAGTCCTTTTCTTTGTTCTGGTCTTTCTTGTTCACGCCCTGTCCGTTCATCACGTTCAACTCGTAACGGAACCTGCCATTGTTGGTCTGTCCGAAGAGGGCAAGGCCCAAGTCGCGCCCGTATTGCACGCCAAAGAGCGGGTCGCTGCCACATCCTGCCAGATAGGTGACACCATCTGCATATACATCGATAGCCTCCATGACGGTGGGCGACAGGGAATTCTCAATAGTGAGGGCATTCTTAAACTGGCCCAATCGCACGGTGAGTGCTTTGTTGTTGGTAATGCGGAAGTCGGTGTAGTACTCTTGCACCACGCTTGAGAAGTCGTGCATAAAGAGAAACGACCATCTGTCGGTGATCTGTGCTCCTCCCAGGAAGATGGCACGTTTCATCTCAAAGGTCGCCTTGTCGTCGCCTCCAGCATGCGTGTAATTGAAGCCTCCCTGAGCATAAGCATGCAGGTGAACTCGCTCTGTAACATCCTTCAGCCAGTCAGTGGCAGAATCTGATGTTTGTTGTCCCATGGCAGCAGTACTGCTAAATATCGCCAGCAATACCGCAGCCGCTTGAATTACTGTCTTTCGTTTCATAAGTGGTCTTTTTAATTATTGTGTTAGAAATAGTTATTTGTCGGGATTATTCTCCTCAAAGATGGTCATCCGCTCGTCGAGCTGCTCGTACTGGTGGTTCTCTATAAACGATGTACATACTCGCAGACCCTCTTGGTGGGAGCCTGTGGTGATGAGACAGATAGCACTCACACCATAGTACATCAGTTCCTTGGCCAGTTCACCGCTCGTCATCTGCTTGTAGCCGATGGTGAAGTAGAACCCGTCGGCTATGGGCTTGTCGAGGTCACGGTCGTAGACAATGTGGAATCCGTGACGCAAGAAGATTTCCTTCAGTTTGCGGGCGCGGTCGCCGTACACCTTTACCTCCTGGCGGAAGTTATAATCACCATCGCAAGCAGCCTTCAGCATAGCTGCCATCGCATACTGAGCCGAGTGGCTGGTGCCGCTGGAGAGGGCATAGAGCATGCGGGTTGAGAAGACCAGCCCGAAAGGCAGTCCTTCGTAGCGGGCCGAGAGGTCGGCATAGTGACGATGGAACAGTTTGTCCGATATACATGTCACACCAATGCGCTCGCCAGCATAGCTGAAGGCCTTGGAGCCGGAAATCAGCAGGATGTAGTTATCCGTATAGTGGGCCACCGTGGGCTGATAGGGAGCTTCGAAGGGCTTGGACAGATCCTGTCGGAAATCCATAGCGAAATAGGCCAGGTCTTCCATGATGATGGTATCATATTGGGTAGCCAGCTCGCCTATCGTCTTCAGCTCACTCTCCGTCATACATATCCAGGCAGGATTGTTGGGATTGGAGTAGACGATGGCGCAGATGTTGCCCTTGCTGAGATAGCTTTCCAGTTTGTCGTGCAGCTTGTCGCCACGATAGTCGTACACATCGAACGTCTCATACTTTACACCTTGTACCTGCAACTGCATCTTTTGTACAGGGAATCCAGGGTCGATGAAGAGCACGGTGTCTTTTTTCCTGTCAGCCTGAGAGCAGGTAAGGAACGAGGCAAACGTACCCTGCATGCTGCCACTCACAGGTACACAACCCTCAGGGGCTATGTCTACGTTGATAAAAGCCTTGACAAAGCGGGATGCCTGCTTCTTCAGTTCCGGATATCCCTGAATGTCAGGATAGGAATGTGCGATACCGTCTTGCAGAGCCTTGACCTGGGCATCTACACCCACCTGAGCAGCGGGCAGGCCTGGTATGCCCATCTCCATCTTGATGAACTCAACACCGCTCTCCTTCTCGGCCATAGCTGCCACTTGCTTCACCTCACGGATGGTTGCCTTGGCAAAGTCCTGAATGCCCAACTTGGCTATCAGCCCGTCGACAATCGATTTCTTGATAGGGGTTTCTTTCATTTTTTCTTACTTTCGATAACTCGACAACTCGATGCATCGAGTTCCTTTCTTATTCAGACTCAGCCTGCCCAATAGCCAGGGCCTTTATGTTGGCTTCAACAATAGCTTCTCCCTTGCGACCGAACACCCGGCGAATGGCATCTTCCAGCTTCTTGTACTCAATACCCAGGGCTTTCTGGGCAGCACCAAGAAGGATGACATTGGCAGAGCGCGGAATGCCTGCATCCTTCGCCTTCTGCTCGATGTCGAGCATGATGACGTGGGGTAGTTTTTCCAGGTCGTATTTGATGACCTCCATGTCAGGATAGTTGGGGATGTTGACAAACGGAGTGGAGGAGGTAATCACCCAGCCCTCCTTCTTCAGATAGGGCAGGTAGCGCAGAGCCTCCATGGGTTCCATCGAGATAATGACATCAGCAGCCCCTTTGGCTATCAGGTCGCTGGCAATAGGTTCCGACGAGATGCGCAGGTTCGACTGAACGTCACCGCCACGCTGGCTCATGCCATGCACCTCGGCTTGCTTGATGTAAAGGTTTTCGTTCATGGCTGCTTCGCCAATGATGGTGGCAATAGAGAGGATGCCTTGTCCTCCAACGCCACAAAGGATGATATCTGTTTTCATTTTGATTTCTTCTGCTTAAGATGTCTTTGTAATGTCTGCATGCACTCACGACGGGGTATGATGACGCTGGTGCCGTGGTAGTTGATTTCATCGCGGATGGCCTGCGTGATTTCAGGCATGTTCTTGGGCAGGGGTACCACCACTTTCAGATGCTCGTCGGAGAGTCCCAGTCCGCGGCAGATAGCCTCGAACTTGTTGGTTCCGGCAGAGTCCTGTCCACCCGTCATACCTGTAGTCAGATTGTCGCTGATGATGACGGTGATGTCTGCATTCTCGTTGATGGCATCGAGCAGTCCAGTCATGCCTGAATGGGTGAACGTAGAGTCACCGATGATGGCTACTGCAGGCCATTGTCCAGCATCGGCAGCTCCCTTGGCCATCGTAATCGAGGCTCCCATGTCAACACACGAATGAATGGCATGGAAGGGAGGGAGGAATCCCAACGTATAGCAGCCGATATCGCCAAAGACACGCGGATTCTCATATTCGCGCAGCACCTCGTTCAAGGCTGCATATACATCGCGGTGACCACAGCCTTGGCAGAGTGCAGGCGGGCGTGGTGCCACATCTGCACAGGGATCGAAGCACTGGTCTGTTTCCATGCCCAGGGCTTTCTTCACGATGTCGGGAGTGAGCTCTCCTGTACGAGGCAGGGTGCCGTCCAGCTTGCCATGCACGTTTTTAAGGTCAGCCACGCCACGAACCTGGTCCTCAATGAAAGGCTGTCCCTCTTCCACAATCAGGACTTCCTGGCACTCGTCCATCAGTTGGCGCACCAGTTTCTTGGGCAGGGGATACTGCGAAATCTTCAGGACGGGGTATGGACACCCTGTCGGGAAGCACTCGCTGACATAGTTGAAACCAATTCCACTGGCCAGAATGCCCAGCTTCTTGTCGTTGCCTGCTATATATTTATTATAGGTGGAGTTTAATGCGTCCTGCTCCAGCTGAGCCTGTTGGGCTGTCACTGCATCGTTGCGCTTACGGGCATTGGCAGGCAACAGCACCCAGTTCTTGGCCTGGGCATTGTAGTTGAGCTCGTTCTGCTGGCGAGCCTCGTCAGCACACTCAACTACGGCACGGCTATGAGCCATACGGGTGGTGACACGCATCAGCACGGGCAGACAGACGGCCTCTGAGTAGCTGAAGGCCACATCCATCATGTCGTAGGCCTCCTGTTGGTTGCTGGGTTCGAAGGTAGGTATCAGTGCAAACTTGCCATAGAAGCGCGAGTCTTGCTCGTCCTGCGAGGAGTGCATGGAAGGGTCGTCGGCTACCAGGACGATGACACCACCGTTGACACCCGTCATACCACTATTGACAAACGGGTCGGCACAGACGTTCAGTCCTACATGTTTCATGCAAACCAGTGCTCGCTTCCCCATAAACGACATACCCAGAGCTGCCTCCATAGCAGTCTTCTCGTTGGTACTCCAACGGCTGTGGATGCCGCGCTCCTTTGCCAACTGGTTGTTCTGGATAAACTCAGTGATCTCTGTCGAGGGGGTACCAGGATAGGCATACACACCACTCAGTCCGGCATGTATCGCTCCCAGCGCTATGGCCTCGTCACCTAATAATAGTTTCTTCGTCATATTTTGTCTTTTTGATAGAATTTTTGCGTATTTGGGTTGCAAATTTACGCTTTTTTATCCAATCTAACAAATATATGACGAAGAAAAATGGTTTTTTGCTTACTTATTCATCGCTACCGCCTGTGTTGCCATTGTCTGGCTGAGGCTCTCCGTTGCCGGCTGGTTGGTTGTCTCTGGTCCCTCTGCCATCGTTGTCTGAAGGAATCAGCTCCTCGCGGCCGTAACCTTTTTTCTCGTTGTTCATATTGCCGAAGTTCCAGGTTACTTGGAGGTTGAAGTTGCCCTTGCGCCAGTTTTTCTGGTGGCGCCAGAAGGTGTCGCTCTCAGTGTAGTTCTCCCAGTGCCGCGAACCGAAGAGGTCGCGAACGTTGAAGGCTACAGCCAGCTTCTTATTGAAGAAGGTCTTGCGCACACCGATGTCCATCGAGGCGTTGGGCTTGCGATAGCCTTGTGTGATGACGCCTCGCGAGCGGTAGTTGCCTGTCAGCTGCAGGCTCAGGTCGTAGGGCAGCATGAAGGAGGCCAGCATGCGGGCGTCCCATGAGAAGCTGTCGTCGCCATTGCCCGTCACCTTCTGTCCTTCTATCATGTAGGTAAAGCCGTCCAGCTTGTTCCAATAGCCATTGAGCGTGGTGGTGAGGTCGAGGATGCGGAACAGCTTGTTCTTACCTATCACTTCAATACCCAGGCTCTGCCGCTTGGTCAGGTTCATCTGGGTCATATACATCAGTCCGTCGTCAGCGTTCTGATAGCGTATGCGCTGCATCACGTCTGTCGTGGGACGATAGTAGGTTGATACGCTCAGCGTGTGCTGTTCCCAGGTCTTCAGGAAGTTCAGCGAGATGCTGTGCGTGTATTCGGGGGTCAGCTCAGGGTTACCAAACGAAACCATAGTAGCGTCGCTGGTATTCTTGAACGAGTTGAGCTGTCCGCCCCAGGGACGGCGCAGGCGGTAGGTGTAGTTCAGCTGCAGCTGGGCCGACTCCGTCAGCTCATAATTCAAGAAGAGCGAGGGAAACAGTTTGAAGAAGTCCTTCTTGTAAGGGTCGGGCTTGGCTGCCGTGCCGTGTTCCATAGCGTAGTCATAGCTCTCGGTGTTCACCTTCCAATATTCGCCTCTCAGACCAGCCATCACGCCCAACCGTCCCAGTTTGGTATTGACGGTGGCATACAGCGCATGTGTGTCCATCGAGTAGATGAAGCGGTTGTAGTATTTTTCGTCCTCAACCTTGTTTTGACCTTCCCAATTCTGGGCTGTCCACGACTCCTGCGGTGTGTTCTCGTGCGAGAAGCGTCCGTTGTAGCCTGCCTCTATCTTGAAACGCTCAGAAATCTGATTCTCGTAGTCGAGTTTCACCTCCCATGAGCGGTTCCTGACGTGCATGGGTCTCAGCTGGTAGGTGTAGGTGGTGGGTCCCCAAACGTACTGTGGAGGGTTGGAGTAGGCAGCAGCGCCTATTTCTCTTATAGAGTCGCGATAGATGTTGTCGTTGTCGCTCATCCAGCGGTTGTAGTCTACGTGGGCTGTCAGCTTGTGGGTGTCTGTCCAGCGATGCTCGTAGCCCAGCTCGGCATGATACATTTGCATGTCGTTGTCGCTGGTGTTCAGGCGTGTCATCAGTCGCGTATCGTTGTCAGTGCCCTCAAGACCATAATGATAGGGCGTTAATGTACTGTTGTCACCCTTGCCCTGCATGGTCATGCCGCCAATGGAGAGGTCGTCCAGCTTGGTGAAGTGCCAAGTGAGTCCGAGGCGGGCAAAGAGGTTGCGGCCTTTGTTTTTGCTCTCGCTCTCGTACTTCTCGTACGTATTGGTCTGCTTGTATATCTGCTGGCTCTCGCTGCCTCCCTCGTTCTTGCGACGACGGAATCCCAGGTTGCCATAGGCATCGAGCACACCGCTGCTGTAGTTGATATTGGCACCCGTGTTCCAGCCTCCGAACTTGTTCACGCCAGCACGCAACGAACCATAGTAGCCCGCCTTGCGGTCGCGCTTCAGGATGATGTTGATGATGCCCGCAGAACCCTCAGGCGAGAACTTGGCCGAGGGGTTGTCAATCACCTCTATGCGCTCGATGCTCTCTGCGGGAATCTGCTGCAGTATCTCAGCACGGTTGTCGGTGGTCAGTCCGCTGGCCTTGCCGTTAATCCATACCTCCACACTGGAGTTGCCTCTGAGCGAGATTTCTCCGTCGGTAGTGACCTCGATGCTGGGAATCTGCTCCAACAGGTCGCTGGCAGAGCCGCCTGCTGCTGCCAGCATCTGGTCGACGCTGAACACCTTGCGGTCTACCTCCAGCTTCATCTGCGACCGCTGGCCCGTAATCTGCACCTCCTTGAGCATGGTGGCATCTTCGCCCATATAAAGCAGATTGTAGTGCTGGCGGCGGTGCTGAGGGGTCAGCGTGAACTGTCGCGTCAGCGTCTTGTAACCCACAAAGGTCACCTGAAGGGTGTATTTGCCGTCAGCAAGTCCTGTAATGTTGAATTGTCCTGTAGCATCCGTAGTGGCGCCTTTCAACACCTTTCCTTCTGCAGTCAGCACGGCAACGTTCACAAACTGCATCACTTCGTCGGTTTGCTTGTCAAGCACTTTTCCCCTTACGCTGCCTTGCGCCCAGGTTGAAAGTACGCTTACCGATAATAAAATCGAGAATAATAGTTTAGTCATAATGGTGTTTTGACGTGACCGACGACATAAGGTTTAACGCTAATTATTGTTTTTTCTTCCTCTTTTCTTTTTTTTATTTGTACCTTTGCACGCAATATTAGACAATAAGCAATCGATTATGGACACAATTAAGCATCTTTTTGCGCAGAAACTGATGGACATCTCGGCCATCAAGCTGCAACCCCAGGACCCCTTTACTTGGGCTTCTGGATGGAAGTCACCCATTTATACCGACAATCGCAAGACACTGGGCTATGCTGATGTGCGCTCTTTTGTCAAGCTCGAACTCTGCCACGCCATTCAGGCTGAGTTCCCTGAGGCAGAGGCTGTGGCAGGTGTCGCTACGGGAGCCATTGCTCAGGGTGCACTGGTTGCCGACGAGCTGGGACTGCCTTATGCCTATGTGCGTCCAAAGCCTAAAGATCACGGCATGGGCAATCAGGTGGAAGGTGAACTGAAGAAGGGCGCCAAGGTCATCGTAGTCGAAGACCTTATCTCTACCGGAGGCAGCAGCCTGAAGGCTGTGGCAGCACTGCGCGAGTATGGTGTGGAGGTCATAGGCATGGTGGCTTCGTTCACCTATGGCTTCCCTGTTGCCGAGGAAGCTTTCCGCGAGGCAGGTGTCCGCCTGGTCACGCTGAGCGACTATCAGGCTGTGCTGGAGCAGGCTGCTAAGACGGGCTATATCAAGCAAGACGACCTGGAGGTGCTGAAAGAGTGGCGCAAGGACCCGTCAGTCTGGGGCAAGTAAGAGACTTCATTCATCATAAGCAGTTGAACAGAAACAGTATCAAGGATGACTAAATTTGAAAGCAGCGTCAAGCAAATTCCATATCCCGTAGAGGATGTTTATCGCAATATCAGCGACCTCAGCAATCTGGAGCGAGTCCGCGATCGTGTGCCGGAGGACAAGCTGAACAGTTTTTCCTTCGATCAGGATTCCGTGAGCGTGAATGTGTCGCCAGTGGGCGACCTGAAACTGCGCATCATCGAGCGCGAGGAGAACAAGTGCGTGAAGTTCGAGACCGAGCAGTCGCCCCTGCCTTTCAACCTGTGGATTCAGGTGCTGCCCGTCAGCCAGACGGAGAGCAAGATGAAGGTTACCGTCAAGGCAGACATTCCTTTCATGCTGAAGGGTATGGTAAGCGGCCCGCTGCAGGATGGTGTGGAGAAGATAGCGGACGCATTGTCACAGATTCCGTTTAAATAGAAGAGGGCGAAGCATCGAGACATCGAAGCATCGAAGCATCGAAGCATCGAGACATCGAAGCCTCGAAATATCGAAGCCTCGAAATATCGAAACTTCGAAACAACGAAACAACGAAACAACGAAAAACAACGAAAAAAAGAATGGCAAACAAACTCTGGGAAAAGAATTTCGAGGTGAATGCCGAGATTGAGCGCTTTACCGTAGGACGCGACAGGGAGATGGACCTCTATCTGGCCAAGTACGACGTATTGGGCTCGATGGCTCATATCACCATGCTGGAAAGCATCGGGCTCATAGGAAAGGACGAGCTGCCCCTATTGCTGCAGGAACTGAAAAACATCTATGAGGTCTGCGAGCGTGGCGAGTTCGTCATTGAGGAGGGCATCGAGGATGTTCACTCGCAGGTGGAGCTGATGCTCACCCGCAAGCTGGGCGACATGGGCAAGAAGATTCATTCGGGCCGTTCGCGCAACGACCAGGTGCTGGTAGACCTGAAGCTCTTTACGCGCCATGAGCTGATGGAGGTGGCTGAGGCTGTGAAGGTGCTCTTCGACGAGCTCATCCAGAAGAGCGAGCAGTACAAGGGCGTACTGATGCCTGGCTATACCCATCTGCAGGTGGCCATGCCTTCGAGCTTCGGACTGTGGTTTGGTGCCTACGCGGAGAGCCTCACCGACGACATGCTGTTCCTGCAGGCAGCCTTCAAGATGACCAATCGCAATCCCCTGGGCTCTGCTGCAGGCTATGGCTCCAGCTTCCCACTGAATCGACAGATGACTACTGACTTGCTGGGCTTCGAATCGATGGACTATAACGTGGTGTATGCACAGATGGGACGTGGCAAGACGGAGCGCAACGTATCCTTTGCTTTAGCCACCATTGCCGGCACACTGGCAAAGCTGGCTTTCGACGCCTGCCTGTTCAACTCGCAGAACTTCTCTTTCGTGAAGCTGCCCAAGGAGTGCACCACGGGGTCGAGCATCATGCCGCACAAGAAGAACCCCGATGTCTTCGAACTCATTCGTGCCAAGTGCAACAAGCTGCAGGCCCTGCCCCAGCAGGTGACGCTTATCATGAACAACCTGCCCGTAGGCTACTTCCGCGACCTGCAGATCATCAAGGAGGTGTTCCTGCCTGCCTTCGACGAGCTGAAGGACTGCCTGCAGATGACTGCCTATATTATAAATAAGGTAGAGGTGCGCGACGACATCCTCGACAATCCCATCTACGACCCCATGTTCAGCGTAGAGAAGGTCAACAAGCTCGCGGCGGAAGGCGTACCCTTCCGGGATGCCTACAAACAGGTAGGGCTGGAGATTGAGGCCGGCACCTTCGTACCCAACAAGGACATCCATCATACGCATGAAGGTTCCATTGGCAACCTCTGCAACGACCGCATCCAGCAGCTGATGCAGCAGGTGTATGGCGGCTTTGGTTTCGAACGCGTAACAGAGGCAGAAAAACAGTTGCTCAGATGAAAAAGCTTGCCCTGCCCCTTTTCCTCGTCATGCTGATGCTCATGGGCTGTCAGGTGGAAGGTGAGTATTCCACCTGGCCCTGTCGGTTCGACTATGACAATATGGTGCATCAAGACCAGACGTTGGCTACGGCGATGAATGTTGGTTCACCCGGAGTATTCTGCAAGATCTGGGAGTCGGGTACGAACTATGCCTTTCAGAACAACCTGAACATGCAGTCGCAACAGCCCAAGAGTGAACTTGAGCGGCGGCAGAATTTCATCCTGGGGGTGAACAATGGCATCATCGTGGGCTTCCAGACTTTCAACATGGCTCCCAATGGCGGTTTTGTGGCCTATGACGCCCAGTGTCCCAACTGCGTCAGGAAGGAGAACAACTACCTCAACCCCAAGTTCCCGCTCCAGATGGCGACCAACGGCATTGCCACCTGCGGCAAATGCGGCAAGAAGTACGACCTGAACAACAGCGGAATCATCCAGAATGGCGAAGAGGGCGACGTGGGACTGGAGAAATATCTGGCATCGACGACAGGTCCGTTAGGACGACTCTCGTGCGGCACGAAACGCTGAAAAATGCAATAATTTGAAGTGGGAGCGTAATTTTTTCACTTTTCACTTTTCACTTTTCACTTTTTTTCGTACCTTTGCATCCGCTAAGGTCGCCGCGATGGTGGAATGGTAGACACGAGGGACTTAAAATCCCTTGGCCATAAAGGCTGTGCGGGTTCGAGTCCCGCTCGCGGCACACGACGCTTGCATTTGCAAGCACTTTCTTCACCCTTCCTTATTTTATAGAGTCACTGCAGGAAAGATTTTTCCTGCCTACGGATTTTATGTTTCCAACTTGTAGACATAAGTACACAAGTTGTAGACACATGTCTACAACTTGGAAACATAGGTACACAACTTGTAGACAAAACTTTCCCAGCCAGCTAATTTCTTTTCCCCAGCCATCTAATTCCTTTTTCAAGGACAAAGAGAGAAAAAACGGTCGTGAATAATTTGGTACTTCCGCCGTTTTTGTGTATCTTTGCCCGCAAAAAGCAATAGAACACAATTATGAAGACAGCAAAGACATTAGTTTTGGTAGCAGCCGCCGGGCTGTTGGCTTCCTGCTCAGGCAAGCTGGGTGAGTTGTCGAGCGACTACTTTAAGGTGACTCCCAATCCTCTGGAGGCAGATGCCGGGGTGGTGACTGCCACCATCAACGGTACCTTCCCTGAGAAGTATATGAACAAAAAAGCAGTGGTGCGCGTGATACCCCAGCTGCAGTATGTAGAGAACGGTGTGCTGAAAGTGGCTGAGGGACAGTCTGCCACATTCCAGGGCGAGAAGGTGCTGGACAACAACCAGCAGATTTCCTACCTCTTGGGCGGACACTACACGATGAAGACTGCGTTCCCCTATGTGGACGCGATGCACCAGAGTGACCTCTACCTGGCCTTTGACGCCAAGATAGGCAACAAGCAGGTGCACGTGCCTTCGGTCAAGGTGGCCGACGGTGTCATCGCCACCAGCGAACTGTATCGGCAGACGCTGCTGCAGTCGAGGGGCTGTCTGGCTCCCGATGCTTTCCAGCGTGTGGTGGCCCAGAAGCAGAATGCCAATATCCGCTTCTTGATTCAGCAGGCTGAGCTGCGCAAGAGCGAACTGAAGACGGGCTCTGTGCAGGAGTTTGTGGCACTGCTGAAGCGCATCAGCCAGGAGCAGGAGACGCTGAACCTGCAGAGCGTGGAGGTGTCGGCATACGCCTCGCCTGACGGAGGCTTCCAGCTGAACGAGCGACTGGCCAGCCAGCGCCAGCAGAACGCCGAGGGCTATGTGCGCCAGCAGATGCAGCAGGCCCAGCTACAGGGTGATGTGGAGGCCAGCTATACGGCGCAGGACTGGGAGGGATTCCAGCAGCTGGTGCAGGCTTCGAATATCCAGGACAAGGATGTGATACTGCGCGTACTCTCCATGTACAAGGATCCTGAGGAGCGCGAGCAGCAGATTAAGAATATGAGTGCCGGCTTCCGCGAGCTGGCCGACGGCATCTTGCCCGAGCTGCGCCGCGCCCGCCTGACCATCAACTACGAGACCATAGGCCGCAACGACCAGCAAATCAAGGACCAGCTGGCCCAGGATGCCTCAAAGCTGAGCGTCGAGGAAATGCTGTATGCCGCCACGCTGACCACCGACCAGGCAGAGAAGGAGCGCATCTATCAGCAGACCACCCGCCAGTATGCCGGCGATGTACGTGCCTACAACAACCTGGCTACCCTTGCCTGGCAGAAAGGCGACTATGAGCAGGCCCGGCAGTGGCTGCAGAAGGCACAGGCTGTCAACCCCAACTGCCCGGAGGTCTTTGCCAACCTGGGTATGCTGGCATTGCAGCAAGGCGATGTCCAGACTGCCGAGCTTCAGATAGGCAAGGCCGCAGGTGCCAACAACCTGGCTGAGGCCTTGGGCAACCTGCATCTGGCTCAGGGCAACTATGCGCTGGCAGCACAAGACCTGAGCAACACGCTGTCGAACAGTGCCGGGCTGGCACAGTTGCTGACACGCGACTATGAAAAGGCAGCCCAGACGCTAAGGGCCGTGAAGCCTGCTGATGCGATGACCAACTACCTGCAGGCACTGGTATGTGCCCGTCAGGGCAACAGCGGAATGGCTGGCTTCTTCCTCCGTCAGGCTGTGGAACTCGACCCCAAGCTGGCTGACTACTCAAGCAAAGATCTGGAACTGAAGGGCGTTAAGTAAGGGTAAGATGATGCATAGAGCAAGGGCTGCAATCGGTGTTCTGCCGTTTTACCTTTTTACCCTTTTACTTCTAACATCGTGTGGTGTCGACAGTGACAAGTTCCGTCTGGAAGGTCGCCTGCGCAACATGCATCAGGGCGAGTTCTGGGTGTACACCACTGACGGCACCATCAACGGAATAGATACGATACCCGTGCGCGAAGGGCGCTTCATCTTCGAGACTCCCCTGCGCTCGTCGGCAACGCTGATTATCGTGTTTCCCAACTACTCCGAGCTGCCCGTGTTTGCCAAGCCGGGGGCTGAGGTGGACATCAAGGGAGACGCCACCCATCTGCGCGAGATCAGCATCAGCGGAACAGACGAGAATGACGATATGACGCAGCTGCGCCAGGAGCTGAACAAGCTGATGCCGCCAGACGTGCCCAAGAAGGTGGAGGAGTACATCAAAGACAATCCTGCATCGGAGGTGAGCATCTACTTGCTGCAGCGCTACTTCCTGTCAGACGCCAACCCTGACTACAAGAAAGTGCTGGCACTGGTCAACCTGATGGCGAAGGAGCAGCCCGACAACGGACAGATTATCAAGTGGCAGAAGCAGCTGCCCCTGCTTGGCAACGGAGCGCTGAAGAGCAAGCTGCAGGCCTTTACAGCAAAGGATGTCAAGGGAGCCAGCGTGACAGAAGGCGACCTGAAGCGTAAGGTGAATGTGCTGTCGGTATGGGCAACATGGAACTTCCAGAGCACAGACATGCAGCGCCGCTTGTTCCGCCTGAAAAAAGAATACGCAGACAAGCTGGGGGTGGTAAGCATCTGCCTGGATGCCCGTCCCCAGGACATCAAAACGCGCGTAGAGCGCGACTCGCTACCCTGGAAGACCATCTGTGACGGTCAGATGTGGGAAACACCGATGCTGCGCAAGGTTGGTGTGAGCGATGTCCCGGGCAATCTGGTAATAGATGCCTCGGGAACCATTGTGGCACGCAATCTGACACCACAAAAACTAGAAGAGAAGCTAAAAGAAATGCTTAAATAACTATTAAGAAAAGACGCAAATGGGCAAAGTGATGAAGTGGCTGATAGTCAGCGTAAGTACTGTCGTGGGTATCGTAGTGCTGTTGCTGGTGGGAGGCTTTTGCATGCTGAACACCTCTTCCGTACAGCAGAAGTTACTCAACAAGGCCACCGTCTTGTTGAAAGAGAAGCTGAAGACCAATGTCAGCATAGACAGTGTGAGCATCGACCTGCTGACACTGGATGCCGAACTGTTTGGGCTCAACATCGACGACCTGCAGCAGCGCAAGATGCTGAGCCTGGAATTCCTCAGGGCCGACGTAGACATCATGAAGCTGATGAAAAATGAAATCGTCATTCCTGAAATCAGGGTGAAGGGCATTCAGGCTGAGCTACACAAGGTGCCAAAGGATTCATTGTCGCCCGACACGGTGGCCAACTACCAGTTCATCATCGACGCATTCAAGTCAGACAAGAAAAAGCCCAAGACCAAGCAACCCGCAGACAAGAAGAAGGGTAAGCTGGCCTTGACGGTGAGCAGGGTGAAGGCAGAAGACATCGGGGTGCGGTTCAATAAGGACAGCGTCTATCTGGGATTGCTGAAAATCGACCAGGACAGCGAAGGCATGTTAGACGGTAAGATTGCCAACCTGCACGGCCAGTGGGAACGCTTCAACAAGAAGGGCGAGCTGGTGACGAACAATGTACTGGTGACCGAGATAGAGGTGAAGGCAGAGGATGGTGAGCAACAGCTCAACCTGCACCGTGTGAACTTCCGCACCAACAACCACAAGCCCCGTAAGAACGCGGGCAAGCCCAAGCGCGGATTCTTTGACGTGGGCCACTTCAATATCTGGGCCGACATGAAGCTTGCCATCGACCGGGTGGAGAAAGGCACCGTTCACGGCTGGCTGCGCGAGTTTACTGCCCAGGACACCATCACCGGGCTTGACATCACGAAGCTGCAGTGCGAGCTGACCGCCAACAAGGAGGGCATGCGCCTGGAGGATGTGGTGCTGAAGCAGAAGAATACCGAACTGCACTTTGTGCGAGCCGACTTGAAGTTCCCCAACAAGAAGACAGGCAAGAAGCTGTCATACTTCACCTCTACGATAGGCGGCACGGTCTATCTTCAGGACATCTCCCGCATGTTTGCCCCCGTGCTCAGGAATTTCAAGATTCCACTCAACCTCAGTGTGCGCATGGATGGCGATGCAGAAGGCATGCGATTCCACGATGCGGTGGTGACGCGCCCCAACGGACTGGTGAACATCAAGGCCAAGGGCTCCATTGTGGGCTTGAAGAACAAGTACGACCTGCATGTACACTTCGACGTCAAGCAGGCAGTCATCAAGGGAGGCGAGAAGGAGCTGCTCATCAATCAGTTTGTGGTCAAGAAGTTCATGATGAAACAGCTCAATGCCCTGGGAACGCTCATCTATACGGGTTCGTTCGACGTGGTCTACAAGAAAGAGATGTTCCGTGGTCTGGTTCGCACGGCTGCCGGCAGCATCAACTTCGACTTCTCCCTCGACGAGCTCAACAAGTATGTCTATGGTCACGCCGCAGCCAAGCAGATTGAGCTGGGCAAGGTGATGGACATGCCTGACCTGGGACCTGTGACAGCATCGGCCGACTTCAAGTTCGACATCTCCAAGCCCCGTACCGCCATCATGCGTCGCAAGCTGGGCGGCAAGCTGCCCATCGGTGAGGTGACGGCTCATGTTGAAGAGGCGAAGTATGGGCTTGTCAAGGCCAAGAACGTCTATTGCAAAATCGTGTCCAACGGTGCCATTGCCGAGGGTATGATAAAGGCTCCGGGCAGCTTTGCCACGCTGAGCTGCACGTTCTCGTTCACCAACACCAACGAGATGAAGAAGACGAAGATCAAGCCGGGCATCCGCTTCAATCTCTTTGGCAAGGGCAAGAGCGAGGAAGAAAAGCTCCTGCAACAGCAACAGAAGGATGCCGAGCGCCAGCGCAAGGCTGCCGAGAAGGCCCAGAAGCGAACCGTCAAGGAGGCTCAAGCCAAGGAGAAAGCCGCCCGCAAGGCTGCCGAGAAGGCAGCCAAGGAGCAAGAGAAAGCCGCCCGCAAGCAGGAGAAAGAAGCCCGTAAAGCTGCCGAAGAGAAGGAAAAAGCAGCTCGCAAGGCCGCCAAGGAGCAAGAGAAAGCCGCCCGTAAGGCGGCTAAGAAGGCAGAGAAAGAAGCCCGCAAGGCTGCCAAGGAGGCAGCTAAAGCAGCAAAGCAATAGCCGAACAACCGTAGGGCGGTATCGGGCCAGCTATTATAGGCGGCCTACTTATTCCAATCCCCATGTCAGTCCATGTTGATAAGCTTCATCAGCTTGATGGCGTCCACATACTGGGCAATGCCCTGCGCCACCTTTTTGGCATCTTGCATGGCATGCACCACAGTAGCCTGACGGCCCACCACATCGCCACCGGCAAAGACTCCCTTGCGGGTGGTCATGCCATAGGGGATGTCACGCGTGATGAGGAAGTGGTGCTCGTCGTTCTGCAGCCCTGAGGTGGTGCGCACTATCTTGGTAGCCGGTGTGGCTCCGATGGCGAAGATAATATTGCTGGCAGGCAGTGTCTGGCGCACAGGTTCCTTGTCGGGCTCAGCGGTCTCAAGCACTATCTCGGTAATGTCCAGCTGGTCGTCAACGTGAATCTCCGTAATGCTGCTCCACCAGTTGAACTGCACCCCCTCCTTCACCGCGTCATCATATTCTGCGCGCAGGGCCGACATGGTGTCAATACCTTTATTATATATCACGTCTACCCTCGATGCCCCTATACGCAATGCCGTGCGCGAGGCATCCATAGCCGTATTGCCGCAGCCGATGACATAGACGCGGGCTCCTGGGTCAACGGGTAGCTCGTTGCGCTGCATGAACCCTTCGCTAATCAACTCCACCCGACGCAGAAAGTGGGTGGCCAGGCGAATACGCTTCAAGTCGCTGCACTTCGTGCCGTTCTCGCCTTCTGAGATGCAGCGGCCGTCCTGCCAGATGGGGATCTCCAGCGACTTGGGCTTGCTCAGGCCCGTGCCAATGAAGACGGCATCGAAGCCTTGGGCAAACATGCTGTCGACGGTAATCTCCACGCCTACGTGGGTATTGCGGTGAATCACCACACCCATCTTCTCGATATAACGTATCTCGCGAGCCACAACCTCCTTGGGCAGCCGGTATTCGGGAATGCCATAGCGCAGCACACCGCCGCACTGGGCCTCCATCTCGAATATCTCGACGGCAAAGCCCTCGCGAGCCAGGTCGCCAGCCACCGTGATGCCCGAAGGACCGGCCCCAATCACCGCCACCTTGCCACGCGTCTTCTCCACAATGTCCTCATGCGTCAGCTCGTTGTCCGAGTCGAAGTCGGCCACAAAGCGTTCCAGCTTGCCGATGTTGACCGCCTGACCCTTCTTGCCCAGCACACAGTTGCCCTCGCACTGCTTCTCATGGGCGCAGACGCGGCCGCATACCGCAGGCAGGTTGCTCTTGGCACGAATAATGCTGATGGCATTGCCCATGTTGCCCTTCTTCAGCTCGTGTATCCAGTCGGGAATATCGTTGCTGATGGGGCAGCCCTTTTTACACTGAGGCACCTTGCAATGCAGACAGCGCTGTGCCTCCTTGATGGCTTCGGCCATCGTATAGCTCTCGTTGATTTCTTCTTTAAATCTCATAGCATTATCAGTTCTTCGCTTAGGCAAATAGGGTACGCGATTCCTCCAGAAACGAGTTGGCCTTTTCATTCATCGCGACCATGCCCTGGGGTTTCCACTGCAAAAGTAATCAAAAAAACTGGAACCACAAAGAAAATAGCCAAATAGACACCACAAAAAATGAGTTAGCTCAAATCGACGAAGTCAAGAAAAGAGGTCAGAACTCCACATAGGGTTCCAGGCGGCGGATGGCCTCAGGGGGAAAGTCGCGTGAGAGGCGGAGGTCCTGCAGGCTGTTGATGCGGCCGTGCAGGCGGCGATAGTCGGTGATAGCTTTGGCCTGATAATAGTTGATGTAGGGATGGCGGCGCAGCTGCTGGAGGGTCAGGCGGTTCAGGTTGAGTTTCTGCGGATGGGGCGACACAATGGTGAAGTACTTCTTGGCCTCCTGTGGAAAGCCCTCAATCTCGTCGAGCTGGTCGATGCTGACATAGCCCCCGAGCCACTGTCCGTGACGGAGAATCTCGCGGGCATAATAGTTGCCAATGCCTGGCACACGACGCAGTGTGGCTGTATCGGCAGTATTGAGCACTATCTGCTCGTCGTCTTTCAGCTTGACGGGATAGCGCAGGGTGTCGCGCTGGATGTGCTGTGTGTCATTAGCAGCCCGGAGACCGCTGCTCCTGACGATCGTAGAGGCAGGCAGGTAATCGGCAGAGATACGGATATAGGGTTCAAGCTCGCGATACTGCTTGACGGTGAGTCCATAGAGTCGTGCAAAGTCCTCCTTCTTACGGTATATTCCTCCGTGGGCGCGGTATTTATAGATGTTACGCACTTGCCAGGGCTGAAGTCCCAGGCGGAGCAGTTGGGTGGAGTCGGCCGTGTTGGGATCGAAGGGAAACCGCTCGGGAGCCTGTGTCTGAACAGCGTATTGCCAGGAGGAACGATGAGTCTTAGCGGCGGTAGTGCGCCTGGAGTGTCCGTCGGACTCTGGAGCCACAGTATCTATCAGTCTGATGCCTATCAGTGCCAGGGTTCCGACGAGGACTGCGGCGAATGCGATGCGACGGTCGTTGCGGTTCATATAATGCCCAGCTGATGGAGGAAGACAAGCAGAATGCAGAGCGGGCAGACATAGCGGACGGCAAAGAGATAGACGGGAAACAGCCGCGCACTGAGGGTGCCGCCGTTGGTGAACTCGTCGCGAACAAGCTGACGGGGAATATACCAGCCAACGAACAAGCAGGTGAGCATGCCCCCCAAGGGCAGCATGATGTTGGCGGTGAGCTGGTCGAAGAAGTCCATCAGCGACATCCCGAAGAGCTGTAGCTCAGGCTTAGCTCCGACAGAGAGGGCGCACAACAGGCACAGGACGGAAGCGACAGTGGTGAGAATCCAGGCCGACTTGCTGCGCGGCAGGTGGAACTCCTCGGTGAAGAAGGCGGTGCCTATCTCGTGCATCGAAATAGTGCTGGTAAGGGCAGCAAAGACGAGGAGGGCGTAGAACATGACGCTGACGACATAGCCTACGGCGGGCATGGAGGCAAAAGCCTGGGTAAACACGTTGGGCAGCGTGATGAAGACGAGCGACGGGCCGCTGTCGGGACTAACCCCTACAGAGGCTGCTGCGGGGAAAATCATGAGCCCGGCAAGAATGGCTATCAGCGTGTCGAGAAAGGCTATCTGTCCGGCAGAGTACAACAGGTTGGTATGCTTGGCGAAATAGCTGGCATAGGTACACAGGCAGGCAGTGCCTAATGACAGCGAGAAGAACGCCTGGCCGAGTGCTTCGAGCATCACGCGGCTGCTGACCTTCGAGAAGTCGGGATAGAACAGAAACTCGATGCCCGCCGTTGCGCCCGGGAGCATGCAAGACGCTATGACGATAATGACAAGCAGCAAGAGCAGGACGGGCATAAGGAGCTTGGAGGCTCGCTCGATGCCGCTGCGTACGCCACGCACCACAACGAGGTGGGTGATGAGCACGAAGCCCACACCCCAGAGCACGGGTTTCAAGGGATGGCTGGAGAAGGCAATGAAGTAATTCTTGACATAGTCGGCATCGCCGCTGACCTGTCCTGCCAGCGAGGCATACAGATACTGCAGGCACCAGCCCGCCACCACGGCATAGAAGCCAAGGATGAGCGTAGAGGTGAGGATGCCTAGATAGCCCACAAGTTTCCAGGACCTTCCGCCCGACAGCTTGTCGTAGGCTCGTGCAGCATTGGCCTGGGCATGACGGCCTACAATGAACTCGCTGAGCATGCCTGGCACACCGAGCACCAGGATGCAGGCGAAATAGAGCAGGATGAAGGCAGCCCCTCCGTTCTCGCCCGCCATATAGGGGAAGCGCCACACATTGCCCAGACCAACGGCAGAGCCAGCCGTAGCGAGGACGATGCCTATCTTACTGCCAAAACTGCCTCTGTCGTTCATTTGAGCAATCCTAATTGATGGAGGAAAATAAAGAGAATGGCAAGCGGACAGACATACTTCACCAGGAAGATGTAGAGGTGGAAGAAGCGTCCGCGGAGGGTACCCCAGTTGGTAAACTCGTCGCGAACCATCTTATGAGGTACGGCCCAGCCGATAAAGACACATGTAAGGAAGCCCACGATGGGGAGGAATATCTGGCCGGTGACGAAGTCGAACCAGTCGAAGAGGGTCTTTCCGAAGAACGACATGCCGTCGACAGCCCCCAGCGACAGCGAGCAAAAGGCTCCGATGACGGCAGTGGAGACGGTGACGATGAGTGCCGCTTTCTTGCGCGTGATGACAAGCTCTTCCTGGAAGAAGGCCGTGGACACCTCGTGGAGCGACATCAGTGAGGTGAGTGCAGCCAGCGACAGGAGAACAAAGAACAACAGGCAGATGACATAACCCACGGCGGGCATAGTGGCAAAGGCCTGGGTGAATACGTTGGGCAGCGTGATGAAGATGAGCGAGGGGCCGCTGTCTGGACTTACCCCAACGCTGAAGGCCGCAGGGAAGATCATCAGTCCGGCGAGGATGGCCACGACGGCATCGATGATTCCGATTTCGGCAGCCGACTGGGTGATGTTGGTATTCTTGGAGAAATAGCTGGCATAGGTACACAGACAACCCATAGCGATGCTCATGGAATAGAACGCCTGTCCGAGGGCAGCGAGGAACACATCGCCGGTAATCTTGGAGAAGTCGGGCTTGAACAGGAACTCAATACCCTTGTCGGCATTTGGCAGCATGCACGATGCACCCACGATGATGAGCAGCAGGAGGAAGAGGGTTGGCATCATGAGCTTGGAAGCCCGCTCAATGCCGTCGCGTACACCATGCTCGATGATGAGATAGGTGATGCCCAGGATGATGCAAGTCCAGAGTACGGGCTTCACGGGGTCACTGGACAGCTGGACGAAATAAGTCTGGAAATACTCTGGCGAGCCCTGCATGTGTCCGATGAGCGATGCCCAGATGTACTGCAGGCACCAGCCCGACACCACGGCATAATAGCCCGTAATAAGGAAACCCGTCAGCACACCCATGTAGCCAATAGCCGACCAGGCACTGCCCCCAGCCATCTTGGTGAAGGCACGGGCTGTATTGGCCCTACCGTGACGACCGATGATAAACTCGCTAATCATGCAGGGAATGCCCAGCAGCAGTACGCAGAGAATGTAGATCATGATGAATACTGCTCCGCCATTCTCGCCTGTCATGTAGGGAAAGCGCCACACGTTGCCCAAGCCAACAGCAGAACCAGCAGTAGCCAGGATAACACCCAAACGGCTCCCAAATTTCGCCCTTTCCAATTTTGCCATTTCCATTTCTAGTCGTTTTACGAATGCAAAAGTAATTAAAAAGTTTAGAATTTCTGCACAGAGTTGAAAGAAATTTGTTATATTTGCATCAAAATAATGCGGGAAATGAAAAAAATAAAGCAGATTGTCACCCATTACCCTCTATCAGTGCTCTGCATTATTATGGTATGGATACTGTCGTTGACCCCATTTTTTCCAGAGACTCCACTGGACAATGTGGCCCTGATAGACAAGTGGACCCATACGGTGATGTATGGCGGGCTGGTCTGCACCATCTGGTGTGAATATTTTTCCAACCATCAGCACGTCGACTGGGAAAAGCTGGCCTTCTGGGGCTGGCTGGCTCCGATACTGATGAGCGGGATGCTGGAACTGATACAGGAATACTGCACGATGGGACACCGCAATGGCGACTGGCTCGACTTTGCTGCCAACGCCATAGGGGCCACCCTGGGAGCTACAGTCGGACTGCTGGTGAAGTATAGCTGGATAAAGACTCAATAGCGCTTACGCGAAGTAGCAGGAAGGGATGCCTACTTCCACAGGCGATAGGGATTGCTTCGCAGCTGCGAGTTGTAGTAGCGGCGGTCGCCAGTGACCTCTTGCCCGATGAAGGCAGGTTGCTGGTATGCTTCGTCCTCGGAGGATAGTTCCACCTCAGCCATCACAAGACCTTCGTTGTCGCCATGAAACTCATCGACCTCGAAGGTGTGCTTGCCGCTCTTTACCAGCCAGCGGGTCTTGTCGATGATGCCCGGCTGGCAGAGCGTCATCAGCGTCTCGGCATCGGAGAGAGGTATTTCGTATTCGAACTCATAACGCGACAGTCCGCCATCGGCAGAGGGACCTTTAATAGTAATGTACGCACGTGTATCTCGGATGCGCACACGCACCGTACGGCCACGCTCGCTACAGATATAGCCCTGACGGATGTGACTGGAGGAAAAAGCCTCGTGCTTGTACGAAGAGTCAAGCACGAGGAATTTGCGTTCAATCTCGAAAGCCATTACGACATCATTGTGAGAGTCCAAATCATGTAGATGATAGCGAGGACGATGAGTCCGCCAAAAATCCATCCCACTATTTTCTTGCCCTCTTCTTCTTGTTTCTTGGCATAAGCTTCACGCTTTGCATTGTTTTTGTTCTTACTCATAGCTGTAATATTTAAATGGTTCTATTAATCTTCATCGTTTACTGGGAATTCCATGAGGTAGGCTTTGATGAACCCGTCGATTTTTCCGTCCATCACGCCATCGACATCTGAGGTCTGATAGTTGGTACGGTGATCCTTGACACGACGGTCGTCGAAGACATAGGAGCGGATTTGCGACCCCCACTCTATCTTCTTCTTGCCAGCCTCAATCTTAGCCTGGGCCTCAAGGCGCTTCTGCATGGCGCGGTCGTAGAGCTGCGAACGCAGCAGTGCCATCGCGCGCTCCTTGTTCTTGGGCTGGTCGCGCGTCTCGGTGTTCTCAATCAGTATCTCTTCCTCCTGACCGGTATCAGGGTCGGTATACCAATAGCGCAGACGTACGCCCGACTCCACCTTGTTGACATTCTGTCCACCGGCACCAGAGCTGCGGAAGGTATCCCACGACAACTTGGCGGGGTCGACATATACCTCGATGGTATCGTCGACCAGCGGCGACACGAATACGGAGGCAAACGAGGTCATTCGCTTGCCCTGGGCATTATAAGGACTGACGCGCACCAGGCGGTGGACACCGTTCTCCGACTTGAGATAGCCATAGGCATACTCGCCGCCTTCTATCTGCATGGTGACACTCTTGATGCCTGCCTCGTCGCCATCCTGAAGGTTGGAGATGCTGACCTTATAGCCGTGAGCCTCAGCCCAGCGCTGGTACATACGCATGAGCATCTCAGCCCAGTCCTGAGCCTCGGTGCCACCAGCTCCAGAGTTGATCTTCAGAACTGCATCCATGGGGTCTTCCTTCTGGCGCAGCATGTTCTTGAGTTCAAGCGCCTCGATGGCTTCAATGGCCTTACGATAGTCGGCATCCACCTCCTCCTCGGTGACCATCTCCTCTTTGTAGAAGTCGTATGCCAGCTGCAGCTCGTCGGCAGCAGTACGTACGTTCTGATAGTCGTCGAGCCACTTCTTGATGGACTTCACCTTCTTCATCTGCTCCTCGGCACGCTTCTGGTCTTCCCAGAAGTCGGGAGCCTGTGTGCGAAGGTCTTCCTCTTCGTATTCTATCTTCTTCTCGTCAATCTTCAGATACTTGTACAGTGCGTCTGCACGGTCGAGTATGTTTTTTAACTGGTCTTGTGTTATCATATTATTCTAAATGAGAATTCACTCATTTCTAATTTGAGTTTGACTCTTCGTACATCGCATCGATTTCAGCCTTGTAGTTCTCGTTGAGCACACGGCGGCGAATCTTCAGCGTGTTGGTGAGCTCGCCTTTCTCCATAGACAGATGGTGAGGCAACAGGGTGAAACGCTTCACTTGCTCGTAGTGGGCCAGTTGCTGCTGCAGGGTGTCTATGCGCTCCTTCATCATCTGGATAATCTGTGGGTTGGCACACAGCTCCTCGCGGCTGTCGAAGGCGATGCGGTGCTCGCGGGCATACTCCTCCAGCAGCGTATAGACGGGGATGATGAGTGCCGAGACGAATTTACGCTGGTCGGCGATGATGGCTATCTGGTCGATATATTTGTCAACCAACAGCTTCGATTCAATCATCTGGGGTGCGATATACTTGCCATTGGAGGTTTTGAAGAGGTCCTTGATACGCTCAGTGAGATAGAGCTCGCCATCCTTCAGGTATCCGGCATCGCCCGTCTTGAAGTAGCCGTCGTCGGTGAAAGCCTGCTTGGTGAGGTCCTCACGGTTGTAGTAGCCTATCGTGATGGTGGGACCCTTGAGCAGCACCTCGCCCTCTTCGCTGATCTTGATGTCGATGCTGTCGATGGGCTGTCCTACGCTACCGATGGTGTAGGGCTCGCCCAGATGGTCGCACGACACGGTGGCCAGCGACTCGGTGAGGCCATAGCCTACTATCATGTTGATGCCAATGGAATGCACGAACTCCTCGACATGCGCCGACACGGCGGCTCCTGCGGTGGGGAAGAAGTGGGCATTCTCCAGTCCCAGTTCCTTGCGCACCAGAGAGAAAACGGTACGGTTGAGTACCTCATACTCCAGGTGAAGGGCCATGGGCGGCTTCTTGCCTGCACTGAGATACTCGATGTTATGCCTGCGGCCCACCTCCAAGGCGTGTTTGAAGAGCTTGCGCTCCATCGGGTTGGCATGGTCTATCTTGTCCATCACGCCCATATACACTTTCTCCCAGAAACGGGGTACGGCCGACATGCAGGTAGGATGGGTCTCGCGCATGGACTGCTGCACCTGTATCGGGTAGGTGTTCACAATCATGGTGGCACCAACTGTCAGACTGAGAATGGCCCAGCCGCGCTCAAAGATATGGGTGTAAGGCAGGAAGTTCATCACGCGGTCCTTGTCCGTGACGGGTACACATTTACTGTTGGCTTCAAAAGCCGCATGGAACTGACCGTGAGTCAGGATGACGCCCTTCGAGTCGCCGGTAGTACCACTGGTGTACAGGATGTTGGCAATGTCGTCCCAAGAGGCCTCTTGCTGCAGCTTCTCGACCTCCGTCTGACGAGGCAGTCCCTCGCCTAACTTCAGAAATTCTGAGAAAAAAATGGCGTTGGGGTCGTGGGTGGAGATATGTACCGACTCGTCGAACACGATGATGCGCTCAAGCGAGGGACACAGCGAGAACGAGCGGCGAGCCTTGTCGTACTGTTCCTGCTCACCGACGAAGAGGTAGCGCACCTTGGCATCGTTGACCATAAACTGTATCTGCTGCTCCGAACTGGTGGCATAGAAGGGTATGGTGACCGCCCTGATGCCCCAGGCTCCAAAGTCGCACTCCATATACTGCACGGAGTTCTGCGAGAAGATACCAATGTTCTCCTGCGGTTTCACACCTAAGTTCAGCAGGGCATTGGACACCTGCCTCACGGTTGCCGACACCTGATTCCACGATAGTGATTTCCACTCCTTGCCTCCGAAATCCTGATATATCAGCATCTCGCGGTCACCGTACTTTTTTGCCTGCTCGTGCACCAGCACCGACATGTGACAATTAGTCTGCATATTCCTCGTTTATTATATTAATTAGGTGCAAAGGTACGAATAAGTGAGCGAAAAACAAAAATTTTTTTGGTTTTTCATTCTGTTTACACTATCTTTGCCAACGATTATGGATATACATCAATACACCAGCGATGCCGTAGAGTTGCTGAAGCGGCTCATCAGCACACCTTCCGTCAGCCGCGACGAGTCGCGCGCTGCCGATGTTTTCGAACAACAGGCAAAGGCCTGGGGGCTTCCCGCTCGCAGGATTGGCAACAACATTCTGATACACGAGGAGCTTGACGCGCAGAAGCCAACACTGCTGCTCAATGCCCATATCGACACCGTCAAACCCGTAGCCACCTGGACCCGCGACCCTTTTACGCCCACCCTTGAAGGCGACCGTCTGTATGGTCTGGGAGCCAACGATTGCGGAGGCGGACTGGTGAGCCTGTTGCAGGTGTATCGGATATTGCGCGAACAGGACATCGCCTACAATCTGGTCTATCTGGCCTCCTGCGAAGAGGAGGTGAGCGGAGCAGGAGGTTTCTCGCTCGCGTTGCCCGAACTGCCCAAGATTGACGTAGCCATCGTTGGCGAACCTACGGGCATGCAGCCTGCTATTGCCGAGAAAGGGCTGATGGTCATCGACGGTGTGGCCTACGGCAAAAGCGGTCATGCTGCCCGCGAAGAAGGAGTGAATGCCATCTATGAGGCTTTGGACGACCTGGTGTGGCTGCGCGACTATCGCTTCAGGAAGTCGAGTGCGCTTTTAGGACCGACCAAGATGACGGTAACGGTGCTAAACAGCGGTACTCAGCACAACGTGATACCCGACGAGTGTCACTTCGTCATTGACGTGCGAACCAATGAGTATTATCAGAACGAGTATCTGTTCTCGTTTCTTCAGAAGCACATGAAGAAGAGCGAGCTCAAGGCCCGCTCGTTCCGTTTGTCATCGTCGCATATCCCTGTTGGCGACCCTTTGGTACAGCGTTGCATCCAACTGGGCATGTGTCCTTTCGGCTCGCCCACGCTCAGCGACCAAGCCCTGATGCCTTTCCGCTCCCTGAAGCTTGGTCCAGGCCAGTCGAGCCGCTCACACAGTGCCGACGAGTTCATCTGCATCAGCGAGATAGAACAGGCAATAGAAACGTACGTAAGCCTAATCACTTACGCGTAGGCTATCTTATCCATTGCTCCGGATTAAGCTTGGCAGTCTCGCGGCGCAGCTGGAACTGCAGGATGTTGTCCTGCCCCACGCGCCCCAAGGCCTGACGGGCCATCACCTTCTGTCCTTTGCGCACATTGACGCTTGCAAGGTTGCAATACACTGAGATATAGCTTCCGTGACGCACCATCACCACCATCGTGCCACCGAAGCTAAACACTGCGCTGACCTCACCGTCGAAGATGCTACGTGCCTGTGCTCCAGCCTCACCACGAATGTTAATCCCCTTATTGTCGAGCTTCACATTGCGCAGTCCTTCTACATTATATTGTCCGAAATGGCTGACCACACGATAAGGGCCAGTGATAGGCATCGGCAACCGTCCGCGATTGCTCTCGAAGCTTCCGCTGATACGCATGTCCTCCGTAGGCACCTTCAAGGCTTCGTCGGCCTCCTTGCGAGCTACAGCCACCTGGCGGGCGCGCTCCCTGTTCTCTTCTTCAGCCCGACGCTCCTCTGCCAGTCGTCTCTGCTCTGCCTCACGAGCCCGCTGCTCGGCAGCCTCACGTGCCTTACGGTCTCGGGCAGCCTTCGCCTCAGCCTTTGCCTTGGCCTCGCGAGCCTTGGCCTCAGCCACACGACGGGCGTTCTCGCGGGCTATGCGCTCTGCCTCGGCCTTTTTGCGGGCCAGCTCGGCTGCTCGCTTTCTGGCAGCCTCTGCCTCGGCACGACGCTTGGCCTCGGCAGCAGCACGAGCTTTCTGACGGGCTACTTCCTCAGCTATCAGACGGTCGATCTGGGCATTTAGCGCAGCGTCTTTCTTCTTCTGCTGGTCAATGATGTTTTGAATGGTCTTCTGCTCCTTCCTGAGCGTGTTCACCACATTCTGCTGCTCCGTCTGTTTGCCTTCCAGCGAACGGCGTTCCTGCTCACCCTTGGTCAGCAGCCTGCGCTTGCGCTCCTGGGCTACGTTGAGCGTCTGGAACTTCATGTTCACCTCCTCCTGCTTCTGCTTCACAGCCTCACCCTGCGTACGCTGATAGGCAGCATACTCGCGTACAAAGCGCAGACGACGGTACATCTGGGTCAGGTTGTCGGCACCAAAGATAAACATCAGCTTGCTGTGGGTAGTCCGGTTGCGGTGCATATACCGCATCGACTTCACGTAGTTCTTCTTGATGTCCTCCAGCTGATCCTGCAACTGGTCGAGCTGCATTCCCAATTCCTCAATCTCCACATCCAGGTTAGAGATGTCGTGCTTGATGGTGTCTATGGTGCGACGCTTACCCTCAATCTCGGAGTTGATGACCATCAGGTCCTGCAACCGTTTTTTCACCGCCGCCTCGTTGTTGCGCAGCCGCTGTTCCTGCTCCTTGATTCGCTTTTGTATCTGCTGCCGCTGGTTCTGGAGCGATGTCACGGTAGGCTGTTTGGCTGTCGACTGACCAGCAGGTCTCTTCTTTTTCTTCTGTGGCTGTCTCGACTTTGACTTACCTGCAACAACTGTCTTCTTCGCCCCTGCCTTCCTGGTGGTGCGCTGTTGTTGCGCATAGGGAGTCAGGGCGAAGGCCAGCAGCAGGACAATACTTAATATCCGCTTCATCCAGCTGTATTAGAGTGACATGAAGCGTGAAAGAATCTCCTCGACAGACACCTGGCGATACTTGCTCGACACCTCTGTACGTGTTTCCCAGTTCTCCTCAGCTCCCATATAGTTGAGCGTCATCTCGAACTTCAGCTCCTTATCAGGAGTGTCGAACGAAATCTTATGATTCCTGGGGAAGTTCTTACGGCTGAAGGTCTGGAAGTTCTCGTAGTCCCAGTTCAGCTGGTAGTTGCCGCGGAACTTGTCGTTGTACATGATGTTGGCCATCTTCACACGGTGTGTGCCGTTTTCTGCAAGCCAGCGATACGACAACTTGCCGTCTTCCATGGCGATGACGGTATCGTCGGTGCCAGCCTCCGTAGAATACGACTTCAGTGTCTCGTCTTTCACCTTGGCTGTTCCCGGCCGGAACAGCTCGTTCCAGAACAAAGCCTGCAGCACATAGAAGTCAATATGACTGTTGCGCAGGAAATCGAGCTGCGAGTAAGGCACCTTGAGGTAGAGCTTGTTGATGCGGTCCATCACCAGCACATACTCCTTGGTGAATTCCAGGCGTCCGGCCTCTACAAATCCGAAAGCCATCAGCTGCAGACGAATCACGTCGTCGCGCTTCATCTTCAGGTTGCCTGTGAGCGTCATCTGGCGGGATCCCACCTCTACGCTGAACTTCACCTTCGAGGTGATAAAGCGGGCGTACTGGGCATTGTCAAGCACTTTTTGCAAGAAAGCCTTTTGCTTTAGCGTGTCAACAGCAACAACTGCCGGAGTATCCTTGACAGCCTTGCGCTTTGAACCACATGAAGCCACTAATGTCAACATCATTGCCACTAAGGCAATCTTTGTAATACTTCTTAATGCTTTCATTCTTTCAGATATTTTTTTAGTTTTATTTTTCTTATCAACACTTGCTTCCGGTCGTCTTTGACCTCCGAGGAGTCAGAAGCCCTTTCGAGTGCCTGTTCCCACAAGGCGACGGCTTTCTCCCTGTCGCCTACGTGATAGTAGATATCGCCGGCATGCTCCAGCAAAACAGCCGACGAGTCGGAGTCGCACTGCAGGGTCTGGTCGATATAGATGCGGGCCTCACTGTAGCGGCGCTGCATGAAGAGTATCCAGGCGTAGGTGTCCAGGTAGGTGGCATTCTTGGGTTCGGCCTTGATGGTGCGGAACGACATCTGCTCGGCCTTCTCCAACTGCTCACCCCGCTCGCTCAGGTAGTAGGCATAGTTGTTCAAGCAGCCCAGGTTGTCGTCTTTCCATTGCAGACAGGAGTCGTAGGCCGCAAAAGCCTCCTGGTAGCGTCCGCGCTGGTGCATGATGTCGCCCATCACGGCATAGAAGTCGCTCACGATCTCCGGGTTGCTCTGTTCGTTGATGACGCTGATGCCGTTCTGGAAGGCATTCAGTGCCTGGTCCAGGTCTTGCTTCTGATAGTAGGCTATGCCCTGATAATAATAGAAAGCCATCTCGTCAGGATTATACTGGCGGGCATCTTGACAAAGAGCTATCACACGCTCCTTGTCTTCCGCCTGCCAGGCAAAGCTCACCAGCTGCAGCCGTGCCGACGCATTGTCGGGGGCTATCTCCAGCACCCGCTCCAGCACGGGGCGTATGCTGTCGGTGGGCATCTTCTTCAAGCCCATATAGGCAGCACAGAACAGCGGTATGTCCGCCTCGATGTCAGGCAGGGCCATCATCCTGCGAAACATTTGGAGCACACGCGTAGAGTCGCCGCCCTCCTCTTTCTCGCTCTCGCCTATCACTTGTCGCATCAGTGCGATGCGGTCTTGCAGTGTCGTTTCCTTATTCAGCAATATGCGCTCCGTCATCTGTCGCTGGCGCAGCGTGTCGTTCTCGTCGTGGTAATAGGCCAGCATCGCCAACTGAGCCACGCGATTGTCGGGTTCCTCACCGAGTATCTGTTCGTACATTGCCAGCGCCTTTTTCTTCTGCCCGTTCTTGTAGAGCGTGTTGGCATACATGCACCGGTAGTTCAGGTCGTTAGGGTATTGCTCTGCCAGCTGCTTCATTTCGCGGATGGCAGCCTGCTGGTTGCCCATCTGGGTGTATAGCTGACTCTTTGCATACGACAGGCGCTCGCTCTTGCCCTCCACCACCTCCAGTCGAGTCAGGGCGGCAACGGCCTTGTCGTAGTCTTCCAGCTGCTCATAGATCGACGCCAGCATACCCAGCACGTCGTCGCGGTCGCGATTGATGTCATAGAGCCGCTCCAACATATCGGCAGCCTTACGATAGTCGCGCTGGTTGATGTAGACATCGGCCAGCGACTCCAGGTAGGTTGGGTTGGCAGGCTCCAGCTCCACCGCCCGCTTGCCGCAGGCGAGCGACTGCTCCTTCTCTTTCAACGAAGCATAATATTGCGACAAGTAGAACCACGCCTCCGACCTCGTAGAGTCTGTCTCCACACAGTGGCGCAGCAGGTCGAAGGCAGCGTCGCTGTTGCCCTTCTCCCGTTGGCATATCGCCTCCAGGAACATCGCGTCATAGCGGCGCGCCTTGTCTTGAGCCAGACACGACATGCCTGCCGCCACGACAGCCATCAGAAATATGTATCTCAACCTATTCACTTTACTCCAGTATGCCCATAGCCGCCTTCACCACGCTCAGTCTCATCCAGCGCGTCCACCATCACAAAGTCGCCCTGTTCATGACGGGCGATGACCAGCTGGGCAATACGCTCGCCGTCGTTCACCACGAAGTCCTGCTGCGACAGGTTGACCAGCACCACGCCTATCTCGCCCCGATAGTCGGCATCAATAGTACCCGGGGCGTTGAGCACCGTCAGCCCGTGCTTCAGAGCCAGTCCACTGCGGGGCCTCACCTGTGCCTCATAGCCTTCGGGCAGGGCAATGTGCAGACCTGTTGGTATGAGCCTGCGCTCCAGCGGGCGCAACGTCATCGGCCCGTCCAGATTAGCTCGCAAGTCCATACCGGCACTCTGGGGCGTAGCATATGTGGGCAACTGCTGATGCCCACGATTCACGACCTTAATTTTAATCATTCTCGAAACGTTTCTTATAAAAATATGTGCAAAGGTAGTGATTTATTCTGAAACCACCAAGTATTTCTATAAAAAAAAGAAACTGTTTGGCCAGTTCGATTTTTATGATTACTTTTGCAGCCGACTATGATACGCTATACGAGGAAAGAGGAAATCTGGAACGCTACGTCGCACGGTGGCGGAGTGGTGATGGGGCTTGTCTTTGGCATCATCTTCCTTGTATGGGTGTTCCGTAGCAGCAGCAGTTGGGCCCAGGCAGGCGTCATCCTTTACCTGTTCGGCATGCTGGCATCCTACCTCGCTTCCACGCTCTATCACTCCATGAAGCACCATTCCCGATGGAAGGAACGCCTGCGCCGCTTCGATCATGCTGCCATCTACTGGCACATCGCCGGCTCCTACTCGCCCCTGACGCTCATCGCCCTGCGCACTCAGGGCTACTGGGGCTGGGGACTGTTCATCTTCGTCTGGCTCTGCGCCATAGCAGGCACTATTATCAGTTTTGTAAAATTAAAAGAGCACTCCAACCTGGAGACCTTCTGCTTCGTCGGCATGGGGCTAAGCATCCTGGTAGCCTTCAAGCCGCTCCTCGATGCCGTGTCGACAGCCGCCGTCATCTGGATTATCGCTGAGGGTGTTTGCTACATCACCGGTGCAGCCTTCTACTCCCTCAACAAGCGCAAGTACATGCACTCCGTGTTCCATTTTTTCGTCCTCGCAGGCAGCCTCTGTCACATCATCGCCGTCTGGGACGTCCTGATGGAAAGTATCTAATTGAACTCTCCGCCTCTTTAAGTGTGTCTACGATTGGCATTAACCCCAAATCATCCAAAAGTCCGAAGGCAAACAAGGAACTGAAGGGCGAGATTCCCAACTTCGAGGAAGAGGGCTGGGCCATCCGCAAACCCAGAAAGAAGAAAT